>CAVJZJ010000001.1:0-117852 GCA_963653995.1 Flexilinea sp.
TGTTTTTGTCTCTTGAAGAGGGAGCATAGCGGGCTATGTGACCGATGAAAGAGGCGAAAAACAGCCAAAAAGTTGACCTGCACAACCATCTAAATATGTATTTCAAAGTTTCCAAATCGTACCAAGTTATTTTTTTATCGTCACTTAGTCCCAATTGTAACTACAAAACTAAGAACAAAGCCCAGAATGCTTTCCATAGATTGGGAAAGTTCCATAGATGGAGAAAGTCCTGGACTTTTATTTTTGAATAGCAATCGGCTTATCCAATTATGGGGTTCGGTAAAACCGACCCTCCTCTCCGACGCACAACGCCTCGCCTACTACAAAGAGGTGGGTGCAGAGGTATAGAACCCGCCTAAAACAATTTACTGCAATATGTCATGATAGTAATTTGTCCGACAGTTTGCTATACCCAAATATTGGTATATACGCTTGCTTTCTAGTGCTATTGGCTATTTTTTAATGTATAATTCGTAAATTTGTTCTCCAATTCATCAATATTTCAATAAATGACAAGCGTTTGGGTTAGTGCCGGTGGACTTTTTGGTGCAACAATCTTAGGTTGTGTTTTGGGTTTTTCCATCAGACAATTACCCCATAGGTGGAACGATACCATTCTTGGGTATTGCGCCGGCATAATGTTGGCGGCATCTACGCTCGGCTTGATAGTCCCTGCCTTCGAAGCGAAGACTGTACCGTGGTGGATGGTGACGGCCGGCGTAATGGGCGGTGCTTATTTTTTGAATATACTTGACCTTATAACACCTCACCTTCATCATATCACAGGTCTTGACATTGAAGAACATCGGCATAACGCCACGCTCAATCATGTACTGCTGTTCGTAATGGCTATAGCATTGCATAAGTTGCCTGAGGGAATTGCCACAGGTGTGAGTATAACAGAAGGCGATGCTTCTTGGACTGTCAGCATTGGCATTGCCCTTCAAAATATACCCGAAGCGATGGTTATTGTCGCACCGTTATTGTTGGCAGGCGTCGGCAGATTGCGTACGTTGGCCATTTCCATTGTTATTGGATTGCTTGAAATCGTTGGAGTATGGTTGGGTTATGCCTTGGGAAACATATCGGAGATGATGCTTCCTGTCATGCTTGGCTTTGCCGGTGGCGCTATGCTTTACGTGACAAGCGACGAGATGATACCCGAAACCCACGCCCATGGTTATCAAAAACAAGCTACCTATGCTTTGCTATTGGGATTTCTCACTTTGTTGTTGATAGAGCAAAGCATATCGTAGCCAATAGAGGTTTGAAAGGGATTCTTATTTAGAACCCTCGAATTTGTCGGGTTCACGTTAGTTTGGTGTGCAGATTTCTGTTGGGGAAATGAAGAAAGATATGTCAAGCGTTTTCCTTGCGTACCTCGTTCATGTCCTCGAAGAGCCAGCGATGTAGGATGAGCATCACATGGAATTGTCTTCTGATATAGTCTTCAAGTGCAGGTATTTCCTTGATGAAGATGATTTCCCGACTTGAATGTACGAGTGCTTCACCATCTTCCTTGTCAATGGCGTATACTATGGTGGAGTCGCTGCGCATATTGGTACGGTTGATGGCTGACTTGAGGCAAGATAGTTCTGTCAAGTCATCCAATCCTTGGGAGTACCATGAATAGTCGATTATTCTGATGTTCGGGTCCTCTTCATTGCAGTAGAATACGAAATTCTCGCCTTGGTATTCGGTCCATAGTTTTTCATCGTCTTCTTCTACGGTGCATCCCATATTTGTTAGCGTACTGCGTAGAAGTGATTTGGTCATGCGTTTCTCCTCTTTCTCAGAGTTTGTTGTGCTCACCTCTGTGTTGGTGTAAGGGCGGACGTTGGCGAAACGAGCCTGAAGACTATCAATCTTGGAACGTACGCCCTTTATTTCGAGGACAAGTCTCGCCAAAAAGGCGATGGTGGCGATGAGAAGTATGCAGATAATGCCTTGCATGGGGTTATATTTTTTATAGATGTTTGTATTGTTGTTAGAAGTTTTGTGGATTTTCTTTTCAGTTGAGCAGTGCCTTCACTTCTTCAATGGTCAGACCGGTGGCGGTGGCAATAATTGATAATTCTGCTCCGACGTTGTGCAAACGCCTTACAGTTTCGGCCTTTTCTTTCTCGATACCTTCGGCTCTACCTTCGGCTCTACCTTCGGCTCTACCTTCGGCTCTACCTTCGGCTCTACCTTCGGCTCTACCTTCGGCTCTACCTTCGGCTCTACCTTCGGCTAGTCCGTCTTGTTTGGCACCTTCGAGTACCGATAGGGTATCGCGGTATTTTCTCAGGCCCTCATCATATTTCATGCGTTCCCTTTTGGAGAGGGAGGCCACATCGGCTATTTGTTCCAATTTCTTGAATACCGCGCTTTTAGCGGCCCAGGGCAATCTTGTCAAGGTTTCCATATTCTTCAATAAAAATATCCATTTTTCAAATTGATTTTCGCAAGAGTCTATTTCTTTCTCGAAGAGTGGCAGTTGCAGAAATGTCATTCTGATTTTGTCGGAGAAAATCTTTTGGTTTTCTTTGTCGGTGAGTACGATGTCTGTGCGAAATTTCTTTTCGAAGTCCATCGGGCAGAAGTTGAGAAAGGCGACAAGGTATACGGCATCGATGTTGTATCTCCACGATGATCCTCTCTCGCCTTGCCGTGCTATGGCTTCTGATACGTAGTAGATGCTACGGTCTTTGAAGTAAGGTTGTGACTTGTTCTGCATTTCGACGATGATTTTCTTTCCTTGGTCCGTCTCGCAGTAGATGTCGTATATGAGTGAGCGGTCGTCTTCATAGAGAGCCGGTTGTTCCTTGTCGAGAAACGTGATGTGGAGGATATGCTCTTCGCCTTCGAACAGATTGTTGAGAAAATCGAGTATCAGTGGTTTTGACACTTCTTGTCCGAAGATGCGCTTGAATCCGACGTCGGTGAAGGGGTTGATAAATCTTGCCATAATCGCGTGGTTTGTCTTTCGGTGTGTCTTAGTATGCAAATATAGACAAATATCTTGTGTCGTACAATACCATCGGTCACATTTCGTTTCAGTATCCGATTTTTGGGAGCAACTTTCTGATATCTTGTCCGTAGTTGGTTTTCAGTGATACACCGAGTTGTTTGTCGTTGAGGTTTCGCTTCAGACTTGTCTCTTGTACGGTTGCGATGGGGAGTGTGTCGCAGTAGTATACACCGTTGTGTGGTGTTGAAATAGTGGAGATACCGTGCCCTTGCATTTTGTCCTCAATGACATTTTTTACATCATCGAACCGCATATATCGGTTGCCTTTGCTATCACCGACGCCGATGGCGAGAGTGTCAGTGTCGGTTACGATGGAGGCGAATACGATTTCTGCGTCAGCGAAGCGCTTATAGGTAGCATTGTCATCTTTGTCGAGCAGTTCCTTGACAGGTACTTTGGAGATATATCCGTCGCGGTAGACCATGACTAGCCATCCGTTTACCTCGTTTTCGTGTACGGCCAACTGTAGGTCGTATGTGTTCCAGTCCTCATCGTGGTGTATGCTGTAGGTATTGTTCTTGCAGAGACAGATGTAGCCTATGGTGAGGATGTAACCCTCGTCGTAGTCGTGTATCGCGTTGTTGCGGTAGGTCGATGTGGCAATGGTGTGTTCTTGTTCCGGGTCTTTTGTGATGGTATCGTTTTCCTGCTTTTGCGGGTGACAGGTGGTTGTCTCTTTTACGGTAGCAGGCGGAGTAGAGGAGGAAGTAGCTGACTTGGTGCGGGCGGCAAGGAATTTGCTGAGGTAGGGCTCGTGGAGTGCGCGTGATGTTTCGGCGAAACGCTCGTAGTAGATTCCATCGAGGCTGACCGCCGAGTGGCATCGTTCTACATTGACGACAAGCACTTTCGTCTTTGCACCCTTGTCGAGTTCGTAGTGTACGTGGTGGCTGGCTTCTTGGCCGAGTCGTATGGTGACGGCATCAACGATATGTCGTTCATATTTGTCGAGATTGCCTTCGAAGAGTCTGTATTTCAAGTCGTTCTCGATGCCCATCTCATAACCGGTGTCATTGACGCCGATATAGAGTTTGCCACCATCGGAATTGAGGAACGAGCAAATCACCTTGAGTATGACGCTGGTCTGGGTATTGATGTCTTCGCGCATGGCTCCGGCGGGGTAGACGATGCTTTGCTTGAACTCGGTGTGGAAGTCTTCACGTCCATAGTATTTCTTGTTGCTTTCCGTCCATCTCAGACCGAGTGTCTCGAATATTTTTTCCATGATGTCTCCGGCTTGCTCCTGAAGACCCATCTTCTTGATGAGGTTGTGTGAGGCGACGAGCGAGGCCAATCCCTTCACACTCTCATCCTTGCTGTCTCTCACATAATCGAACAATCGTTCTGCGTTGTCGGTGTTGAGCATTTGGAGAATGGTGAGTTTGTCGTATGTAGTGGAGAGATTGCGGTGGGTGATGATGTCCCCCCATTTGTTGAGTTCTGCAATATGTTCGGGGTCGACTTTGCGGTTCTTTTCAAAGTATTTCAACGCTTCGGTCATGAGCATACGCAGTTCGTAGTATTTTTCGAGGCTGTCCTTCTGCAGGATTTTGGCCAACAGACGGCAGTAAGCGAGGTAGTTATAGCGTCTGACGTGATCGTTCTCGGTAGATGCTACCACATCGATAATGTTGGTCAGTTCGGCTACATGCGACTCTTGCATGAAGGCTTTCTGGCTTTCTTCCTCGTTTTGTTCGTTCTCGGTGTACACTTCTCCGTAGGCGTAGAGAACCATCAGGTTGTGAAATGCCCTTTGCGTAGTAAACTCGGTTGGGTCGGCGTCGCGCAGATAGGTGGCGTTGAGGTATCCGTCGGGACCCATTTTGATATCTCCTACGACGACGAGTTTGCCTTTTGTGAGGTCGGCGAGTGTGGCACCGTTGCCTGCTTCTATCGACATGGAAAAACCGTCGGTGCTGATACCCGGTGTACGTGGTACATTGCCTTTGCGGTTGTTGAGTGAGCATACCATTTCGGTGTTGTACTGGATGTTGTTCTCATGGTATTCTTCGGTGAAGTCGATGATATTTTCTGCCATGCTGAACGTGCATTTCCCGTCTTCCCGTATGTCGGTCACGGTGGCGTAGAGTTTCAATGGCCGACCGTTGTGTCGGAAGTTTGCGGTACCGATGTCTCCGGGGTAGTAACCTACGGTTTCGCTGAGCAGCAATGTGCCTTCGCCTTCATAGCCATCTTCGACGATGCGACATTCGTATTCCTGTTCTATATTGGGTGTCTTTGCGGTAATGATGATGTCGTAGGCATCTCCTACGACAGGTCTTTTGTTTTTTGTCTGTGTGGATGTATGGTTGGAGTATAGACTTTTGTCGATGGCGTGCCATAGGTTCTTGCTTGCTCCAATGCTACTGCTGGCGTTGCCTGGCGCGGCCGTTCTGGGCTTTTCGTCAAGGCGGATGTCGAGGTGGTGGAAGAGGTTGAGGTTGTGTAGGGCCATATAGGAACGCTCGCGTCCGGTGGTAGTGGGTGCGATGGTGATGGCGTTGGCGGTGACGCTGACGTCCACCTGGTCGGTGCTATATACTTCCGGAATGGTTTCGTCGGTTTCGTCGGTGTCTTTTTGGTGGTAGATGATGTTGGCAGTGATGTCTACATCCTCAGACCCCTCGTTGTATACGAACGTGGCGCTTGAAGTCTCGGATATGAGGCTAAGCAAGGCTTGTTCGAGCATTTTCTGCCGATCTTCAACTTTCATCTCAGAGCATAGCCTGAAGAGGATGGCCTTGTTGAGTCGGGTGTCAATGATGCCCAGTCGGCCAGTGGGGTCGATGGCAGACTGCATGGCGATGACCTGTATGAGTAGCCGCTTTTCCTCGTCGCCGATGGCGTATTGCTCTTGTGTAGTGCCGATGTAGTCGATGTACTGTTGCAAAAGGGTCACCCATACGCCGGCGTAGGGATCGCGTTGCCACACTTTGATGTCTTGCTTGCGAAGGGCGGAGAGCAGGAGGGTGATGATCTTGGTGGTCAGTGCCGGTTCAAGGTGGCAGATGAAGAGGGTGGTGTAGAGTTTTTCTTCCAGTCTGTAGCAGTATCCAGATTGGGAGATGCGTTCTGCCATGCGCATGACGGTGTCTTCTGCTTCATTGTTGGTAATGGCTTTTGCCGCATTGGTGCACCAATGCGTTTGGTCGACGATGGCGGAGAGACGGTGTTCGATTTTTTCCCTTTCGGGGAATGTGCATCGGGTCAGCAGATCGCTCTTGCCGAAGATGTCGTATATGCCGTCAATGAGGTGGCTGAGGACCACGGGGGTGTTTCGCACATCGTTGACGAGCCAGTGACAGCGTAGATGTTCCTGATAGGGCACGATGTCGCCGTTGACGATGGCTGCCACGCGGTCGATGACGGAAGAACCAGTGTTGTCGTTTCGCAGACTCTCTTCCAGTTCGGGCAGGTTCACCCTATTGGCATGGACTGCCTTGGCGAAACTTACCTGCATGTAGAGGCTGCCTATCTTTGTGATGCGTCCGAGTATGCGTGTTGTGAGTAGTTCCTTGACTTCACTGTTGCGTGACATAGTGGCCGCAAATCCGTTTTCGTCTTCGAGGCTGATATAATTGTCGAATATGTGTTTGACTTTCAGTTCTATGATGTCGTCTTCTTTGTATTTTCCTCTGACGAGAGATTCTATGTCCTGTCGGAGATATGCTCGGTCGTCGGGACGACGTTCATACATACAGTCTATATATTCGGGTGTCTCCCGTTGTTGTTGCTGAAACTTTAATTGGTTGATTTTATATTGGTGGTCTTGATATTCTACGACAAATTTGTGGCTGTCTTTGTCAATACGCAGTACTTTTGCTTTTACTCTTTCCATAATTTTTGTTTTTACGTTATCAGATGTTATTTTTTGTCACCAAAGTTATACAATTCTATTGTGAATGGTGTCGGGAAAGTCGTAAAAAAGCAAAAAAGTGTATGGGTTTTTCGCTTGCTTGCGGAGGAGTGATACAAAAAAACGGAAAGTCATGTTCGCACAGGTGGTGTGGCATGGCTTTCCGCAGTGTTAGTGTTTTTGTATGGTGGGGCTTATTTGCGAATGGTCTTGAAGGTCTTTCCGCCTTGTTTCACAATGTAGAGTCCGTGGGGCAGGTTGTCGACAGAAGTGCCGACGGCGATGCCCTGCATATTGTATACTTTGACGGGGGTGGTGTCTGTGTCAGCATCGATGCTGGAGATAGCAGTGGCGAGGTCGATGTATTCTATAGCGGATACTTTCACTGTGGGTATGTAGGCTGCGGCATCGGTGTCGTAGTAGGAGGTGATGGTCTCAGAGATCTCACCGCCGTGGTTCTCGTCGTAGGTGTATTCGTTTTTCATGCCTTGGGAGAGTTCTACGGACGGGTTCCACTGCATGTAATCGAGGTCGGAGGTGTAGGCCTCGTCGAGTGTGATGTTGCCTTTCTCGTCGTAGGTGATGGTTTCGTAGGCACAACCTATAAGGTCGGTATCGCCCTTCGATACGTCGCCGGAGTGACTGGCGTAGAGGTAGTTGCCGAAGGTGTAACTGCCGTTTTCATCATTGACCTTCATTTCCATAGTCTGCAGGTAGAGCGTGTTGCTGGGCGAGGTCATGCTCATGACAAATCCGTTCTCGTCGTTCTTGCCTTCGACATTGAGCGTCACGCCGCTTTCAACGAGTGTGGCCGATTTGAGCAGATTGTCTCCCCAAAACCAGGTGGCGGGCAGTGACTGTTCGTCGACGAGTTGCCCGTCGCATTTTTCCCAAACCATGTTGGTGAACACATCGATGACTCCATATTCGTTGGTATCCTCGTCGATGCCGGAGTAGGTGCAACCGGTCGGTCCGGTAGAACCCGCCGTGTAGGTGTAGGTCACCTCATCGGTTTTGCTCCATTCCTGAGTGTCGTTGTCGTACTCGGTCTTCGTCACCTTGGTCACATTGCCGTCGGCATTGCGGGTAATGGCAATCTTGTAGCATCCGTAGCCCATGGTCCATGTGTCCTCGTCGAGTGTCCATGACTCGTATCCGGTGACGGTACCCGTCTTCTCGTCGTATGTGCTTGCCTTCTTGTTGTACGGTGTATAGTTGACTCCGTCTTCCGAGGTAGAGGTCACTTGACCGACGGCATTGCCTGCGGCATCGTATACGGTTTCGGCTTTCACTTGCTCGCTGCCATCGTCTTGTACCTGTACGGTGACATTGCCATTGGCATCGTAGGTATAGTAGTCATCGGCGGCAAACTCCCATGTGCCTTCGGTATCATCGTAGGTATACTGTTTGTCGTGGCTGACCTTCCATATCGGTGTGGCCGACTGCTTGGCGGAGCGAAGCAACGGGGTGCGAAATCCTGTCGCCTTGGTCGTGAAGAGGGTAGATGCCTTTTTGAAGGGGCGGAGGGGGCTGAACTTTCCTGCCGTTGCGATCGTTTCCGTTTGTGCCACGGCCGGTGCCACTGCGAGTGTGGCGGCTGCAAGAAGAAGAGTAAAGTGTTTCATGCGCTTATTGTATTTTTATATGTTTTATATTCTGTTTTTCTGTATTCTGTTATCTTTTTGCAAAGGTATGAATATATTTTCTAACCATTGTGCTTTGCTGGCGAAAACAGTTTCGGCAAAGTGTGTTTTTTATGTTGCAAAAGAGAATAGATGGTTGTCGAGATGATGCGAACCCAATGAATGAAAGTGTATAAAAAAACATAAAAAAACAATTCTTTCTCCGTGGCATGCCGGGATTATCCTTACCTTTGTTAGGTATGATGAAGACCATACGGCGCTATGAAAATCAAGCCTGCGCGGTATAACCATACGCCGTACCTACGGCACCAATCTATACAACTACCGAAATCTAAGAACGGTTCCGGAGACAAGGACCGTCAACCAATTATTAACATGAAAACGGGTTCGCACAGAACCTGCTTAAATTTAGTATCAGATGAACAAATATCCTAAAATCGGTATCCGTCCTACCATCGACGGACGTCAAGGAGGCGTACGTGAAAGCCTCGAGGAAAAGACCATGAATCTGGCCCACTCCGTGGCCAAACTCATCTCCGAAAATCTTCGCAACGGTGACGGCTCCCCAGTAGAGTGTGTCATTGCCGATGGTACTATCGGCCGTGTGGCCGAAAGTGCAGCTTGTGCCGAGAAGTTTGAGCGTGAGGGCGTAGGCTCCACCATCACCGTGACTTCCTGCTGGTGCTATGGTGCCGAGACGATGGACATGAACCCGCATTGGCCCAAGGCTGTATGGGGATTCAATGGTACAGAGCGTCCGGGCGCTGTCTATCTCGCCGCTGTTCTCGCCGCCCACGCACAGAAGGGGCTGCCCGCCTTCGGTATCTATGGACACGACGTGCAAGACCTCTCCGACGATACCATCCCCGCTGATGTGGCCGAAAAGATACTCCGTTTTGCACGCGCTGCCCAGGCAGTGGCCACGATGCGCGGCAAGTCGTATCTCTCTATGGGTAGTGCTTGCATGGGTATCGCCGGATCCATTGTCAATCCGGACTTCTTCCAGGAATATCTCGGTATGCGCAACGAGAGTGTCGACCTGACCGAGATCATTCGCCGTATGACCGAAGGTATCTATGATTATGAGGAATACGAAAAGGCGATGGTCTGGACTCGCGAACACTGCATGTGCAACGAGGGTGAGGACATCGGCAACCGCGAAGAGAAGAAGAAGACCCGCGAGGAGAAAGACCGCGATTGGGAGTTCATCGTCAAGATGATGATCATCATGCGCGACCTCATGCACGGCAATCCCAAACTGCGTGAGATGGGATTCAAGGAAGAGGCTCTCGGTCACAACGCTATTGCTGGCGGTTTCCAGGGCCAGCGCCAGTGGACCGATTTCTATCCCAATGGCGACTATCCCGAAGCCCTG
Source organism: Flexilinea sp. (assembly GCA_963653995.1). GTDB lineage: Bacteria > Bacteroidota > Bacteroidia > Bacteroidales > Bacteroidaceae > Prevotella. The sequence goes on from CAVJZJ010000001.1 coordinate 9,888, forward strand.
CTCAATACCTCGTTTGACTGGAATGGTCTGCGTGAGGCTATCATTCTTGCCACCGAGAACGATGCTGGCAACGGTGTAGCCATGCTCTTCAATCACTTGCTCACGGGCCGTGCACAGATATTCTCCGACGTGCGTACCTATTGGAGTCCCGAGGCCGTGAAGCGTGTCACCGGCAAGGAACTTACCGGCCGTGCCGCTGGCGGTATTATCCATCTTATCAACTCTGGAGCCACAACGCTCGATGGCACAGGTGCTGCGACCAATGCTGCTGGCGAACCCGAGATGAAACATTTCTGGGAGATGACCGAAGAGGATGCCGACAAGTGTCTCAAAGCCACGACATGGTATCCCGCCAACCGCGACTATTTCCGTGGCGGCGGTTTCTCCTCCAACTTCCTTACCAAGGGTGGTATGCCCGTCACTATGGTGCGTCTCAACCTCGTCAAGGGACTTGGCCCGGTGCTCCAACTCGCCGAAGGATGGACCGTCGACATTGATCCCGAAATACATGAGATTCTCAACAAGCGTACCGACCCCACATGGCCTACCACATGGTTTGTACCCCGCACCTGCGACAAGGCACCCTTCAAGGATGTGTACTCGGTGATGAACAACTGGGGAGCCAACCATGGTGCTATCAGTTACGGCCATATCGGTGCCGACCTTATCACGCTCTGCTCCATCTTGCGCATACCTGTGAGCATGCACAATGTGGATGAAGACAAGATTTTCCGTCCCGCCGCATGGAACGCCTTCGGTATGGACAAGGAAGGGGCCGACTACCGTGCCTGCAAGAATTACGGTCCGATCTACAAGTAATCAGAAGAATTCAGTGCGGGCGGGCTTTTTGTTACCAGGACCCGCCTGCCGATACAATAACATACATTTCCCGGAAAGCACATCCGCTTCCGGGAAACCTTCACACCACCACAACCCTATTACCATGACTAGAAGATTCATTCTCAACGAAGTATCCTATTTCGGTCCCGGGGCGCGTCGCGAATTGCCCGGCGAAGTCAAACGTCTCGGCCTCCACAAGGCTTTTGTCTGCACCGACAAAGATCTTATCAAGTTCGGTGTAGCCCAAAAGGTGCTCGACGTGCTCGATGAAGCCGCTATACCCTATGAGGTATTCAGCGAAATCAAGCAGAATCCTACCGTACGCAATGTCAAAGCAGGTCTTGAAGCCTTTGCCCATTCCGGCGCCGACTTTATATTGGCCATCGGCGGCGGTTCATCTATCGATACCGCCAAGGCCGTAGGCATCATCACGCGCAATCCCGAGTTCTCCGATGTAGTTTCGCTCGAGGGCGTAGCAAATACCAAGCACAAGGCCGTGCCCATCATTGCCCTGCCTACCACGGCCGGAACGGCAGCCGAGGTGACCATCAATTATGTCATCACCGACGAGGAGAACGAGAAGAAGATGGTGTGCGTCGATCCCAACGACATACCTGCTATCGCCATCATCGATGCCGAACTCATGTATACACTTCCACGCAGTCTCACTGCCGCCACCGGACTTGATGCGCTCACCCATGCCATAGAGGGATTGATTACCAAGGGCGCATGGGAGATGAGTGATATGTTTGAGATCAAGGCCATCGAAATGATAGCCCGCCATCTTGAGACCGCTGTCAACGAACCCACCAATGCCGAAGCACGCGACGGTATGGCCGTTGCCCAGTATATTGCCGGTATGGCCTTCTCCAATGTCGGTCTTGGTGCCGTACACGGCATGGCCCATCCGCTTGGGGCTATCTTCGACATCCCCCACGGCGTAGCCAATGCCCTGTTGTTGCCCACCGTGATGGAATACAATGCACCCGCCGCCCTGCCGAAATTTGCCGTCATTGCCCGTGCTATGGGCGTGTCCACCGACGGACTCACTCCCGAACAGGCTGCACAGGCCGCCGTCGATGCCGTACGCTCACTCAGCATCAAGGTCGGCATACCGCAACATCTGGCTGAACTTGGTATCAAGGAAGCCGATCTTCCACGCTTGGCCAAAGCCGCCGCTGCCGATGTCTGCACACCCGGCAATCCGCGCGACGTGACCGAAGCCGACCTGCTCGAACTCTACCGCAAGGCTTTTTAGTAGCCAACTTATTTTTTCACCGTCACTTAGTGACTTTCAGACCCTATCTATAACAAAAAAAATCCATTGTCCTACTGCCCATATGAGGGGGAGAGTAGGGCAGTGGCATAAAACCCATCAAAGACAATGATAACAGACCTTCATATACAAGAATTCCTCCGCCAGGCCCACCGTGTGGGCGATGCCGGACTCACCCTTTGCTCCAGCGGCAATATCTCATGGCGTATCGGCGAAGAAGCCCTCGTTTCCGGCACCGGATCATGGGTACCCACCCTGCCAGAAAAGAAAATTGCCATCTGCCGCGTGGCCGACGGTGCCGTGCTCAATGGCGTGAAGCCCTCCATGGAGAGCGGCTTCCATCTCGGTGTTCTGCGTGAGCGTCCCGACTGCGACGTGGTGCTCCATTTCCAGTCCAAGTACGCCACGGCAGTGGCTTGCTCCAAGCATATCCCCACCGACTTCAATGTCACAGCCGAAGTGCCCTGTCATGTCGGCAAGGAGATTCCCATCATACCTTACTACCGTCCCGGTTCACCCGAACTGGCTGAGGCTGTCAAGGCAGCACTCAAGGATCACAACTCAGCCCTCATGCTCAAGCATGGACAGGTAGTCTGCGGTAAGACGTTCGACGAGGTGTTCGAGCGGGCCATGTTCTTCGAGATGGCCTGCCGTATCATCGTGCTCAGCGGAGGCAACTACAATACGCTGACCCCCGAGGAGATCGATGATCTTGAAACCTATGTTCTCGGCAAGAAGACCAAGTAGAAAGCATCCCTACGTCACCAACAAGAACAATCAGATGACATACCTCGCAATAGACTTCGGGGGAGGTAGTGGCCGCGTCGTGGCGGGAACACTGCGCGACGGCCGGCTCGAGATGCAGGTCGTGCACCGCTTCCCCAATCGGCAGATACCTCTTGGCGGCCGTCTGTACTGGGATTTCCTTGCCCTCTTCGGCGATATGCTGGAAGGACTGCGCAAGGCAGCCACACTCGGACTGCACGTTGACGGTATCGGCATAGACACCTGGGGGGTAGACTTCGGACTGATCGATGCCCAAGGCCATCTTATAGGCAATCCGGTCTGCTACCGCGATGCTCGTACTCAAGGTCTAGCCGAGCATTTCTTCAGTCACGCAGACCCTACGGCGCACTATGCCGTCAATGGTACTCAGGTGATGGAGATCAATACCCTTTTCCAACTCTACAGTATGCGGCTGACTGGCGATACGGCCCTTGATGTGGCCGACCGTTTGCTCTTCATGCCCGACTTGTTCAGTTATTTCCTTACAGGAGAGGCCAATACCGAGTATACCATCGCTTCTTCCTCCGAACTGCTTGATGCCCAGAAGCGTGATTGGGACTGGACTACAATCGACGGATTGGGCATACCCCGCCGTCTGTTCGCTCCCATCGTCATGCCGGGAACGGTGCGTGGTCGCTTGCGTCCTGAGATTGCCGAATATACGGGGCTGGGCCAGGTGGATGTCTTCGCCGTCGGTTCGCACGATACGGCCAGTGCAGTGGCTGCTGTACCCGCAGACGATGATGAGTCGCCCGTCGCCTTCATTAGTTCCGGTACATGGTCGCTGTTCGGCGTAGAAGTCGAAACACCCATTCTGACAGAGGAAGCGCGTACCGCAGGGTTTACCAATGAGGGCGGTGTGGGAGGCCGTATCACCTTCCTGCAGAACATCACTGGTCTGTGGTTTGTGCAGCGGCTGATGGCGGAGTGGGCTGATCAAGGCCAACCTCAACAATACGATGTCCTCCTTCCGCAAGCAGAACAGGCCGTCATCGACAGTGTAATTCCCGTGGATGATGCCGTCTTCCTCAATCCCAAGTCGATGGAACAAGCCATCTGCGACTACTGCAAGACGCATGACTTGGCCGTTCCCCGTGACAAGGCGGAAACCGTGCGCGTGGTATTACAATCGCTCGCCTATCGGTATGCTGAGGCCGCAGAACGGCTCAATGCCATGTTGCCCCATCCGATACAGCGGTTGCATATCATCGGAGGCGGGTCGCAGAATGCATTGCTCAACCGACTGACGGCCGAAGCGCTCGGCATACCAGTCGTGGCTGGCCCCGTTGAGGCCACAGCCATGGGCAATATCCTCGCCCAAGCCATGGGCAAAGGCGAACTGCACGGCCTTTCCGACCTTCGGGCTATTGTTCGCCGCAGTCTCTGACACAACACTGAAGAACACATCATTATTACGCCAAAACAGACCTTATGCAATCATCAACCGAAAAGAAAGAATCACTCTTTTGGAAGGACGGTGTCAACTATATTGTACCGTTCATTCTCATCACCTCCTGTTTTGCCCTATGGGGCTTTGCCAACGATATCACCAATCCTATGGTGAAGGCCTTCTCCAAGATATTCCGGATGTCTGCCACCGATGGAGCCTTGGTGCAGGTGGCCTTCTATGGAGGATATTTTGCCATGGCTTTCCCCGCTGCCATGTTTATTCGCCGATACAGTTACAAGGCCGGCGTGTTGCTCGGACTCGGACTGTATGCCGTTGGCGCATTCCTGTTCTATCCCGCCAAGATGGCCGGTGACTACTATCCGTTTCTCATTGCTTACTTCATCTTGACCTGCGGACTCTCGTTTCTAGAGACCTCGAGCAATCCCTACATTCTCTCCATGGGTACAGAGGCGACGGCTACACGCCGTCTGAATCTCGCCCAGTCGTTCAATCCTATGGGATCGTTGCTTGGCATGTATGTGGCCATGAACTTCATCCAAGCCCGTCTCAATCCGCTTGATACTGCCGGACGCGCTACGTTGGGCGATGCCGAGTTTGAGGCGGTCAAGGAGGCTGATCTTACGGTGCTGATAGGCCCGTATCTGGCTATCGGACTGGTCATTCTTGCTATGTTCCTCGTCATCCTCTTTTGGCGGATGCCGAAGAATGGTGATGCCAACCACGATATCAACTTCATTCCCACGCTTCGCCGCATCTTCCACATGCCACACTATCGTGAAGGTGTCATTGCGCAATTCTTCTATGTCGGCGTACAGATTATGTGCTGGACCTTCATCATACAGTATGGTACGCGTGTACTCATGGCGGAGGGTATGACCGAACAGGCGGCAGAGGTGATGTCGCAGCAATACAATATCGTGGCGATGGTCATTTTCTGTTGCTCCCGTTTTATCTGCACCTTTATGTTGCGCTATCTCAATGCCGGTCAACTGCTGATGATACTCGCCATACTTGGCGGATGTTTTACCATAGGCGTCATTGTATTGCAAGATATCTATGGACTGTATTGTCTTGTAGCAGTCAGTGCATGCATGTCGCTGATGTTCCCCACCATCTACGGCATTGCCTTGACCGGACTGGGCGACGATGCCAAGTTTGGTGCTGCCGGACTGATCATGGCCATACTCGGCGGTAGCGTTCTTCCACCGTTGCAGGCCAGCATCATCGATATGGGAACCCTCTTTGGTATGCCTGCCGTCAACGTATCGTTCGTTCTTCCGTTTGTATGCTTTGTGGTCATCGCCATTTATGGCCGCCGCACAAAGTTGCGCAGTATTCATCGTTTGGACGGATAATTTTCATGTGAGAAGAAGAGTGTACACAGAAAAACCGCCCGTGGCTCATGGTGAGCGCGGGCGGTTTTTCTGTGTATTCTTGGGTAGTAGGGTGTTCCCCCTCTGTGTCCTGTTTATCGCTTGACGAACTTCATGTGGCGTTCGCCCTTGATGCGTGGGTTCTTCACTGAGCGTGTCAGACTTTCGGTTTCCCAAGTGGCATTGTCCTTGGCGAGCGTTGTGCGGGTACAGTCAAATACAAGGTACTCCTTGTTGTTATAGCCTTCCATTACGCCAGAGAAGGAGTTTTGGTCAAGATTGAATCCGGAGAAATCGCTGTTGCCGTCGGCATCGAGCCGATACGTTTTTCCCGAGTTGTCGTACTTGACATAGATGTCGTACGTGCGGGGATCGATGTACCAAGAGAAGCGCAGTTCCTGACTTTCTTGGCCCACCCAGTCTATTTCGCTTCCGCGTCCATTGAGCGACGAGGCATTGTACTGATCAAACTGGAATTGCACATCCATGTCGGCCTGTGTATACTGACCGTAGTCGTCAAGATAGTAGTAGCGCAACTGTCCCTCCCAGTATCCGCGAAGGGTTTGCGCCATGTTTTTCAGGTCGGCATTCGTGCGGTCGAAGGGCGTACCGTACCAGTCCCAGTTGTCGTACCAGCCTTGAGAGTAGTCGTAGTAGTTCCAGTCGTTGCCGTGGTAGCCCGGCCAGTCCTCATCGCAACTCGTAAAGGTGAATGTAAGTGTAGCCATCAATAGCATGGCAAGGTAGGTTTTCATCCGTTTCATAGTCGTATTCTTTATTGTGGAACGCGCTGCACGACGTATTGTCGGTTTTTGTGCTGCACGTCCGGTGATTGTTTTCTGTGGGCAAAATTATAGTGTTTTGCCCGGCCATGCAAGTGGAAATTCATATTTCAGCGTAGGGAAACCCCTATGGTGTAGTAAAAGAGAGGAAAAGGGGACAGGCTGTTTTTCTTTACAATAGTTAAAAATATCATTTGGCGTGCTATCCATATCCCGATAATTTTTTACCTTTGCAACTCAAAAACGATTGTTTTGGTCAGAAAGAACCTAAACGCCATGTATAAATGGTTTTTAGGGCACGACCCATCATTAATAAAATACAAGGATAAGGAAATGGCAACTGTTTATGATCTTTCCGTCAAGGACAGAAAGGGCAAGGACGTATCTCTGCGTGAATATGCCAACGAGGTGTTGTTGATTGTGAACACGGCAACAAAATGCGGATTTACTCCACAGTATGAAGAACTTGAAAAACTTTACGAGAAATACCACGCACAGGGTTTCGAAGTGCTCGATTTTCCCTGCAACCAGTTTGGTCAGCAGGCCCCGGGTACCGACGAGTCCATCCATCAGTTCTGCAAGTTGACCTACAATACCGAGTTTCCCCGTTTCAAGAAAGTCAAGGTCAATGGCGACGATGCCGACCCGCTCTTCAAGTTCTTGAAGTCTCAGAAAGGCTTCGCCGGATTTGATGCCGCCCATCCGCTTACACCCGTGCTTGAGGAGATGCTCTCCAAGGATGCGCCCGACTACAAGGAAACGGCCGATATCAAGTGGAACTTCACCAAGTTTCTCGTCGACAAACTCGGTATCGTTGTTGCCCGTTTCGAGCCGACAGAGAGCATGGAGCATGTGGCCGAAGAAATCGAGCGACTCTTGCAGAAGTAATCTTGGGTGACGTAGGCTATTGTCTGCATCGCAATATGACAATTTTATTCCCCGATACACAATGGAGAAAAGAGAACATACCCGTTGCCTGATTGTAGGTAGCGGTCCTGCCGGATATACGGCAGCCATCTATGCCGGACGTGCCAACCTCAGTCCCGTGGAATATTGCGGGCTGCAGATGGGCGGCCAGTTGACCCAGACCACCATGGTTGAGAATTTCCCCGGTTATCCCGAGGGTGTCGACGGCAACCAAATGATGATGGATCTTCGCAGTCAGGCCGAGCGTTTCGGTGCCGACATTCGCGACGGATCTATCGCAAAGGCCGACTTTTCGGCACGTCCCTACGTCTTGACCACAGACGAGGGCGTTGAGATAGAGGCCGACACGGTCATTATCGCCACCGGAGCCAGTGCCAAGTATCTCGGTCTGGCAGATGAGAAGAAATACAATGGTCAGGGCGTCAGCGCCTGTGCCACGTGCGACGGATTTTTCTATCGCAAGAAGGTCGTTGCCGTTGTGGGCGGCGGTGATACCGCCTGTGAGGAGGCCGTCTATTTGGCCGGGCTTTGCAGCAAGGTCTATATGATTGTACGCAAACCCTATCTCCGTGCATCCGACGTGATGAAGCGTCGTGTAGAGGACAACGAGAAGATAGAAATTCTCTATGAGCACAATGCCGAAGGTCTCTATGGCGAAGGCGGCGTAGAGGGCGTACACCTTGTAAAGCGTCTTGGACAGGAAGACGAAAGCCGCTACGACCTGCCCATCGACGGTTTCTTCCTCGCCATCGGTCACCGTCCCAATACCGAAGTGTTTGCCCAGTGGCTCGACCTCGACGAGACCGGTTATATCAAGACCATAGACGGAACGCCCTGCACAAAGGTTCCCGGTGTCTATGCCGCCGGCGATTGCGCAGACCCTGTCTACCGTCAAGCCATCGTTGCCGCTGGTTCCGGTTGCAAGGCCGCACTTGAAGCCGAACGCTATCTGACGGCTGAGAATCTCTGATTTTAGACTATCATACCAACCAGTCGGCCCCACCCTCAGTCAGAGGATGGGGCCGATTCTCTATATCTTGCCGCATTGTCAGTGCCGCTGGAGACGAGAGAGATATAGCCCCGCGAAGGTAAAAAAACCGTTGAGCATAAGCAGTTCGTAGCCAAAATGGTAACCTGTGCAATGTCCGACGGCCTTGTCAAGAGCAAGACAGAGCAATGGCGAGGCCACGGCGATGTAGGGTACAGCCTTGTCGCACACACTCCGTCGGGTGAAGAGACTGTAGGCGAACATACCCAAAAGTGGTCCGTAGGTATAGGAGCAAAGTACGTAGATGGCATTGATCATGCTCGAACTGTCGACCAGGCGAAACGCCATGATGCACAGTACGAAGGCGACGGCCACGGCCACATGGACTTTCCGGCGCAAGCGCTCGTCTGTCGGCCGGTCTATCATATCCACGCAAAGACTGGTTGTCAGTGCTGTCAGTGCCGAGTCGGCACTTGAGAAGGAGGCGGCTACGATGCCGATGGTGAAGAGGATGACAACGGTCTGTCCCATACCGCCCGTAGCGGCAAACATCGGGAGTAGGTCATCGCCGGCTTGTGGTAGTGGAGTGCCTGTCTTCTGAGCCAACATGGTGAGCAATATGCCGAGCGTGAGGAAGAGCAGATTGGCAGGTACAAAGGCACACCCGTAGGTACACATATCTTTTTGCGCATCGCGGAGCGACTTGCAGGTGAGATTTTTCTGCATCATGTCTTGGTCCAATCCGGTCATGACCACGGCGATGAAGATACCGCTGAGAAACTGTTTCCAGAAGTTTTGGGTGGTTACCCAATCGTCGAATACGAACACCCTACTATGCGCATCGGCAGCCACAGCCCGTACCGCTTCGGCGGGCGACAGTCCCAATGACTGACAGACGTGGTAGATGATGAGCAACAGGGCGGCAAACATACAGAGTGTCTGAAACGAGTCGGTCCAAACCAGTGTCTTGATACCGCCGCGACGGGTGTAGAGCCATATCAGCGCAACCATGACGACGACCGTCACCGGAAAGGGCACGCCCATACAGTCGAGTACAAACCGTTGCAGGATGATGCACACGACGTAGAATCGTGCCGCCGCGCCCGTCAGTTTCGACAACAGAAAGAAGGCCGCTCCCGTCTTGTAGGAGCGATGGCCCAACCGTCGGTCAAGGAAAGCGTAGATGGTGGTCAGGTTGTATCGGTAGTATACTGGCAACAATACAAAGGCGATGACAACGTAGCCGACGATAAATCCCAAGCACGTCTGCAGATAGGTCATGTCGCTCTTCAGTACCATGCCGGGTACGGATACAAACGTGATGCCCGAGATGGAGGCTCCCACCATGCCGAAGGCGACCATGTACCATGGCGAACGGCGGTTGGCGCGGAAAAAAGTGTCGTTGTCAGCCCGTTGCGCAGTCAGGTGGCTGAAAATCATCAGTATGAAGAAATAGATGATGACGGTGGCGATGATGGTCATGTGTGAAGCGGTTTTTTTTATTCTTGCAAAATTACGCTGAAAATATCTGTCGGCAAAGCGTTTGTCGGCAAAAGCACAGGTGTGGTTTGTGATATTGCCATTTTTGCCGTACCTTTGTCCCGACGAAAATTACTCCAAGGATATGACAAAACTCTATTTGGTCCGCCACGGTGAGACGGTGGACAATGCCAACCAAATCTTACAGGGGCAGCGCCCCGGCGAACTCAATGAGAATGGCGAGGCGCAGGCCGCTGCCGTGCGCGACCGTATGGCCGATACGCCTATCGACGCTTTTGTGTCGAGCGACCTGAAGCGTTCACTCGATACCTGTCGCATCATCGCTCAGCCTCACGGCAAGGCCGTGCGCACAACGCCATTGTTGCGCGAACGCGACTGGGGCGCTTTTACTGGGCGGTACATTCCAGAACTCAAAGGTGAAGCATGGCCTGCCGATGTGGAATCGCTCGACGCGATGAAAGCGCGTGCCCGTGAGTTTCTCGACTTCTTGCGCCGCGAATATTCTGGGCAGAGTGTGCTGGCCGTGGGGCATGGTATCATCAACAAGGCCATACAAAGTGTCTATTTCGACAAACCGATGAACGAGATAGAGAAGATGAGAAATGCCGAGGTGAGGGTTTACGAACTCTGACAGATGTGTGCGTTTGGTATCGTAGACGAGAAAAACAAAAAAAAGGGGGAAAGATGTTGCAACCGCTCATCTTCCCCCTTTCTCGTATTGAGTCAAACAGGTTTTATATCTATATATTTTGTGTTTTCACTTTATGGTGGGGTCTATACCCATCTTATCTTCTTCCGCCGAATGATCCGCCACCGCCTCCGCGGTTGCCGCCCGAGGGTGCACCTACGTTGCGGGGAGCAGACGATCCGCCACGGTTGCCAAACGACCCGCTACTCGGGGTGGAGGGAGTGAAGGTGCGGGTAGGTGTGGAGTTGGTCATACCGCCACGGTTGTTGCCAAACACGCCACGGCTGTTTGTATTCCCGGGCTGGGTGACGGTGGTGCGGGTACTGCTCTCACGGTTGCCGAAGTTGGCACGTCCCGGTGATGTGGTAGTGGTATTGCGGTTGGGTATGGTGGTACGGCCCGGAAGGGTGGTCGTGGTGCGGGGCTGGCTCTGGTTCGGGGTACGGTTACCGAAGGTGCCAGTGCCGCGGTTCTGTCCGCCAGGTTGGTTGACGACATTGTTGTTGCCCGGACGGTTTTGTGTGCCGACACCGACGGGACGCGGTTGTCTGTTGCCATAGGTGCGTCCTTGTCCGAAGTCGCCGCGGTCGAAGCGGTCGCGCATACCCATCTCGGGGCGTCCGGGGCGAGGGCCGAAGTCGCGTCCACGATACCAGGAGTTGCCTCCGTTGTATCTCCAACTGTGTCCTCCGCGATAACTGATGTAGATCGACGGACGGTCGAAGAAGAAGTAGTCGCGGTGCGGGTAGCGGGCGTAGATGCCGAAGTGCCAGTAGCCTGCGTCCCAGTAGAGCGGACGGTAGAAGTAGGAGGCGGCGCAGAAGGCGCGGTATTGCCAGTCGAGCATGATGTAACTCAGGTCGAGGTTGCGCTGGGTCCAGTACGCTCCGTAGAGGTCGTCGTAGGTATTCACGCCCATGAGATAGTCGAGGTTGATCTCGTAGGCGGCTTCATATTGTGCGTCGTTCAGATTGAGTTCGTATGCCATCTTGTCGGTGAGGAAGAGAGCCTGCTGGCGGGCCTGCTCGTAACTCATGGCTTTAGCCGAGACTGTCATGACAATCAGTGCTATGAGTGCGGTCATCATCTTTTTCATAATCTCTGCGTTTTATAGGGTTGTGACTTTTTTTTCTTATCTCTGCTGCAAAGTTACGGCGGATGGTGTGACGGGCAAAAGGTTTTTCCCTAACATTGTGGGGGAAAATCCCTATTGTACGCATTGCGCATTTTTCTTCGGACGATATTTTGCCGAAAGCGCAAAGTATCCTACCTTTGTAGCGCACATATATATAATGTGCATTATATTTCAAAACAAAGCATCAAACAAAGCGATGAAAAGAAAATGTATGATAACGTTGGCCGCAGCCGCCTTTGCGCTGATGACGGCCATCTCTGCATCGGCGCAGACGTCTGTTGCCGACGACCTTGATACCAAGTATGCTACCGAACTGCTCAAGCCCGGTGTTTCTGCGCCCGATTTCGCCCTGCCTACGCCCGCTGGCGACACCCTGCGCCTGTCGAGTCTGCGCGGCCACTATGTCGTACTCGACTTCTGGGCCTCGTGGTGTCCCGACTGTCGCAAGGATGCGCCGGAGATTGTGCGTCTGTACGATATGTACAAAGACCGCGGGGTGCAGTTTGTCGGAGTGTCGTTTGATACCGACAAACAAGCGTGGACGACCGCTCTCGAGAAATTGGGTATCGCCTATACGCAGGTCAGCGAACTCAAGAAGTGGAAGACTACTGAGGTATCAAAGGACTATGCCGTAAAGTGGATACCGTCTGTCTATCTCATCGACCCGCAGGGCAAGGTGGTCATAGGCACGGTGATGTCGGAGAAGATTGCCGCCGAACTGGCCAAGATCTATCCCGCCTGCGACGAATGACAGACGTACCTATTCTCAGTTGAAACAGAAAAACCCCGGGATGTGGTCGGTATTGTCCACATCCCGGGATTTTTTTGTGGTTGATGCAGAAGCAAGGCGCTTCGCTTACTCCTCTGTTTTCTGCTTTTTCATTTTTGCTTGCTCTTCGAGCATTTCCTTTTTCTCTGCGTAGGTCAGCGGCCGCATGTTGAGCATGGCTTGTCTTACGTTTTCGTTGAATGGCATGCAACCTTTTGGTTCCTCGAATTTCACGCGTTTATGATTCTGTCTCTCTGCCTCCAAATCTTCTTTTGACGCATAGTCTACGTCGAGAACGTACATTTCGCCGTAGAGGTCAATATTGGTATTCGACTTCTTGTGTGTGACCCGGTGGCCATAGAGCATATTGGAAAGATTGTGTAGTTTGGGCGCTCCGTAGTGTATGTCATAGGTCTCGGTGCTAAAGAATTTGCTGACGGAGATACCGATGAAGGGAATCGAGAATGGCTTGAAGAAGTATATGCTGTCGTTCACAATGTGACACTGCTCGTTTTTCCAGTCGAAGCGAGCGTAGCAGACACCGAAATTCTTGTTGTATTCCCGTATGCTGAGCCTTTTGACTTTGTCTTCAGGTAGATTTTTGAGCCTTTCAGGACCGTATATCTGCAACGACCTATCGGGGGAGTAGTTGAAGATGAGTCTGCTCATCTTGTCATTCTTGCCCGCAAATACGTCTTTATTGTATAATGATTGACTCGAGATGATAGTTGTCTCATACGGAGAACCGCAGCCTTTTGATGCCTTGAAATAGAGATGACAGATGGCCTGCGATACTTTGGCAAGCGTGTCGGTCATCCATGCCAACTGACGCATATAGACCTTCAGTCGTATGAAATCGTGCTTGCCTTTGTCTACCGACACTTCCTTGACACTATGTACCAATGGGGAAAGTCGAATTTTGCCGTCGGTCACAGTGTCAAGGCAGACATCGGTCGGTTGGTAGTTTATGTGTTGAAGAGCGATGGTTTGCACTCCTCCTGCCTTTGAGGGAATGACTCCAGAACCGTCGGTGTTTCCGATATACTTACCGAGGGTCTTGTCGAACACCGAGGCGTAGGGTACGGGCTCGTCTGTTTCTGCATCCACTACTGTCTGTGCGCTGGTGGTAAGGCAGAAGAAGGCCAAACCGATGAGCAGTAGCCTTGACATGATGGTATGTTTTTCGTTTGTCATATGATTATATACAGAGGAGAAGTTTAGTGACGATAAAAAAATAACTTGGTACGATTTGAAAACTATGAAATACATATTCAGATGGTTGTCCGGCTCATCTTTTTGGCTGTTTTCGCCTCTTTCATCGGTCACATAGCCCGCTATGCTCCCTCTTCAAGAGACAAAAACATCTCAAAAATATAAGCCGCAAATCATACCAACTTATTTTTTTCCGTCACTTACTCCTCAGCCTCTTCCTCTTTCTTCATCTCTTTTTTCTGCTTCTTTATCTTTTCCTGTTCCTCGAGCAGTTCTTTTTTCTCGTCGAAGGTCATGGGGCGCATGTTGAGCATGGCCTGTCTTACGCCCTTGTTGAGTGGCATGAAGCCTGCAGGCTCTTCGAAGTCTTCCCGCATTTGCCCCATTTTTTCCAACTGCAAGTCTTCTTTTGACGCATAGTCTACGTCGAGCACGAAAACCTCGTTGTAGAGGTCGACGCTGGTGTGCGACTTCTTGTGGGTGATACGCATACCGAAGAGCATGCTGGTAAGATTGGAGAGTTTGGGCGCTCCATAGCGTATGTCGTAGGTCTCGGTGTTAAATATATTGCCCATGGAGATGCCGAAGAAGGGAATGGTGAAGGGCTTGAGGAATCGCATGCTGTCCAACACAATGCTGCAGCGGTTGTTTTTCCAGTCGAAACGGGCGTAGAGTTTTCCCCAGTTCTTACCGAGATTGCTGATATCGAGGCGTTTCACCTTTTCCTCAGGCAGTTTCTTGAGGTCCTTGGGACCGCTTACGTCTACTGCGAAACTGGGGTCGAAATTGAGCACGCCCCTGACCATTTTGGCGTTCTTGCCCGAAAGCACGTCTTTGTTGTAGAGCGCTTCGCCCGAGAGTACCGTGATTTTGGGGTTGCCGCAGCCTTTTGATGCCTTGAAGTAGAGGTGGCAGATGGAACGCGTCACCTTGGCGAGCGTGTCAGTCATCCATGCCAACTGGCGCACATAGACCTTCAGACGTATGTAGTCGTGCTTGCCCTTGTCTACGGCCACTTCCTTGACATTGTGTATCTGCGGAGTGAGGCGTATCTTGCCATCGGTCACAGAAGATAGTTCTACCTCGATGGGCTTGTAGTTGAGGTGCTGCAAAGTGATGGTCGTCAACTCTGCTGCCTTTGCAGGCAGAAAGCCGGAACCGTCGGTATTGCCGATATATTCGCCGGTGGTCTTGTCGAACACCGATGCATAGAGCACCGGTTCGTCGGTATCGGCATCTACTACTGTCGTCTGCGCGCTGACCGTAAGACAGAAGAAGGTCATGCAGACAAGAACTAGTCTCATCATCACTGAATGTTTCTCTCTCATTTTTTCTTTATCTTTTTTACCTTGAAGACGTGAACGGGAATTGTCCATACACGACATTTTATGTATAATAGTGAGGTTACGGAATATCCTTCGGTAGTTTGTCGGGATCCGCCTGAAATGTTAAAATGTAGAAGTATCCTTGTTACCGGAATTGTGCTGACCTGAAAAACATTGTCCTTGTAGACACTCCACAGAGACGGAAATCTGCGGTCAGCGAGGCAAAAGTACAAATAGATTCCGATATATCCACCATTTGAGACACTATTTTCGGCAAACAGACCGCTTTTTGGGGGCGTTTCGGTGGCGTTGAAGGCCCTGGTGGAAGTCTTGCCAGGCCGGGCGGGATGGCGGTTCAGACCGAAACGTTTTCGTACAGAGGCTCTGTACGGATGCTACAAGGCCTTTGTACGGACGCTACAAGGCCCGTGTAGCGACCGTACAAGGCCCGTGTACTCCTCGTACAAGCCTTCATGTAAACTGGGGAAGAGGAGAACTGTTGCTGATTTTTACGTTTTTTAAGGATTTAGGAAGGTCATTTCGGCGTTTCGCGTGTATCGTATACCGGAATGTGTGTTTGATTTGCAAAATACCGTGCCAAAAATACGATGTGTGGATTATTCTGCACGTAGATGTGTATAAACAGCAAAATTCTTGGTATGAACGTACAAAAAACGTGATTAAAAATAAATTCACGGTATTTTATTAATTTTTACAAAATGAACATTTTGCGAATAAAATACCGTATTTCCTTGAAAAATATTGTCTTTTATTTGAAATATAGGCGACATTTACTTAACTTTGAGTAGTTTTGTGAGAATACCTTGTAAGTCTCCAATCGAAATCCGAAGACCATCTGTCTTAAAATTAAATGTATTTAACACTATATGAAAATAACCATAGGCCGTAATGCCCAGACCAACTATCTGACCCTTGTGACCGACACCACACCTGCAATCACCGTCAAAGGAGCGATTGTGGCAATGAGCGTGAGCCGCAAACACTGCGAACTGACCATTGATCCATTAGGCGGCACGAGCATCAAGAATCTCTCGCCCCACAATGTCACTTGGGTCGACGGACTGCCCATAGAGGAGACCGTAGTTTCCTGGGGGCAACATATAGAATTGGGATACGAGCGCGTGCCGTTGGACTGGAAGACGGTCAGTGCCGTACTGAACCGCGCACTGAACCCGCCGATGCCGACTCCCCAACCTGTACCGAAACCGACTCCCCAACCTGTACCGAAACCGACTCCCCAACCTTCTCCGAAACCCGGCCAAACGACACAGGACATTTCCCACCTCAAACAGGTATGGGAAAACTATCATGCCGCCAAAGAGAAGTTGCAGCGCGAGCAGACCATCGTCAATCTTCTCCGCGGTGCAGTGCCTATACTTACGCTTGGCGCAATAGCCATCAGTTATACGGTAGGACGCGATAATGAGGAGGTGCAATGCATTCTGCCCCCCATCTATGTGATTGCCGTACTGCTCAACATTCTACTTTTGATAAAAAGTTTCCGAGATGTCAAGGTCATGGCAGCAAAGCGAGAAGCACTCAACAAGAAATTTCTCCGCGAATACACCTGTCCCAGCAAGGGTTGCCACTACTTTTTCGGTTTTCAGCCCTACGATGTTATCCGTGTGAACGTCAGTGCCTGTCCGAAATGCAAGACCAAATTCTACGAGGAGGACGATTACTGATAAGGCAAGTTCATTCTACACACAAAAGGAATACATTATAATAGTATATAAGAAAAAACCCATAAAATCTGACTATATGACGAACTATCGTAACTACAAGTATCTGCGTCCAGCGTTGATGGCTTGGCTTGTCGCCTTTATGGCGATGTTTGCCATGGTGATGCCGGCCAACGCGCAGAAGGCCATTTCCGCTCCGAAGAAGAAAACCACTACCAGCGGTACAACCGGTAATACGTCGTCGAAGACCGTGACAGGTTCACGTACAGGCACTTCTACCAACCGATCACGCACCAGCGGCACCACCCGTCGCACCACGCCTCGCCGTACCACCACACCAGAGGTAGTCGACTCTGTCGCCGATGTCGATGACGGTTGGGATGACGCTACCTTGCAAAACGGTTTTGAGATTTTCGGCAAACCCTACGATGACTATACCGACAATGCAGCCTCGCAAGAGAAGGTACGCAAAGCCATCGATGCGAGCACAAATGCCAAGACGGGATGTCTGACCGACAAGTGCGCCGTGGCTATCTTTGGTGGCAACGGTTACAATTCCAATGAATTGCCCGTCGATATGCGCAATGCGCTCTCTGCCTGCAATAAAGCCAAGCAGACCATCAATGATGTGGCCGTCACTGACGTGGGCTGGTGGTGTGTCGTCTACGACAACTACCACTACAAAGGCAATGTGCCGAGTGGACTGCGTGAGGAACTGGGGCAGTATGCCAGTCGACAGGAGGAAATACTCTCTATCTCCATCTCCGAGAACGGCGACTTTGCCATCGTCGGCGACAAAAACTACTACGCCTCCAACGACATCGACGCCAAGGTCATCAAGAACGCCATCGAACTCTACGGACGTATCAATTCCGTCTGCATCTCCAATCGCGGTACGCTCGTGACTTGCACCAAGGGCATTTTCTATGTCAATGTGCCGAGCAACGTTATCGACCGTCTCAAGAAGCAGAACTTTACGCCGACCGTCATCCGCTATACCGATAGCGGCACCTTTATTGCCCTCGACGGCAAGGGTGGAAACGCGTTCTATATGTAGACCCTATATAAAGCACATCAATATATTATTTTTTTCACCGTCACTAAAAATCCTCAAGACTATGAACGAGAATACCCAGTACGTCAACGCAGACCCAAAGAAGGCTACCGACGAAAATATGATTCAGCGTGTGAAAAACGCCCTTGGCAAACCTTTCAAGAACAACAACGCCGCGCGCCGCGCCGCTGCCGTAGCCGGCGGTGCCGTGCTCGGAGTGGGATCGGCCTTTGCCGCCAACCAGATATTGTCGCACGATGATGAAGAACCGACCGCCAACCCTGACATGAAGGTGGTCACCGAAGACGACAAGATGTCCTTCGACGAGGCATTCAACGATGCCCGCGCCCATCTCGGCCCCGGCTGCGCTTTCCGTTGGCACGGCGGGCTGTACAGTACCTATACCGAGGAGGAGTGGAACTCTATGTCAGACGAGGAGCGCAGCGCCTACACCCATCAGGCGAACGGCATCGCTTCCGGCGATGAGACCCACGCCGAAACCTACACTCACAACGCCACGCACGAGCATCACGAGACCGACAACAACGTGCATCGTGCTGTCAATGACGGCCCTGTCAAGAATCCTGTTCATCCAGCCAGCAACGACGGCGAGACGGTGATCAAGTCAGAGGAGGAATTTACAATGTCAGACGGTACAACCGTCATACGTGGCGAAGGACTGTACGAGGGAAAGATGGCCGTGTTTGTCGATCTCGACCGCGACGGTAAATACGATGCAGTGATTGTAGACTCCGACGGCAACGGCCAACTGGGTGATGATGCCGACGAGGTGATCGATATCAGAGAGTCTGGTCTGTCGGTGCACAATACCCACCTGATCAACGCCAACGACGATATCTCCTTCCAGATACAGGAGGTACAGGAATTGGAAGTCGACGGTGATCTGGTATACGTAGCCAAGGCTACCTATGGCGGTCGCGATGCTGTACTTATGGACAAAGACCACGATGGCGTGTTCGATGTGGCCATGGTGGATACCAATGGTGACGGTCAACTGCAGGAGGACGAGATGTTCGACATCTCCGACATGCATGTCACAGTATCGGGCGCAGAGGGACATGTCATTCCCGCCGTTAATGACACGACAACAACAGACGGTTTGACTGTGAACATATCAGAGGAAGGTACTACCGAGATAGAGGGCCGCACGGTCATAGTAGGTGCCGGCTCGGTCAACGGACACCAAGCAGCATTTGTCGATGTCAATGCCGACGGTAAGTACGACCGTGCTATAATCGACATCAACGATGACGGCAATTTCACTGACGATGAGAGCGTCGACCTCCGTGGCGCAGGCATCAGCGTGCAAGACCGCTCGTTGGTAGACTCCAACAGCAATCTCGCCTATGAAGAACCTTCGAACACGGATTCCAATCTCGACAATCCCGGTGATGACCTTCCCGACTATGTGAACGATGGTTCCTCATCTGAAAGCGATGCATCCGATGCCTCCTATATGGCCGAAAACACAATGTCACCCCACGAGGATTATGACGCAGCCACCGATCCTGCCTATACAGACGACGCCACCTTCAATCCCGATGGCAGCGATTATGCCTACGATGCATCGATGGACAATACAACGGATGTAGATCCCTCTCTCCTTGGATAAACAATGAAGTACGCATCCTTACGATATCTCCGTATACTTTGGCTCGCAGCCGTAGCCGTGCTCTGCGCCGGTACGGTTGCGGCCAAGACCTACATTGTCTGTGTGGGGATATCCGACTATCCCGGTGAGGTCAACGACCTCTACCTCTGTGCCAAAGATGCCCGCACGATACAGTGGCTCTTCGACAAGAACGGCAATGCCGAGACGGCCGTACTCACCGACCGTGAGGCTACGGTCAGCAATATCAGCGCCGCTATGCGCCGTCTTTACGCCAAAGCCGGGAAGAACGATGCCATAGCCATCTTCTATAGCGGTCACGGCAATGCCGGAAGTCTGGAGTGCCGCGACGGAGAACTCACCTACGACGAGATGTGCCGTATCTTCGACGAAAGTAAGGCACGCCGCCGCTTCGCATTCATCAACGCCTGTTTCTCGGGTACCCTACGCCGCACTCATGACCTCACGGCGCTCAACAAGAAGGAGGTGATGTTCTTCATGTCGTCGCGCTCGGGCGAATATACCCTCGAGAACTCGTTCATGCGCAACGGCATCTTCACCGCTTATCTGCAGCAAGGCCTGCGCGGTTCGGCCGACACCGACCGCAACCGCAAGATCACGGCCCGCGAACTCTTCGAGTACGTCAGCCAAAAGGTGCGTGAAAAGACGGAAGACAAGCAACACCCCGTGATGTGGGGAAAATTTGATGACGACATGGTCATCATGCAGTGGTAGCCCCCGCGCAAGGGAGACACTACTTTGTTATAACAAAAAAGTACGATCAGCATGCAAACTCTCAATGTAAAGTGTCCGAAATGCCAAAAACAGTTTGGCATAAGGAACCATAGCGACAAAACCGAACTGAAGGTGAACTGCCCCTATTGCCAATATCTGCTCACCGTCGTTGTCAAACGCAACCCCATCCGACTCGATCTGAACGCGCCAGATACGGGCCCATCACCGTTGGTACGCCAAATGTACCAAGCCTCCCAGCCTCAGCCCCAACATCAACAGGCCACCCCGCCGCCTGTTCAACCAATGGGTGCTCCTCAACCTGCGCAGCCGATGGCTTCCCCTCAGCCAGGTGGTGGACATACCATACTTCCAGACGACTATCTGCGAAGTGGCGGCGCGATACCCGGCGGCCGTACCATATTGCCGGAAGACCTTATGCAGCAACGTCGCGCTGCCGCGGCTCAGAGCGGACAGATGGGTGAGACAGAACCGTACTCCGACAGTCCTATCATGGGCGGTAGACCTGCTGCACAAGGTCGTCCCGTGCTGGTGTTCGGCGGTGCTTGCTATCCGCTCGTAGAAGGCCGAAATACCGTCGGTCGGCGTGGACAGACCTCGCAAGCATCCATCCAACTGCCGACGGCCGACATGTGCATGAGCCGTGTCAATGCTATGCTCGATGTGGTGAAACTTGCCGGCGGATCGTATCATGTGTCTGTCAGCAGTGTCAATGAGCACAATTTGGTCAAGATCAACGGCCATGCCGTGCCGGTCAACAACCGTATCATGCTACTCGACGGTATGGTGCTCACGCTCGGACAGTCAACCGTGACATTCACTTATCGGTAATCACCTGTTTTTATTCCCCATTCCCGTTATCTTACAAAATAAGACATGAAATATCTGTTGAATACACCGTTGGCCATCCATCAACTTGGCCAACGCCAAAATCAGGAAGACTCCATCTATCCTGCGTATGGTCAGGCAGATGCCCAACAACGCCTTTTTATCCTGTGCGACGGCATGGGCGGCCACTCGCACGGCGAAGTGGCCAGCGGCATCGTCTGCCAGGAGGTCAGCAAGTTTGTGCAGCAGGTGGCCAGTTCCACCCGCGCCTTTCCCGATGCTATGCTCACCGCAGCAATGGAGAGCATGTACAATGTACTCGATGCCAACGACGACGGCAGCGGCAAGACGATGGGTACCACGATGGTATTCCTCTTCTTCCATCCCGGAGGTGTCATGGCGGCCCATGTGGGCGACAGCCGTTACTACCATATACGTCCCTCAACCCACGAGATATTGTATCGCTCGCGAGACCACTCGCTCGTGACCGAACTGTATGAGGCGGGCGAAATCAAACTTGAGGAGATGGCTACGGCCAAGGGCAAGAACGTCATCATGCGGGCCGTCATGCCTAACAAGGAAGAACGTGCCATGCCCGACATCGTGCATATCAAGGATGTGCAGCCCGGCGACTGGTTCTATATGTGTTCAGACGGTATGCTGGAACAGATGTCCGACCAGGAGATACTCAATATCTTCGCCAACGAATCGCTCACCCCGGAGCAGAAGCGCGACTGTCTCATCGCCGCCACTGACGACAATCACGACAACCATACAGCCTACCTCATCCGCGTGGAGGCCGTAGAACACGATGCTATCGATGCCGCCGCACCCGATGACGAGCAAGAAGCACGCCTTCGCAACAAGGCTTTGCTTGCCACCTTCGGTCTTGGTCCTTTTGCGGAAACCAACACCACAAGCGCGGAAGCCATCGTCGATGATGTACAGACAACCGCCACCGTGACCCCTTCGACCGAAGAAGTGGTTGTCGAGGCCATAAGTCCTACTGAGACCGAAGAGGTATCGGTGGTTGCCACCACTACTTCTGCTGGTGCCGACAAACAGTACAACACGCCTTCTACGCCCAAGAACAATAGCAAATTGTACATTATTATTGGTATTCTAGCAGCCGTCATCATACTTCTTGTGGTTTGCCTGTTCGTGTTCAATAAGAGCAGCAAAAAGGAACAAGTCGAACCGATGCCCATCCGCTCAACGGTCACTTATCCCAAGACCAATGAAGACGATTGGGGTATCGGTGATGATGAGGTGTCATCGGAATCTGGCACGGTAAGAAGCCCTTCAAAAAGTAGTATTCGAAATACTTCCCCAGGAGGTTCTGTGAGTAATTCAAAAAATAAAACAACTGGAACGACAACGGGGGGGGCTGCCATTCCTAGCACAAAAAAGGCAGAACTTGCCAATGGTAAACCGTCAGAAGATGCTACCCGACAAGTTGGAGGTGGCGGAATGTTAGAGGATAAGGGTAAGGGGGACGTATTAAAAGAGAGTTTTGGAACGAAACCTAATACCGAAACTTCCACGAAGCCTGTAAATGGTACGAGTGGGAAAAAGGATATGTTAAACCAATAACAACGGACTAATATGTACAACAATATCACAGAAGCCCTGCCACTCGGCACACAATTGCAGGGTGGAAAATATACCATCAGACAAGTGCTCGGCCAAGGCGCGACAGGCATCACCTATGTAGCCTCGATGAGCCAAAGGCTGGAAGGCAACCTTGCCAGTTTTGACCAAAGTATCGACGTGGCCATCAAGGAGTTCTTCATGAAAAGCGACTGTCAGCGCGAGCAACAGACTATTGGCGTGATAGTGCCTAATATGAAGAGTACCCAGCAGGTGGAACAATATAAAACCAGTTTCATCCGGGAGGCAAAAAAAATATCAGGATTGAGCCATACCCACATCGTGCATGTACTCAGCGTGTTCGAGGAGAACAACACCGTGTACTACGTCATGCAGTTTATCGGTGGCGGGTCCATCAAGGACTATATCGACCGTCGAGGCCCAATACCCGAGCAGGAAGCACTGAAATACACCATGGACATAGCGTCGGCGCTCGACTATATGCACACGCAGAAGCACATGTGCCACTACGACCTCAAACCGGCCAATATCATGCTTACCGGTCATGGCGATGCGATGCTGATAGATTTCGGTATTGCCAAAAACTATGACGAGAACGGACAACAGACGAGTACCACTCCTCCGGGACTGACCAAGGGCTTTGCTCCACTCGAACAGTACTCCTCGCTCTACGATTTCTCGCCCAAGAGCGATGTGTACAGTTTAGGTGCTACGCTCTACGCTATGCTCTCAGGGCAGATACCGCCCGAGCCGATGGTATGGGTCAGCGGAAAACCTTTCACACCCAAACCGACCAACGTGAGCGACCATGCGTGGGCGCTTGTCCGCCGCGCCATGTCGCTATCTTCTAACGACCGTCCTACCATGGCACAATTTATCGGTATGATAGATGGCAGCATTCCTGTCAACTATACCGAGAAAAGTGAAAATACGGTATATGACGAGCATACAACATATAAGGATGATTTCGCCCAAAAGGAGAAGACGTTGACCTATGATGAACTGCTACGTCAGCAACAGCAGCAACAACAATCCTCAAACGGTCATGATTTTCCGAATCCTCCAGTAGATCCTATGCCCGCCCCTCCCACAGACCCCCTTCCTAATCCCAAACCTAAAAATAAGGTTCTAGTGACCATCATTTGTGTGGTCGTAGGTCTAGTAGTGGCCTTCGGCGCCGCCTTTGTTTTTCTGAAGAGCGGAAAGACCGAGAAGGAGGAAGTGGTCAACACAGACACCATCACCGAGAAACCTATCTACGCCAGCGACGGACGCATCATCATGAAGTTCAAGGGCGAGGTGGTCAACGGTATGCCACAAGGCCGCGGCGTGGTCACCTATATTGACGATGTAGACGGCCGTATGCGCTATGAGGGAGCTTATCTCAATGGTATGCGTGAAGACAGTGCCGCCGTACTCTATTACAAGAACGGTGACATCTACCGTGGATCGTTTATCGCCAACAAGTTTGCGACAGGTACCTACTTCATCAAGGAGAACGGTATGTTCTTCCGTGGCACGTTCAAGGATGACCAGCCTTACAATGGTGTGTGGTACAATGCAGACGAGTCGGTGCAGTCCCGTATCCGTAACGGAAATGTGGAATAAACTCCAATATAGAATAAGCAATAAAGTAGCAACAATGAGAACGATATTACAGTCAGTATGTCTGTTTCTTGCCATTATGGCAATGGTCGCTTGCGGCGGCAAGGGAAAGACCGAAACAGACCCGTCAATAGATACGCAACGCGACTCGGTGATGGCCGAGAACGAACGGCTCAACGAGTTTCTCAACATCGTCGCCTCCAGTATGGACAGTATCAACGGTCGAGAACAAATGATATTCGTCACACGCGAGGGTGTACCTTTGTCTCGAAAACGGCAGATACGCGACAATCTCCGTGTGTTCGAATATACGCTCAACGAACAGCGTCGCCGCATCGCCGAACTGGAAAAGCAACTCGGACAGCGTGATGATGCCCGTAGCCGCCAGTTCCGAACCATTATCGCTGGTCTACAACAACAGATTGAAGAGAAGGAGGCTATGATTGCACAACTCCGTAGCGAACTCGACAGCAAGAATGCCGACATCACCACACTCAAAGGTCATGTGTCGCGCCTCAATGCCGATGTGGCTACGCTCACGGAGGAGAATACGACCAAGACAGAAGACCTGCGTAGCGCCAACGAGGAGATTGCCAAGATGAGTACAGGCTATGTGCTTATCGGTACCAAAAAGCAGCTTTCGGCCACGGGTGTGCTCAAAGGAGGATTCCTGGCCAAGAAGAAGGTGGATCTCTCGAGTGTGGACAATAGCAAGTTTCGAAGTGTGGACACACGCCAACATACCGACTTTACCATTGCCGGCAAGGATGTCAAGGTGCTGACCGCCCATCCGCAGTCGTCGTATACGTTGGAAGTAGGCAGCGGTTCGACAACGCTCCATGTCACCAATGCAAGCGCATTTTGGGGAGCGTCACGCTACTTGATTATCCAGCACAAGTAAGGAAGAACGTTTCTTATTTCTTCGCATAACAAGAAAACAGGCAGACGAAACCTATAGCACCAAGGCTATAAGTTCCGTCTGCCCGTTTTTTTTATGGCGGGTTCTATAACTTGCCTTTGATATCTTTTGAATTACACCTTTAGGCCTTCTATACATTCACGGTCTAACTCGGTAAACTCCATAATCTCCTCGACCGTTTTGCCTTTGGCCAACATTTTCCGGGCAATTTCTATAGAACGTTCGTCTCTGCCTTCCGCTCTGCCTTCCGCTCTGCCTTCCGCTCTGCCTTCCGCTCTGCCTTCGACTCTGCCTTTGGCGCGGCCCTCATTGAGCCCTTCTATTCTTGCTGCATCAAGTACATCGTTTTGTATCATTACAGCGTTGATATGCTCATCGTAGGCGTGCCGTTCGGCATCGGTCATGGAGTGGTATTGTAGTTTTTGACGGGCTTCTCTCAGTCCGGGCGCACTTGTGTCGGGATCGATGATGCCAGTCTTGAGGTACTCCATCCATTCCTCCATGGGAGAGACGGCTACTTTGTTGAATTCGTTGACGCGTATGAGCACATATAGCGGGAAAATTTCAGATGGGTTCTTAGCAACAATAGCATTTTTCTCCTTGGTATTGATGACCAATTGGTCGTTGGTGTGCGCACCCAAGAAGCGGTTTTGACCTATGTACAGGTAGTCGTCACCCTTACCGATGTCAAAGTAGAGTATGCTGATGGAGTATACCTTCTTCACCTCCTTGTACGACTGTCCGAGCTTCATGTGTTCGGTGATGGCTTTGGCAACACCGTAGAGGATGCGTTCCAGATAGTATAACTCCCGGGTGTTTTGTATTTCTACGATGATGATTTCGCCTTTGCTGTTCTTGGCTTTGATGTCCACACGATTGAACTTATCATCCTCCGTCTGCTGATTGCCTTCGCTTTCGAGTATTTCCAGTATATGGATGGGTTCTCCAAGGAATACGGTCAGAAAACCTTCGAGCACACCGAAATTCGCTTTTTGACGGAGCAAACGTTTGATTGCCCAGTCAAATCTGATATACTTGTCTTGCAGTCCCATTGTGAGTATTCTTTCTGTTGCCGTACTGTTTCTGTTTCAGACTTTCTGACTCAAAACAGTACGTTGTTGTATGTTTTGGTGCAAATATACGTTTTTTCCATCAATTACGCACTGAGGTATATGAAAAAAGTATGTGTGCGCGCAGATACGAAAGATGGCGGGTCAAGCGTAAAACGCTCAACTCGCCATTCTTTCTATGTGCGATCTCAAAAACTTGATTTCCTTTCGGGTGGACTACCCGAACGACTGCTTAGCGCAAATCGATCTTGTGTCCTACGTTCACGGCCTGTGCAATCATGATTGCGACTACAGCCAATACAAATAATGCTACCATAATCTTTTTACCTTTCTTTTTTAGTTTCGACCCTTCTTCGGGCCTTCTTTCTTAATAGTTATCCTTTTTGTCTTTCGACGATGCAAAGGTAGGATGTTGTTGCTGTGTGCGCAAACAATTCGGCGGAAAAGTGAGTTCCATGGGGTGTTTTATTGATACAGGTCAAAAACAATGCGCATTTTCTTGGGGGAAAACTACGTATTATAGAATTCCTATACATTATAGTCCCGTCTATAATGTATCCTCATTGGCCCGGAACTCAGTCGGTGTCATGCCAGTCATTTTCTTGAAGTATCTTGTGAAGAACGACTGGTCGGGGAAATGGAGTTGCAGGGCTATGGCTTGCAGACTGTCGTTGGTGGTGCGCAGAAGGGCTTTGATTTCTTGTACACAATGGCGGTTGATGATGTCCTTGGCCGTCTCGCCGGTTGTGCTGCGGACAATTTTTGACAGGTAGCGGGGCGTGATACACAGGCGGTCGGCATAGAATGCCACCTCGCGCTCTTGCGTGCCGTGCTCGTATACGAGATGTATGAATTGCATGAAGTGCTCGTTCAGCCGGTTGACCTCAGCGGGTTTGTTTTCCAGGAATTTAGCCTTGATGGTGTCGTATAGTTCGAGGAGTATGCCCTGCACGATATTCTTCACAATCTGCATGCGGTGTACTCCGTCGTTCTCGTACAGGAAGTAGGCCACATTGCCGATGCCGGCATTGATTGGCTCAATGCGGTTGGCAGGCATTTCTCCCAACGGATAACTCCTTATGAAGTCAAGGAAGGCCGGTTCGGGACGTGGCATGGCTTCGACAGCGAATGAGTGGTCGAAGGCTAAGAAGGCGCCGAAGAAGTCTTCGCTGGCCTCCGTGCAGCGTACTGTCGACTTGGGCGAGATGGTGACGACGCTTCCTGACTGCAGATTGTAGGGTATGAAGTCTATTTCAATCCGTGCATGTCCCTTTCCGACAAACAGGATGATGGTGTCTTCTGCTTGGTGGTATTTGCCCATTGTGAATTGCAGGGCCAAATTTTTTCCTGCGGCCACGCCGCCTGTCATCATCTTATGGTATGTTGAAATGTTCATGTCGGTCAGTTGAATTTTCACCCCTTATATTAATATTGTGATGCAAAGTTACGCATTTCGTTGCGCATTGATTGGAAGGAGTCAGACATTTTTCATTTTAGGAACACTTTTGTTCAGTTTGTGGCCGAGTTCCGATTTTGAAAAATTCCGTACCGATACATTTGCGGCTTTGCCGGAGCAATCCGGTTACTTTTGCACATAATTTCTGAAGACTACCCAAGAGTAGTAATGACAAAGACAAGAACATGATGACAATTAGAAGAAGATTGATTTATTGTGTAGGGATGACATTGGGTTTGACCCTCGCAACTTCTTGCCAACAAAAGAAGCAAGTATCAGTAAGCAATGCAAGTTACAAGACCATGTCTGTACAGCGTATGGACAAGAGTCTGACTACCAGTTATTCGGCATCGATTAAGGGCCGTCAAGACATAGATATCTATCCCCAAGTGTCGGGAAAGATACAGCGGCTCTGTGTGAAGGAGGGTGACAAGGTGACCAAGGGTCAGTTGCTCTTCGTTATCGATCAGGTGCCTTACCGAGCAGCCCTCGCCACGGCGGTTGCTGCAGAGAGTGCGGCTGAGGCATCGCTCTCTTCGGCCACGCTGACCTACGAGAGTAACAAGGAACTCTATGCGCAGAAGGTCATATCGTCTTTCACGTTGCAGACCTCCGAGAATGCCTATCGCTCGGCCAAGGCTCAGTTGGCGCAGACCAAGGCTCAGGTGACCGATGCGCGCAACAACCTTTCCTATACCGAGGTGCGCAGTCCGGCCGATGGCGTAGTGGGCGTGTTGCCCTATCGTGTGGGAACATTGGTGAGTGCCTCGATGCCCAAACCGCTGACCACCGTGAGTGACAACTCGCAGATGTACGTGTACTTTTCCATGACCGAGAAGCAACTCCTCTCCTTTGTCAGACAGTATGGTTCCAAGGATGCTGCCATCCGGAATATGCCCGAGGTGAGCCTCCTGTTGGGTGACCAGAGTATGTATGCCCACAAGGGTAGGGTAGAGAGCATCAGCGGTGTCATTGATACCGAGACGGGTGCAGTGACACTCAGAGCCGAGTTCCCCAATCCCGAGCGACTGCTCAATAGCGGCGGATCGGGCAATGTCATCATTCCCACGACGATGAAGGGATGTATCGTCATTCCCCAGTCGGCCACCGTGCAGCAGCAGGACAAGCGTATTGTCTACAAGGTGGTTGGCGGCAAGGCCGTAGCCCAACTCATTGAGGTGGAGAGTATAGACGACGGTACGAGTTTCATCGTCCGCAATGGCCTGAAGCCGGGCGATGTCATCGTGAGTGAAGGTGCAGGTATGGTGAAAGAAGGAGAAACCGTAAAATGAAAGGCAATATCTTTATCAAACGTCCGGTGATGGCGATATGCGTTGCCGTGCTGATTGTGATGGTGGGTCTGATTTCGCTGTTCAGTCTCTCCGTAGAACAATATCCCGATATCGCGCCACCTACCGTGCGTGTGGAGGCGACCTATACCGGAGCCGATGCCGATGCTGTGATGAAATCCGTCATCATGCCGTTGGAGGAGAGTATCAACGGTGTGGAGAATATGCTCTACATCACCTCAACGGCCACCAACTCGGGTTCGGCGCAGATCAATGTCTACTTCAAGCAGGGTACCGACCCCGATATGGCTACCGTCAACGTACAAAACCGTGTGTCGAAGGCGCAAGGTCTTCTGCCTTCAGAGGTGACCAAGATTGGTGTCACCACGCAGAAGCAGCAGAACAGTTTCCTTCAGATAGGCGCCCTTGTGAGCAACGACGGTAAGTACGACGAGACCTTCCTTGCCAACTATCTTGACATCAACGTTGTCCCCGAAATCAAGCGTATCAACGGTGTGGGCGAAGTGCTGGAGTTGGGCGATACCTATAGTATGCGTATCTGGCTCAAACCCGACCTGATGGCCCAGTATCGCCTCCAACCTTCCGATGTGACCCAGGTACTCGGTGAGCAGAATATCGAGGCACCGACCGGTGCGCTCGGCGAGAATTCCAAGAATACGTTCCAGTATACCTTGAAGTATCACGGTCGTCTGAAGAGTGTCGACGAGTTCAAGAACATGGTCATCCGCAGCAATGACGACGGTACCGTACTCCGATTGAAGGATGTGGCCGAGGTGGAACTCGGTCGACTCTCCTACAGTTATCACGGAGAGGTAGACAAGAAACCTGGTGTGACCTTCATGACCTTCCAGGTAGCCGGAGCCAATGCAACCGAGGTAAACAAGAATATCACAGCCAAACTCAATGAGATGTCGAAGGCTCTGCCCAAAGGTTGTGAGTTTATCGAGATGCATAGTTCCAACAACTTCCTCTTTGCCTCCATCCACGAGGTAGTCGAGACGTTGCTTATCGCCATCCTGCTTGTGGTGCTTGTGGTGTACTTCTTCTTGCAGGATTTCAAGAGTACGCTCATACCTTCGATTTCTATCCTTGTATCACTGGTCGGTACGTTTGCCTGCTTGATGGTGGCCGGATTCAGTATCAATATCCTGACCCTATTCGCTTTGGTATTGGCCATCGGAACCGTTGTCGACGATGCCATTGTCGTGGTGGAAGCCGTGCAGGCGAAGTTCGACTCGGGCTATCAGTCGCCCTATCTCGCCACCCGCGATGCCATGCATGATGTGAGTATGGCGGTCGTCTCCTGTACGCTGGTCTTCATGGCCGTGTTTATTCCCGTATCGTTCATGGGCGGTACGTCGGGTATCTTCTATACCCAGTTTGGTATCACCATGGCCACATCGGTTGGTCTCTCCATGATCTCCGCCTTGACCCTTTGTCCGGCACTTTGTGCCATGATGATGAAACCCACCGCAGAAGGCGGTGAAAAGATGAAGAAAGGTTTCAATGCCCGTATCCGTGCCGCCTACAACGCCTCCTTCAATGCGGTGATGGGCAAGTACAAGCGGGGTGTGATGTTCTTCTTCCATCATCGTTGGATGGCATGGGTAGGACTTGCCGCTTCCGTGGTACTGCTTGTGTTCCTGCTGCGTACCACCAAGACAGGTTTTGTGCCACAAGAAGACCAAGGCGTGATGATGCTCAATGTGAGCACCTCGCCCGGTAATACGCTGGAGGAGACCAATAAGGTGATGAAGCAGGTGGGTGACATTCTTCAAGCCCAACCCGAGGTGATGCACTTCAGTACCGTAGCCGGTTACGGTATGCTCTCCGGACAAGGCACTTCCTACGGAACGGTCATTGCCAAACTCAAGAGTTGGGACGAGCGCAAGGGCAAATCGCACTCGGTAGACAGTGTGATGGCCCGCTGCAACGCGGCCTTCAGCAAGATCAAGGAAGCCCAAGTGTTCGTCTTCCAGCCCGCCATGATTCCCGGTTATGGTATGGGTAACTCCATCGAGCTCAATATGCAAGACAAGACCGGCGGCGACAAGAAGGTCTTTTACGAGTATGTGATGAAGTTTATCGCCGCCCTCAACCAGCGTCCTGAGATTGCCGTCGCCTACACCTCTTATAATATGAACTTCCCGCAGATTGCCATCGATGTCGATGCCGCCAAGTGCAAGCGTGCCGGCATCTCACCCTCCACGATACTCGATGCGCTGGGCAGTTACTGCGGCGGTTCGTATGTGAGCAACTACAATGAGTTTGGCAAGGTATACCGTGTGATGATTGAGGCTTCGCCCCAGTATCGTCTCGACAAACATTCGCTCGACAATATGTTTGTACGCAATGGTTCTGGTATGGCCCCGCTCAGTGAGTTTGTCACTTTGAAGAATGGTGTCGGTCCGCAGGTGTCCAACCGTTTCAATCTCTACAGTTCCATCACGGTCAATGTGAACACTGCCGAGGGCTTCTCTTCGGGTGAGGCACAGAAGGCGATAGCCGAGGTGTCGGAGCAGACCCTGCCTTCGGGCTACGGCTATGAGTATGGTGGTATGGCCCGTGAGGAAGGCAATAGCGGTGGCGGCAAGACGCTCTTCATCTATGGTGTCTGCGTAGTCCTCATCTATCTCATCATGGCCTGTCTCTACGAGAGTTTCCTCATTCCCTGGGCCGTGATCCTGAGTGTGCCGTTCGGACTGATGGGTAGTTTCCTCTTCGCCAAACTCTTCGGGCTGGAGAACAATATCTACCTCCAGACGGGTATCATCATGCTCATCGGACTGTTGGCCAAGACCGCCATTCTTATCACCGAGTATGCGGTAGAACGCCGTCGCGCTGGTATGGGTATCGTCTCCTCGGCCTTCTCTGCAGCACAAGACCGCTTGCGTCCTATCTTGATGACCGTACTCTGTATGGTGTTCGGTATGCTGCCGCTGATGTTCTCCACTGGTGCCGGAGCCAACGGCAACTCATCGCTCGGAACAGGTGTTGTCGGCGGATTGCTTGTCGGTTCGCTTGCCCTCATCTTTGTTGTGCCAGTGTTCTTTGTAGTCTTCGAGTGGTTGCAGGAAAAGGTGCGCAAACCCTATCACGAGGATGCCGACCTGCAGGTGCAACAAGAACTGTTTCGGAGCATAGAGGAAAAACATCAGGCCAAACACGAATGATTTCACACCCTTATAATGTATTGTAAAATGATAAAGAAAATCATATTGTCTGCCGCATTGGTGACCACCCTGGGCAGTTGCGGCATCTATACCAAATACCAGCCAGAAACGGCCGTCCCCGACAGTCTCTTCGGTGAGAAGGTACTCGACCAGTCGGTGGCCGTCTATGAGGATAGCACATCGCTGGGGACACTTTCTTGGCGAGAGGTGTTCACCGACCCGCAGTTGCAGCGTCTCATTGAGCGCGGACTGTGCCAAAACTCAGACTGCCGTCAGGCTGCCTTGAGGGTAGAGGAAGCCAAGGCCACCCTCAAGGCCGCGCGGCTCGCTTTCCTACCCTCGTTTGCCATCTCTCCACAGGGTGGCGTGAGTAGTTTCGATGGGGCTAAGGCCACCCAGACCTACTCCATACCGCTCAATATGAGTTGGGAGATCGATATCTTCGGTCGTATGCGCAATGCCAAGCAACAGTCGAAGGCCCTCTATGCCAAGAGCCAAGACTACCAGCAGGCCGTCTATACCCAACTCGTCGCCAATATTTCGAATATCTATTATACGCTCGTGACCCTCGACGAGCAACTCTCCATCTCGCAGAGTACCGAGGAGGCATGGCGCGAAACCCTGCAGACAGCCCGTGCGCTCATGAAGGCCGGACGCTATGATGAGTCTGCCGTGTCGCAGATGGAAGCCACCCTGCAGAGCGTACACGCCTCCGTGCTCGACCTGCAGAGCCAGATTGCCCAAACCGAGAACAGTATGGCCATACTGCTCAGCGAGACCCCACGGCACTACGACCGTTGCAAGGCCACTGATGTCAGTCTGCCCGAGTCGTTCACCGTTGGCATACCGCTCTATCTCTTGTCAGCCCGTCCCGACGTGCGTCAGGCCGAACGTACGATAGAAGCAGCCTTTTACGGTGTCAATGCGGCCCGTTCGGCCTTCTATCCGTCGCTTACACTGAGCGGTAGTATCGGTTGGACCAACTCCGCTGGGTCGGCTATCGTCAACCCCGGCAAGTTTCTTGCCTCTGCCCTCGGTTCTATTGTCGCCCCGCTATTGTCGAGAGGACAGAACGAGGCCCAACTCCGCATCGCCAAAGCCCAACAGGAAGAAGCCCGCGTAGCCTTCTCCCAAACCTTGCTCAATGCTGGAAAAGAAGTCAACGACGCATTGACCACCTACCAAACTACAACAGCCAAAGAAGAAACTATCGCCTCGCAGATACGCTCGCTACAGGAAGCCTTGCGCAGTACCACTCTGCTGATGGAGCACGGCACGAACACCTATCTTGAAGTGCTCACCGCCCGTCAGACCCTATTGTCAGCGCAACTCTCCCAGTCGGCCAACCTTTTGGCCAAAGCGCAGAGCGTCATCAGCCTATACCAGGCACTGGGTGGAGGACAAGTTCACCATCCCTAAGTGTCATCATTGATTACGTTTTTTTCATACCAAAGTAAGTGAACTTTTCACCCGAGAAGGGTTGTCTGTGAAGTGATTCACGGACAACCCGTTTTTTTGTTTCGCACGCCACAAATTGCAAACAAATTGCAAACGTATGATAACATACGGAATTTTTGGAATACGTCTATACACTATTCCGTTCTTTTTTTGTATTTTTGCAATCATCTGTGGCGGGGCGACAGACGTTCCGCATATGATGAAACAAGCAGAAATCCGCATTGGAACTGAAGAAGACACTCAACAATATATGGAAGGTGACGCTCTCCGTCTTGCTTGGAGGGCTGATACTCTATTGGATGTACCGGGACTTTGACTTCCGTCAGGTGCAGCATGTGCTGGTCGACGAGATGAACTGGACGTGGATGCTCCTTTCCTTTCCCTTCGGCATTTTGGCACAGACCTTTCGCGGTTGGCGGTGGCAGATGAGCCTCGATCCTATCGGTGAGCATCCGCGCACGGCTACAAGCGTCAACTCCATTTTCCTATCCTATGCCGTCAGCCTTGTTGTGCCCCGTATCGGCGAGTTTGCCCGTTGTGGGGTATTGCGCAGATACGACGGTGTGTCTTTTCCCAAAGCCCTCGGTACGGTAGTCACTGAGCGGGCTATCGACTCCCTACTGGTACTGGTCATCGCTGCGAGTACCTTTTTGTGTCAGGTCACCGTATTCGACAAGTTCTTCGCCACCACCGGCACCAATCTCGATACCATACTCCGTGGTTTTTCAGTCACCGGATATGCCGTCACTGCTGTGTGCGTCGTAGCCATCCTTATATTGTTGTGGTATCTGCTCCGTCGCTTCTCCGTCTACAACAAAGTGAAAAGTACGATGGGCGGCCTATGGCAAGGCGTGCTCTCGCTGCGCAGTGTGCGCAGTGTGCCTAAGTTCGCTGTCTATACTGTAGCCATCTGGTTGTGCTACTTTCTGCACTACTATCTCACATTCTTTTGCTTTGACGCGACATCCCATTTGGGATGGACGTGTGCATTGGTCACCTTCATTGTCGGCAGTATCGCTGTCGTCGTGCCTACCCCCAATGGCGCCGGACCTTGGCATTTTGCCGTGAAGACCATGCTTGTGCTCTATGGCGTGGGCGAGACCGATGCCCTCTACTTTGTACTCATCGTCCACTCCATACAGACCCTGCTTGTCGTGTTGCTCGGCGTCTATGCCTGGTTGGCACTTTCCTTTACGGTCAAGCGAGGTCCAGTACAGCCTGTGCGCTCCGTCCGTCAGGCAGAATAAAATAGGAGAATACAAAAAAACAGAAAAACGGGGCTGTCTGTAAAGCCCCTCCATTCATCTCAAATACACACATTATGAGTGAAATCAAAAATCTCAACCCCGAGTGCATCTGGCGCAACTTCGATGCACTGACACAAGTGCCCCGTCCTTCGGGCCATCTTGAGAAAGTACAACAGTTCTTGCTTGACTTCGCCGCCAAGGCCGGCGTTGAGGCTTTCAAGGATGCAGGCGGAAATATCGTCATGCGCAAGCCCGCTACCCCCGGTATGGAAAACCATAAGGGTGTAATCCTGCAGGCCCATATGGATATGGTGCCGCAGAAGAGCAAAGAGAGTACACACAATTTCGAGACCGACCCCATAGAAACTTACGTCGACGGCGACTGGGTGAGAGCCAAGGGCACAACGCTCGGTTCTGACGATGGTATCGGTGTGGCTGCCATCATGGCCGTCATGGAAGACAAGACACTTGTACACGGTCCGGTAGAAGGTCTGATCACGGCCGACGAGGAAACAGGTATGTACGGTGCCAACGATCTGCCCGAGGGCGAACTGCACGGCGACATCCTGCTCAATCTCGACTCCGAGACTTGGGGCAAGTTTGTCATCGGTAGTGCCGGTGGTATCGACGTGACCGCTACGATGGAGTACAAGGATGCCGACACCGATCCCGAGGATGCAGCCGTACGCGTGACACTCAAGGGGCTGCGTGGCGGACACTCTGGCCTCGAGATACACGAGGGACGTGCCAACGCCAACAAACTCATGGCTCGCTTCGTGCGCGAAGCCATCAGTGAGTATGATGCCCGTCTGGCTGAATGGCACGGCGGCAATATGCGCAACGCCATCCCCTTCGAGTGCGAGACCGTGCTGACCCTGCCCAAGGAGAATGTCGCTCCGCTCAAGGAAGCCATTGAGGAGTGGGGCAAACTCTTCGAACATGAGTACAAGGGTATCGAGTCGGGCATCGTGTTCCGCGCAGAAGACACGATAACACCCGAGTTTGAAGTACCCGAAGATATACAAGACAATCTGCTCGACGCCATCTATGCTTGCCACAATGGTGTGCTCCGCATGATACCCGCCTTCCCCACGGTGGTAGAGACCTCATCCAACTTGGCCATCATCGACATCGCTACAGGCAAGGCCACCATACAGATTCTTGCCCGCTCGTCGAGCGAAAGCATGAAGGAGTATATCGCCACCACGCTTGAGAGTTGCTTCACTATGGCTGGCATGAAGATTGAGATGAGCGGCAGTTACGGCGGTTGGGATCCCAATCCCGATAGCGAGATTCTCAAACTCTTGGAGAAGAACTACCGCGAACTCTTCGGCGAGGAAGCCATCGAGCAGGTAGACCACGCCGGTTTGGAGTGCTCTGTCATCCTCGGCAAATATCCCGGACTCGATATCGTATCGCTCGGTCCGACGCTCCGCTCACCCCATACCACCAGCGAGCGTTGCTACATTCCCACCATCGCCCCATTCTGGGAACTCTTGAAGAAGACCCTCGAGACCGTTCCCGCCAAGTAATCGGGAATTCGCCTCTTGCATAACACCGGAAACGGTCACCATTCCTCATATATATAATGTGGAATGATGGCCGTTTCCGTTTTTTTCGTACAAGTCCAGTGAAGTGTATATTTTATAATGTAAATTTGGAGATACAAAAATAAAACGCTAACTTTACCATCATAATTTTATCCACTAACACTTGCTGCTATGATGGAATATTTCATTGGAAACATTTGGCTGTTTTGGGTCGTTGTCACCATCGCGTGTCTCATCATGGAACTCACCTCTGGCGATTTCTATGTCACATGCTTCGCCCTCGGAGCCGTTGCCGGTCTGATATTTGAATTTATCGGTCTGCCGTTTTGGACGCAGGTGTTGGCCTTTGCCGCAGTTGCCGTACTCTCCCTCCTCTTTGTCCGCCCACACCTTGTGCGGATGCTTACCGCCAATGCCGACCATCGTGTGAGCAATGCCGATGCCCTGATGGGCCGTATCGGGCGCGTCAGCCAAACCATTGTGCCAGGCGGATATGGCCGTGTGCAGATAGACGGCGACGACTGGAAAGCCGAAACCCCGCAGTCTGTTACCCTCTCCGAGGGCATGAAGGTGCGCGTCGTGGGTCGTGAGAGCATCATCATCAGCGTCGTTGAGGCTTGAGATACAAGAAACAATGGAAACCGAAACAAGAACAACCCAACAATAATAAAAACCAAAACCTTTTACAGTTATGACTGAAATCACCATCGTACTCGTACTCATTGTCGTCTTGGCCATCGTCTTTGTCAAGATGGCCGTCGTCATCATCCCGCAAAGCGAGACCCGCATCGTAGAGCGACTTGGCCGCTACTACGCCACCCTGCAACCGGGTATCAATATCATCATCCCCTTCATCGACCGCCCGAAGACTATCGTCACCGTAATGCGTGGTCGCTACGTCTACTCCAACGTCATCGACCTTCGCGAACAGGTCTACGACTTCGACAAACAGAACGTCATCACCAAGGATAATATCCAGATGCAGATCAACGCTCTGCTCTACTTCCAGATTGTCGACCCCTTCAAGGCTGTGTATGAGATCAACAACCTGCCCAACGCCATAGAGAAACTCACGCAGACCACCCTCAGAAATATCATCGGCGAGATGGAACTCGATCAGACACTGACCTCCCGCGACACCATCAACTCCAAGTTGCGCGTCGTGCTCGACGATGCCACCAACAAGTGGGGTATCAAGGTCAACCGCGTCGAACTGCAGGATATCACACCCCCGGCCAGCGTACTTCAGGCCATGGAGAAGCAGATGCAGGCCGAGCGCAACAAGCGTGCCACCATCCTCACCTCCGAAGGACAGAAGCAGGCCGCCATCCTCAAGTCGGAAGGTGAAAAGGCCAGCACCATCAATCGCGCCGAAGCCGACAAACAACAAGAGATACTCCGTGCCGAGGGCGACGCCCAGGCTCGTATCCGTCGTGCCGAAGCCGAGGCTATCGCCATTGACAAGATCACCGAGGCCGTAGGCAAGAGCACCAACCCTGCCAACTACCTCCTTGCCCAGAAATATATCCAAATGCTTGAGACCCTTGCCGAGGGCGACAAGACCAAGACCGTCTACCTGCCCTACGAGGCTACCAATCTGATGGGAAGCATCGGCGGCATCAAGGAACTCTTCAAGGGCGAATGACCCCTACTCAATATAATACGGCCCATCTCTTCCGACTGATGAGTCAGAGAGATGGGTCGATTTTGCAACGATCACCAATATCGTCTTCACGGATAACACACACACTACTGAAATGAATATCTGCATCATCGTGGGCGCACGCCCCAACTTTGTCAAGGTAGCCCCTATCCTCCGTGCCATCGACAAGGCACAGAGAGAAGGTCGCGACGTACACCACCAACTCGTATATGCCGGGCGCGAGGATGATCCCACGCTTGAGCCGTCGCTCTTCGACGACCTGCAGATGCAGCGGCCCGATGTATACCTCGGTGTCGACTGCGTCAATCTCAATGAACTCACCGGACAGGTCATGTCTGCCTTCGAACGCTACCTGCAGACCCACGCTACCGATGCGGTCATCGTCGTCGATGATCTCGCCTCCACCATGGCTGCCGCCATCGTCACCAAGAAGCAAGGACTGCTCCTTGTACATCTTGTGGCCGGTACACGGTCTTTCGATATCAATATGCCCAAGGAGATCAACCGCTTGGTCATCGACGGACTGTCCGATCTGCTCTTCACCGCCGGCATCGGAAGCAACAGTGCTGTCAACCGTGAGGGGGCCGAACAGTCGAAGGTCTATATGGTGGGCAACATCCTGATGGATACCCTCCGCTTCAACCACGCCCGTATGCAGCGCCCTGCCCTGTGTGACACGCTCTCGCTGGAGGAAAAGAAGTACATCCTCTTCACGCTCAACCGCAAGGCGCTCATCGCCGACCGCGACCACCTGCGTCTTACCCTTCAGACCCTCATTGACAATGCTGGCGGACATCCCATTGTGGCCCCACTCAGAGGACTGGCCGCCCAAGCCGTCGGCGATTTTCTCGCCGAGTGTCCCGACAAGGGTCAAGTGCTGTATATCGTCGAGCCCTTGTCTTACCTGGAGTTCGGTTGGCTTGCCGCCCACGCCCTTGGTGTGGTGACCGATTCGGGCAATGTGGCCGAGGAAGCCACCTTCAACGGTGTGCCCTGCATCACGCTCAATGACTATACCGAGCATATCGAGACCGTCAAGGTAGGTAGCAATGTGCTCGTCGGTGCCGATACCGACCTGCTCGGCGAGCAACTCCGCTCTATGCAGGCCGGACAATGGAAACACTGCGGCATACCCGACCAGTGGGACGGCCGTACGGCCGAACGTATAGTGAGCATCTTGCTCGAACAAAAATAGTGACAGTAAAAAACAGAAAACAATGACAACCCATCGTAAAATAGTGTTTATCACCGGAGCCACAAGCGGTATCGGCCTGGCTTGCGCCCGCCGTTTTGCCCGCGAAGGTTACGACCTCATCCTCACTGGACGCAATGAGGCGCGTCTCCATAGTATTGTCGACGAACTGCTCTCCCTCGGTGCAGATGTCCTCCCCCTCGTTTTCGATGTGCGCGATATTCAGGCCATGACCTCCGCCGTCTCTTCGCTCTCAGGCAAATGGCAGTCGGTAGACATCCTTGTCAACAATGCCGGACTGGCTGTCGGACTCGACAAGGAGTATGAGGGCCATCTCGAAGAGTGGACCACCGTCATCGATACCAATATCAAGGGGCTGCTCGCTATGACCCGTCTCATCGTACCCGGAATGGTGGAACGCCACCACGGTCATGTCATCAATATCGGTAGTGTGGCTG
The DNA here is from genome assembly GCA_963653995.1 of Flexilinea sp. Classification (GTDB taxonomy): domain Bacteria; phylum Bacteroidota; class Bacteroidia; order Bacteroidales; family Bacteroidaceae; genus Prevotella. Next base: position 49,580 of record CAVJZJ010000001.1, read on the forward strand.
GCGACCAGGCTTATGCCGGCGGTAGCGTATACTGTGCGACCAAAGCCGCTGTCAAAGCCCTGTCTGACGGACTGCGCATCGACCTCGTCGACACCCCAGTGCGTGTCACCAATGTCAAGCCCGGACTGGTAGAGACCGGATTCAGCGTTGTGCGCTTCCGCGGTGACAAGGCCCGGGCCGACAAAGTGTATGAAGGCATCCAGCCGCTCACGGGCGACGATATTGCCGATGTGGTGTACTATGCCGCCAGCGCCCCCGAGCATGTGCAGATAGCCGAAGTGCTTGTCTTGGCTACCCATCAGGCCAACGGCACGGTCATCAGCAAAGACCCCTCGCGCGACGAACATCTTTCTTGAGGCGGGTTCTATATAGAACCCACCTATAACCTACATAAAAAAACTGACCTATGAAACTGCAACCGCAAAACCGTATCATCGAGTCGTCATTGCTCGCCGTGGCCATTGTGCTGCTCGGCTTCCTGCTCAAGTGGGGCATCGACGACTTCACCAACAAAGACCGCAAAGTGTCTGTCAAGGGACTCGCCGAGCGCGAGGTGATGGCCGACAAAGTGACGTGGCCCATCCTCTCCAAGGAACTGGGCGACAATCTGCCCGAACTCTACGACCGTATCGGCGTGACACAGGGTAAGATCAAACGCTTCCTTATCGCCAACGGCATCAAGGAAGGCGAAATCTCCGTTGAAGCCCCCGTCGTCGTAGACCTCAAGGCCGAACAATATTCGGCCGAGAACAAGGACTACCGTTACAATATCACGTCGACCATCACTGTCACCTCCAGCAACGTGAAACTGGTGCGTAGCATTCTTGCCCGTCAGGGCGAACTTCTCCGTGAGGGTGTCGCTATCATCGGTGGCGGCTACGAAAACCCCATCAAGTACACCTACGAGTCGTTCAACGATATGAAACCCAAGATGATGGCCGAAGCCATCGCCAATGCCGAGAAGACCGCCCGACAGTTTGCCGAGAACAGCAAGAGCAGCCTATCGAAGATCGTCAGCGCCGACCAAGGACAGTTCTCCATCGACGACCGCGACTCCAATACCCCCTATATCAAGAAGGTGCGTGTGGTGACCACTGTCACCTATGCACTCAAGGATTAGCACAAGAAACTTGGTGGTATAAAAGTCGGAAAAATATGTATTTGTAGCCGAAAAACCACAAATTTGAGATTTTTCACAAATATTTCAGTGAAAACGCTTGCATTTGTCAAACATAGTTCGTAAATTTGGGCCATACCTAATCAGTAAGACCATAAGAACCGTCCTGCGATGAGCATCGCGTGACGTTCTTCCTAAGGGATGCAACCCCGCATTCTGGATGAACAACATAAAAGGGCCGAGCAGGGGTAGCCGGCCCGTATGGAGGATTTACCTATGAGACGAGTCAAACGAGCCTATGACCTCGAAGCATTCGAGTTGGATAACGTGTACAATGAGACCGATGAGCGCAACCTATACGTTGATTCTTCGATCTGGTACAACTGACAATGAACAAACATTCGGCACAACGCCCCTTCGGGCAGTGCTGATATTATAGTATCCTATCATCTGACTGCGCATACGTCCGCAGCCCCCGTCCTACACGACGGAGCGCACGGAAGTATGCGCAGTTTTTTGTCCTCACCGGAGGCGTTTCCCTGAATGATGGTGTCGGGTGAAAAGCCACCTCTTGTCCTACCGTTTGTAGTATTCGGGCTGAATACTGCAGTATTCAAGGCCGAATACTGCTGTAGTTTGGCCCGAATACTGCAGTGTGCAGGGCCGAATACTCGAGTCCGCAAGGCCAAATACTCGAGTATTTCGGCCCGAAGACTGATTTCGGCTGGTTCGGACGGATTTTTGATTTGGCTTGCAGTCAATTGCCGTTTTTTCCTTACTTTTGTACCGACATATCGTCCAGGAGCGTTGGCGGAACATTTCTTCTGCAATGCCTTTGGACCTTTTGTGCGTGCAGACCGATGAAAATCGTTGGCCGTTCGCACTGCCATCCTACTTGCGACGGAATGAAAATACAAGATATCAAGACACTCTATGCCGCCGTCGGACAGTGTACCGCCCTCTCAACGACCTTGACAGACGGCCGTACCCGCTCTCTCTACCTGCGCGGTCTGCATGCCTCGGCTGCCCCCGTGGTCTTCTCGGCGTTGGCCGAGCGTAGTCCGCTCACGGCCGTATTCATCCTTCAGGATGCCGATGAGGCCGGCTATTTCTACCACGATCTCACGCAACTCATGGGGCAGGAGCAAGTATTGTTTTTTCCCTCTACCTACCGCCGTGCCGTGAAGTACGGCCAGCGCGACGCCGCCAACGAGATACTCCGCACCGAAGTGCTCAGCCGATTGTCTTCACGCACTTCCGGCGACGGCGCACTCTATATCGTGACCAGTCCGGAAGCAGTGAGCGAACTGGTGGTGTCGCGCACACGGCTCGATGAGCGCACGCTCACGCTGTGCGTCGGTCAGACGATAGACCCTGTCGAGGTGGCAAAAACACTTCGTGGGTATGGATTTCAAGAGCAGGACTATGTGTACGAACCGGGGCAGTTTGCCGTGCGCGGCAGTATCTTGGATGTCTATTCGTACAGTTCGGAATTGCCCTACCGTATCGACTTCTTCGGCGATGAGATTGACACCATCCGTACTTTCGAGGTGCAAGACCAACTCTCGCGCACCAAGTGCGACACCGTCACCATCGTACCCGAACTGGCCACGATAGCCGAGGAGAAGCAACCCTTCACGAGTTTTCTGCCCGATGATACGGTCTTGGCCGTGTACGATCTGCTCTATGTGCGCGACACCGTCGACCGCATCTACCGCGAGGGCTTTTCCTCTCAGGCCGTGACCGAGCGTATGGAGGGTGCCACCGAGCAGGAACAACAACAGATCATGCGCGATCTCAGCCGCGAAAGTCAACTGGTCAGTCCGTCGCTATGGGATGAGGGCGTGTCCCGTTTCCGACGCATAGAGTTCGGACAAAGTCCGACGGGAACGCCCGATGCCACCGTCACGTTTGACATCACGCCACAACCCCTCTTCCATAAGAATTTTGAACTGCTTGCCCGTACGCTTGAGGACTATGTCTTGCAGGGCTACCGTCTCTATATCCTTGCCGACAGTGAGAAGCAGACGCGCCGCCTGCGTGAGATCTTCGATAGCGACGAACTGCGCAAGTGGAGTCGCGACCTGCCTTTCGAACCGGTAGACCGCACCCTTCATGCCGGATTTGTCGATAATAGTCTGCGGGCTTGCTTCTTCACCGATCATCAGATCTTCGACCGTTTCCACAAGTACAACCTCCGCAGCGACAAGGCGCGGGCCGGCAAGATGGCCCTCACCATGAAGGAACTGCAGGAGATGGAGCCGGGCGACTATATCGTGCATGTGGACTTCGGTATCGGAAAGTTTGGTGGGCTGGTGCGCGTGCCGGCCGGCAACTCCTACCAAGAGATGATACGCATCATCTACCAGCGCGGCGATATTGTCGACGTGAGCATACACTCGCTCTACAAAATATCCAAATACCGCCGGAGCGATACGGGCGAACCGCCGCGGCTGAGCACCCTCGGCACAGGGGCATGGGACCGGATGAAGGAGAAGGCCAAGAAGCGTATCAAGGACATTGCCCGCGATCTCATCCGCCTCTACGCCAAGCGGCGTCACGAACATGGGTTCGCCTTCAGTGCCGATACCTATATGCAGCACGAACTGGAGGCCAGTTTCCTCTACGAGGATACCCCCGACCAGTCGAAGGCTACACAGGAGGTGAAGGCCGACATGGAGTCGCCCCGCCCGATGGATCGCCTGGTCTGCGGCGATGTGGGTTTCGGCAAGACCGAGGTGGCCATACGCGCTGCCTTCAAGGCAGCCTGCGACAGCAAGCAGGTGGCCGTGCTTGTGCCCACCACCGTGCTGGCTTTCCAGCACTACCAGACCTTCCGCGACCGACTGAAAAACCTCCCCGTGCGTGTAGACTATCTCTCGCGGGCGCGGTCGGCCAAGCAGACGCGTGAGGTGCTCGCCGATCTCAAGGCCGGCAAGATAGACATCATCGTCGGCACCCACAAACTGATAGGCAAGAGTGTGGAGTGGCACGACCTCGGTCTACTCATCATCGACGAGGAACAGAAGTTTGGCGTGGCCACCAAGGAGAAACTCCGCAAACTCAAGACCAATGTCGACACGCTCACCATGTCGGCCACCCCGATACCGCGCACACTGCAGTTCTCGCTCATGGGCGCACGCGACATGAGCATCATGCGCACACCGCCGCCCAACCGCTACCCCATACAGACCGAGATAGGGGTGTTTGGCCATGAGATTATTGCCGATGCCGTCAACTTCGAGATGTCGCGCAACGGACAGGTGTATTTTGTCAATGACCGCATCTCCAATCTGCCCGAGATAGCCAGTCTCATACATAAGTATGTGCCCGATGCGCGTGTGGCTATCGGACACGGACAGATGAGTCCCGAGGAACTCGAGAAGATACTCATGGGATTTATGAACTACGACTACGACGTGCTGCTCTCCACCACCATTGTGGAGAACGGTATTGACATCTCCAACGCCAATACCATCATCATCAATGATGCCCACCGCTTCGGTCTCTCGGATCTGCATCAGATGCGCGGGCGTGTGGGAAGATCCAATCGCAAGGCTTTCTGCTATCTACTCGCACCGCCCAAGGCCGTGCTCACGCCCGAGGCACGCCGACGGTTGGAGGCCCTTGAGAATTTCTCAGAACTGGGCAGCGGTTTCAGTCTCGCCATGCAGGATCTTGACATACGCGGCGCGGGCAATCTGTTGGGTGCCGAGCAAAGCGGATTTATGGAGGATTTGGGATACGAAACTTACCAAAAGATACTCAATCAGGCCGTTACCGAACTGCGCAACGACGAGTTTCAGGATGTCTATGCCGAGGAGATGGCCGAAGGACGGCAGTTTACGGGCGATGACTTTGTGGAGGACTGTGCCGTGGAGAGCGATCTCGAGATGTATTTCCCCGACAACTATGTGCCGGGCGACAGTGAGCGCATGATACTCTATCGCGAACTCGACAATATCACCGATGATGGCGAACTTGATGCCTACCGCCACCGCCTCGCCGACCGGTTCGGTCCGCTGCCCCGCGAGGGAGAGGAACTGCTGCAGGTCGTGCCGCTCCGCCGTCTGGGTCGCCGTCTGGGTTGCGAGAAACTCATCCTCAGGCAAGGCCGTATGCAGATGCAGTTCGTGTCCAACCCCGACAGCGCCTATTACCGCAGTGCCGCCTTCGACAAGGTGCTCGCCTATATCTCCGGTCATGTGCGTCGATGCAATCTCAAGGAGGTCAACGGCAAACGCGCTATGGTCGTTGCTGATGTGCGGAGTGTGGGTGAGGCCGTCGCCGTGCTGCGCGATATCGATGCGGAGAAAGGGTAATATTTCTTTGCGCCGCCGTTACAAGATCTTCACGTCTTTTGTCTCTCCCGCCTCCAGATGCACGGTTCTCATATCAGTCACGCTTTCGGGCAACAGTGTGTGGCGGGCGTCAGTGGAGGTCTCGGCGTAGATGGTCACGTCGGCCGGATAGAGGGTGGGGTTGGTCACGCGGAGAAGGGTGTGTCCGTCGGCGTGACTGACGGACTCTACTTGTACGTTGTCGAACACGGTCACTTCTCCCTTGTCGGTCACGACATAGATGCCGGGTATCTGCGCCACGGTCATCATAGCGGCTACCTCGCTCCAAGAACAAGAACCGAAGATGTTGCCGCCGATATTGCCTTTGCCTTCCCAGTCGCTCAGATTGACACGCTCACAGATACCGCCCCAGGGCATTTTCCCAATCTGGCACTCCTTGCGGCAAACATACTGAGGAAGTCCGTGGGCAATGTCCTCGAGCAGGTCGAGCGCCCGTTTGTCGCCAGTGGCGCGGTAGTATTTCAGCAGACTGTTGCCCGACCATGTGCAGATGCCAGGCGCACTGTGCTTGTTGGCAACGCTGGCCCAAACTGATCCGGTGGCGTGAACGTCGGCTTTTGCCATGGGCGAGGATTCGGGAAATTGAAAATCGTAGGAGACGGTCCAACTGACGCAGATCGGCAGCAATTCGGCGGCATAAGCGAGCCATTCCTTTTCTTCAGTCACCTCGTAGAGTGTCATGTATGACTCAAAGAGGGCGAAGGCCGACTCACTGTCGGGTGCAGAGAGTATCTCGCCCGGTCCGCCGGTGGTGTAGCCTTTGCTGACGTAGTGGTCGTAGAACCACCGTCCGCCTGCCCGCGCTACCTCAAGGTAGTGGGGATCATTGTAGGTGACGGAGGCCAAGGCAAGACCAGCCGGAACAATGGCTCCGGCACACGACTGCCCGATACAGATGTCGCCGCTCTCTACATCGATGAACTGCCCGAACTGTCCGTATTTGTCCCATAGACGAGCAAAGGCGTCGGCCTGCTTGCGTGTACCTTCGCGCCAAGTGGTTTTCACGGGTATGCCCTTGGAGGCGAGAAGTCGCATCTGCAGTTGGGCAAGGTAGAGCCAGTCGGCCTGTGAACGGACAAAGGCGATATTGTTTTCCAATGGTTTGTAGTAGCCGAAGCCCTTGAACTCCTTGCCGTCGCCATAGCCATAGAAAAAGCCCGATTGGGTCTGACAACGGTCGTAGATGGCATCGAGATTTTTCAGCGCGCGCTGCTGTTCTGTCTCCGTTCCCATCATCAGGATGGGGTAGGTGGCCTGTCCGCCGCCGACCCAACCCAGTTGCCAGATGAAGTTCCATGTGGCTTCCTCCTGCACGTCGCTCAACCAGTACATACCGATGCGCTCATCCCAGCGGCGCGTCTGGTACAAGGTATCGAGCAGTGCCCATACCTGACTGTAGGGTACAACGTTGTGGCTGTGGCTCGGGTTGAAATCCTTGCGCACGGCCACAAAGCGGTTCATCATGTCAGAGAGACGGTCGGCCGGAAAGTCGTACACGCGGAAAGAAATGGAGATGCTCTCACCCACTTTGACGGTCACGGCAGAGTCTTCTTCCTCCTGCAGTCGTATGACGGGAGCAGTGATGGAGAAGGTGGCCGCAGTGCGGTCGGTATTCTCGCGTATGGTCATGCCGTAGTCGCCCAGCGTATTGCCCTGGTGGGTCTGTACCATCCACGCCTTATGGCCGGTTTTGGAAAAATAGGCCATCAAGGGTGTGGAGGCGTTGCCCGAAATCAGTTCTATGGCTTGTGCCGGATGGCCCGCCTTTCCCAATGTAGGATGTCGGTCGCTGAACGTGGTCGGCATATCCAGCCGCCATTCGGCCTTGTCGTACCAGAAGGGCGGATAGTCGATGGACTTGACATCAAACCGATTGCCATCGTAGACTACGGCCGGAACGAATACGTAGTTGTCGGGTGTCCAGTCGGTCATCTCAAAATTGACGGCGAACGATACATTCTCGGCCCGTCCCTTTATCAGTTTCCAAGTGTAGGTATAGTCGAGGGCGTTTGCGTCTCCCTGTACTTGTCGTTTTTCAGTATTCAGCACCCAACGGCAACCTTTTGTGTCGGTCACGGCGCCACCGCTCTTTCCTTCAAATGAGGTGACGGCCACTACTTCACGGCCTTGATGATACCTCACCGAAGGCCTTATGGTCACCTTGGCAAAGGTGGGGGTGATGGTAAGGATGAGTAGCAAGAACAATGCGAGAGGCAACGGATTTTGTTTCATAGTAGTTTGATTGAAGTCGGAAGAATGAAAGGCATTTTGCGGTGCAGGCATCGTGACTCGCCTTTGTCGCAAAGGTATGAATTTTTTCTGAGGCGAACAATCGTAAATGTATATGAACAAGGTATATGACTATGAAAAAACGATGAATTTTCGGCTGTAACGTGCGCTTTATTCAGATTTATTGCCGAAATTTGCAGATGGATAGCCCGTATGCCCTGCATACCCCGTTTGGAGCGGTTGTCCGTATCACCAGAAAAAACAAAAGACACGTTCATGAAAAAGCATCTATTGCTGTTTGCTCTCCTGCTGCTCATCTGCACCGGAGTATCGGCACAGAAGAAATTTGCGGCGTACGCCATCGGATTCTACAACCAGGAAAACCTCTTTGATACTTGTCACGACGAGGGAAAGAACGACTACCAGTTTCTACCCAACGGTTCGTATCACTGGAACGGCATGAAGTACACCCATAAACTCCGCAATATGGCGCAGGCCTTGTCGGACATGGGTACAGATGTAATCAAGGAGGTGGGTTGCGCCGCTATCGGACTGAGTGAGGTGGAGAACGCCAAGGTGCTCGACGCACTTGTCAGTCAGCCGCCGCTCAAGGCCCGCAACATGAAATATGTGCATATCGAGGGACCCGACCGTCGCGGTATCGACTGCGCCCTGCTCTACAATCCCGCCCTCTTCACCGTGCGCACGCAGAAATTGCTACCCTTTGTGATGGAGCGCGAGAAGGACAAAAACTTCATTACCCGTGGCTTTCTTACCGTTTGCGGTACTATCGCCGACGAGCCTGTGGCCTTCATCGTGTGCCACTTGCCCAGCCGCGCCTCGGCATCCTATTACCGCGAACTGGGCATGAAGCAAGTGCGTGTCATCAAGGACTCCTTGTTGCGCGAAGACCCTAAGTGCAAGGTGTTTGTCATGGGCGACATGAACGATGACCCCACGGACAAGTGTATGCACGAGTCGCTTTCGGCCAAGGAGGAAATATCGATGGTCGGCAAGGACGACATGTACAATCCCTGGTACAATATCCTGGCCAAGGACGGTCTCGGAACCATCGCCTATAGTGGCGGATGGAATCTCTTCGACCAAATCGTCATGACCCCCAATCTCCTCAATGCTAAAGGATCGAAGGACTACTCGACGCTGAAATTCTGGAAGAACCAGATTTTCAAGCGTCCCTATCTCTTCCAGACCGAAGGCAAATACAAGGGCAATCCGAAACGTACTACCGCCGGCGGCGTGTGGCTGGACGGCTATTCCGACCACTTGCCCGTAGTGGTATACCTGCTCAAAGAGGTCAAGAACTGACACCGCGTATGTGCGTAGAGCGTCATCCTTTTGCCCCGTTTCTGCCCGAGGGTTGCCGTGTGCTGATGCTCGGCAGCTTTCCGCCCGCAGAAAAACGTTGGGCGGTGCGGTTCTACTACCCCAACTACACCAATGATATGTGGCGTATCTTCGGGCTCTGTCTCTATGGCGACAAGATGCGGTTGGTCGATGCGGAGCACAAGACTTATCGTCTCGACCTCATCATCCCTATGTTGCAGACGCTCAGCATAGGACTCTACGATACGGCGACGGCCGTCAGACGACTTCGCAATACTGCTTCAGACAAAGACTTGGAGGTGGTGGAACCTACCGACTTGCGTGCCATGATTGACGGTTTGCCGCAATGTGAGGCCATCGTCACTACCGGGCAAAAAGCCACTGATGTGCTGGCCGAGTGCTTCGGTATCACGCAACAACCCAAAGTGGGACAGTGGATCACATTCGACTACAAAGGTCGGAAGATACGCTTGTACCGTATGCCTAGTTCGTCGCGGGCCTATCCGCTGCGCTTGGAGCGTAAGGCGGAAATATACCAGCCCCTGTTCGACTGGATTATGGAAATGGAAACATGAGTTGACGCATAACTCTATTATATAGAAAAACCTTTTGATGAAGGACAGGAAGTAATTCTTGTACCCAACCATTTTTATGAGGCGTAGTCCCTAAACGCTACGCTCTGTTCCAATGACTATGAAAGAAGAAAAGAAAATAACGATTATCGGTATCGCCGGAGGTACTGGATCAGGCAAGACCACCGTCGTGCGCAAAATTGTGGAGGCTTTGCCGCCCCATCAAGTGGCCGTCGTGCCCCTTGATTCCTATTACAACGACACCTCGCTGATGGAGGAGGAGGACCGACACAAGATCAATTTCGACCATCCTGACGCGTTCGATTGGAAACTGCTCATCAAGCAGGTCAATGAACTCCGTAACGGACAGGCCATCGAGCAACCTACCTACTCGTATCTCATCTGCAACCGTCTGCCGGAAACCATCCATGTAGAGCCTAAACCGGTCATTATCATTGAGGGTATCATGACGTTGCTCAACAAGAAACTGCGTGAGATGATGGATCTCAAGATTTTTGTCGACTGCGATTCTGACGAGCGACTTATCCGCAACATACAGCGCGACACTATCGACCGTGGTCGTACCGTCTCGATGGTGGTCGATCGCTACCTCAGTGTGCTCAAGCCCATGCACGAACAGTTTATCGAACCGACCAAGCGCTATGCAGACCTCATCATACCGCAGGGCGGTGACAATATTACCGGAATCGGCATTCTCTGCAAGTATATCGAAGGACTGGCTGGGGAAAAGGACGAATAGTCATACAACTCAGATGAAACCGAAAAACGGTGTACCCGCTCCTATTTAAGGGATGCGGGTACACCGTTTTTCCAGTTTCGTGTATGCGATGACGCGCAGTGTTATTCTGCGTCGTTGGCCTCTATGGTTTCGGCAGTTTGTACGGTTTCCGCTTTCTCTGAGGCTTTTTCCATGACGTGGCGCAATTGGCGGATCTTTATGGTATTGATGATTTCTATCACGCCATAGAGTACCATGCACCATCCGATAACCAACAACGGCGAGGAAGCGACGGCCTGTGGAAATGCCACTGCGATGATACCCATCAACAGGATGATAGAAGGCATCAGCCAAAAGCCCCAGCCTACATGGGCCAAACGGCGTGCGGAGGCAAGGATGACAAACTGGCTCACAGCCCCGAGTACGAGGATGGCTGCGAGAATGTACATCAGCCAAGCCACAAACACGTTGGGCATGACGGCCAGGATGAGGCCCAATATCATGCTACCCACTCCCACGATGGGAAAGGTGGGGGTGAGGCCAGTGAGTTGGCGACCGTCGGCGGAGAAGACTTGCGGGTCGTTCTGATGGCGGCGCGCGCTCCAATAACTGGCGCACGAGATGACTCCTGAAAGGAAGAATAGTACGCCGATGGCAATGGTCATCCACGTCACGGTCTGCTCGCGGTACTCTATGATCAGTCCGCCAACGATGATGGCGCACAAGGCGCGAATCAGTCCACTTTGCAAAAATTTCATTTCTTTACGTGTGTATTAGTGGTTTTCACCGTTTTTTGAATCGTACCAATTTATTTTCTTGGTTGATGCTTATAGTCCCCACGGTGTGGTGACATACGAACTTTCGACCTGTGACTCTATATTGTCGGGCAGATTGCAGAAGAAGTCGATGCCGGTCAGTTCCTCCAACTTGTCGATGCTCACGGCGTAGGTAGCCAATGCATCGCCGCCGTGCCACTCGTTGGTGTGGGGAAACCAAAAACCGATGGCGCGGTAGCCCAGGGAGTTTTTCAGCAGAAGTGCGGCAAAGAAGTATTTAGGAACGATGAGTTTGCCGGAAATACGGGTGAGGATATTTTCTTCTTTGTCGATGGTGCCGCCCTTGCAGACATAAAGCGTGTCGGTGGCGGAGAGTCCGAGTTTGTTGACAAAGTTCTCCATCTTGAGCCAGATGCCGCTGTTGTAATTGGGATGTGAACCATTGAAGGCCTTGTACTGCGGCTGCATATTGGTCATGTAGAAGGTCTGGTAGTTGGCTTCAGATGTGTAGCGGCGGTCGTTTGACGGGCAGATATGACCATGGTCAAAGGAGATGTCCTGCTTGTTGCTTGACGAACCATAGGACGAACCGTAGTAGTAGTCCTGGTCGAGCCGTTGCGAGGCGGTCAGCGCAGGGTCGTCGGGGTACTGGGGATTGCCGTAGTAGCGCGACACCTTCTGTACTTTATTGGTCTTGGTGAGGGTGTAGCACGACCAGCGTTGTGACTTGAGGTCGCAGTCCCACTCGGTGGAATAGTTGACGTTGTCGGGGTCGTAAGCACCATCGGTGCCTGTGCGGTGTATGATGACGATGCTGCTGCCGCCGTGAAGGTGGGGAAATTCCAGTCGGGCGACAGCGGCCTCAGTGGTCACCGTATTCTTGTTGTCATTGCGTGATGTGTTTCCGTTGCTACCATCACTGCCGCCGGTATCATCACTACCGCTGCAGGCGCATAAGGAAGTGAAGGCAAGAAGGGTAAAGAAGTAGATGATTGATTTTCTGATATTCATAGATAGATGTGGGGTATAAGATACAAAAAATGCGCTAAGACGCATATGCAACTACGTCCAAGCGCATTTCCTACAATTTGTTTTGGGCAAATATATATTATTTGCGAACCTTGCCGTAGCGGCTCATGAACTTGTCTACGCGACCTGCAGAGTCAACGAGCTTGCTCTTGCCCGTGTAGAACGGGTGAGAAGTGCTGGAGATTTCGACTTTTACCACCGGGTAAGTTTCGCCTTCAAACTCTACTGTCTCTGTAGCCTTGCATGTAGACTTTGTAAGGAACATATCGCCGTTGGACATATCCTTGAATACGACGGGGCGATAGTTTTCGGGATGAATACCTTGTTTCATTTTAACGTTAAAATATGATTGTTATTAATGTCTGTCGTTACAACAGGGTGCAAAGTTACGAAGATTTGGACAACTATGCAAGCACCATGTCTGATTTTTAAAGGTTTATGGTCGTCTGTGACATAAAAAAACACCGCGCAACGGTGGAAAGACCGGTGCGCGGTGGATTTTTCTTGTCGTTAGGTTGCCCGATGGGTCAACCGATTACTTGGCGTAGTAAATGACCAACTTGGTGATACGTACCTGACTTGCTGCTCCTGTGGTGGAACTGTTGTTGGTGATGGTCACAACGTTGTTGCCGCAATCGGTGATGTTCAGTTTGGTATCGTCTACGGCTACTGTTCCGGCGCTGGTGCCGACTTCTCCCTGAGCGTTGCAGAGTGTGCCGTTGTAGGTGTCGCAGTAGATAACAATCTTGTCGATGTTCTTGGCAGCGGTCACGGTGACGGAGTTCTTCGGATACATACGGATGTTGTTGCCTGAAGTATAGAACTTGGGCGCGTTGGAGTTGCCGCCGCCGTCGAAGGTGATCATGGTGCCGTCGCTCATGGTCAGGTCGGTCACTGCAGTGCCGTTGCTCAGTCCGAGTGAGGCGGGATCGAGGGTGAGATCGCCTTCAGAAGGAGTCGGGGTGTCACCACCGCCGTTGGATTTGAGCGATACGAGATAGGCTTTGCTGGCTACGGTTTCGGGCGTGTTGCCATAGTAGTTGATGACCTTTCCGCAGACTACAACCTCGTCGCCGACCTGAATGTTGGTCTGACCTTCTGTGTACTTTTCGTTGCCCAGGTAGAGCGCACGGAAGACATAGAACTGATTGGTTGTGCTACCATCATCTGAGATGTAGAAGGTGGCGTTGCCGTAGGTGGTATCGTAGGCGTTCTTGATGGACGAAATCTTGCCTTTGATGTATACCTCGTTTTCAGACTCAACGTTGGCTTCGAGCGATGATACGTATTTGTTGGCGGCTACGCTGTTGTAGGGATCGTCCTTGGTGCCGGTTCCAGTGGCTTCGCCATCGTCTGGGGTGGTATCACCGCTGGCGGTCTTTCCGTTGAGCGAGTAGAGATATGCACCGTTTTGTTGGGTCTCGACAGTACCGTTGTAGTTCATGATCTTTCCGCAGATGATGACCTCGTCGCCGGCCTTGATGTTGTCTTGGCCGTCGGTGTATTTCTTGTTGCCGAGGTACATGGCGCGGTATACATAGAACTGGCCGTTGGTAGTGCCGTCGACGGAGATGTAGTAGGTGGCATTGCCGTAGGTGGAGGAGTACTCTTCCTTGACGGACACGACCTTGCCCTTGATGTAGTAGTCTTTGTCGGATACGCCACCCGACTCGAGCGTTGCACCGTAGGCATTGGCGGCTACGCTATTGAAGGGGTTGGCAAGGCTTCCGTCGCCTTCTGCTGCAATTTCGTCCCCGCTACCGGAGTCATCGCTTCGTTCCGGATATTCGTAAGGCATGGGTACGTCCTCACAACTTGTGAATGTGGCTGTGGCCATGAACATGGCGAACAGCGAATACAGTATCTTTTTCATAGTGATGTTGTTTTCTTCGTGTGTGATGGGTTATTTTACGGTTTCGATGTCGCTTGACGTGCGCAGGAGTATCTGCCATACGTTGCGGTAGCGTGTGAATACGCCCGTGATGTTGACCTTGCCGGTAGGCAGTTTGGAGGCTGCGAAGTCGGCATAGGAACTTGTGCGGACTACCACCTCGTTGGTGCTGATACCAGTGAGGCCGCGGCTGACGCAGTTGGCGGCGTCTTTCAGACTCTCGGGTGCGAAGGTGTTCTTGCCGTCGGCATCGGCGAAGGATACGCCGCTGATGGTCATCAGTTTGCCGCAGTTGGCTTTGAGATAGTCGGCATTGGTGGCTTTCGACAGGTCGAAGGCTTCGGCCTTCACCTTGGAAGCGTCTGCCGTACCGATAGCGCGGAAGTGTTCCTGCCAGAGGTTGCGGCTCATGCGGCTCACATAGGTAGATCCTTTGGCGTTGGTGTAGGGCATACCGATTTCGGGCTGCTGTCCGTATCCGCCCACGTAGAGGTCTTTGAGGTCAACGAGTATTTCCTGTCCTACGGGCAGGTAGGCATAGAGTCCGCCCTGCGAGATGCAGACGAGAATGGCCCCTGTGCCGTCGTCGATGACTACGTTGTTGTAGATATTGCTGCCGATATCGTTGCCTACGACACGACCTTTGATCTGTATGCTGTCGGTGACTTGCTTCAGTGAGTTGCTGCTATTGAAGAATACCGAGGAATACTTGGCCTTGAGATCGGCGATGGTCATCACGTTTTTCTCAACGATGGTGTTGTTGCCGAAGGGCGACTCGTCGATGGTGGGCGTGTCCCAGTCCCCGTCCATGCAGGAGGTGAGGGACGCGGTGCAGAGCAGGGCCATCACCAGAGTTTTGAAATATCTCATGGTTTTCATTTTCTTGAGTGTCATTGTTCGGGGATGATTAGAATTTGTAAGCTATATTGAGCATGCCGTTGGTGCCGTATGCGTAGAACTTCATCGGGTTGTTTGAGAAGGAGTAGGTACGGGCGGTGCCGCCCGTGGTGTAGTCGCTACGGCTCTGTTCGTATCCGCCAGTGACGATGTTCTGGTTGTTGAGTACGTTGGTGATGCTCAGGTTGATGGAGAGTGATCCGTGCTTGAGGTAGATGCTGCGACCGATGGAGGCGTCGACCATGAATCCGCCGTGTCCTTTGGCCTGTTGTACGGCTGAGGGTAGCACGTTGCCGTCGTTGTCGAAGATCACCTGTCCGTACTGTGCCATGATGCTTGAGCGCTTCTTCAGTGTGCTCGTGTAGCGGTAACTGGGTGAGTAGGAGAGGTAGATGCGGTCGTAGTAGTTGCAGTTGACATCGATGAACCATCCACCTTGATGGAAACTCAGTCCAAGGCTGGCTGTGGTGAGTGGTGTTCCTGAGTCGCGCATGCCCTTGTTGTAGACGAGCGGATCGGGATCTTTGGTACCGTCATCGAGCAGTTCGGCGTCGTTGTACGAGCCGGTGGTCGACTTCATATAGCGCAGTTTGGAGTTGTTGATGAGTTTGGCTTCGCTGATAGAACCAAGCAGTTTGATGTCGAAAGCGCTATTGATCTTGAACTTCAGACCCAGTTCGATACCGTAGTATTCCTTCTTTTGTTCGGTCATGGAGACGTAGGTGAAGGCGTTGATGTCGTCGTAGTAGAAGTTCTGCCAGTCGGTGCCGTTGTCTATGCGGCTATAGTAGGCGTTGACATTGGCGTGGAGCCAGGAGTTGCGGTACTGGTATCCGGCTTCAGAACTGAACACGCGCTCGTTCTTGAGGTTGAGTACAAAGTCGTTGTTGATCTCGGGAGCGGCAAAGGCGTTGCGTGCCTGTGGGGCGCGATGCTCATATCCTGCGCCGAGGGTGAGCACTTGTCCGTGTCCGAGGTCGAAGTTGGCGCTGGCTTTGAAACCGCCGTCAAGGAACTGGGCTGTCTTGCTCTTGCCGTAGGAGTTGTTGGCGGCAAGTCCGTTGCGCATACGTCCGTCGCGTTGCATGGCCGTGTAACCGAGTTTGGCGGCTACGGTATAGTGTACGCAACCGAAAGTTTCGCTGTAACTGGTCCACAGTTTTGCGTTGTTGACGTACAGGTTGTAGTCGTAGCCGAAGCGGTCGCCTACGTGTACCTCTGCGTTGGGATGGTTGAGGTCGTACTGTACCTCATCGCCGTCGGGGGCATAGGTGCCAATGGCGTAGGTGTTGATGTTGTGGTATACCGTTGCGCCGAGCAGATCGTCCATGGTCTGGTAGTGCATGCCCTTGTTGGTGGCGGCGATGATACCGAGGTTGAAGTTCTGGTCTTTGGAGATCTGCTTGTTCCAGGTGGAAGCCAGCGTGAAGGCCAAGGCGTCATTGTGCTTGGCTTGGATGAAGTACATGGCGTCTGCGCCTTGGGCTGCGGCCTGCTGGTTGGAGTAGTACAGACGGTCGAAGTCGATCTGACGGTTGGCCTTGGATGCGCGCCAGTAGTCTACGGTTGCGCTCCAGTCTTCAAGACACTGTTGGGTGCGGTAGGAAGAGTTGTCGGTGTTCCACACATCGTAGTAACTGCTCGGCATATTCTTCCAGTAGTTGGGGTGTGGATTGTCGGAGTTGTTGTAGTTGAGTTTGGTGCTCTTGTATGTAGCGTACTTGCCCATCAGCGAGGTGGTAAGTTTGTCGTTGTCGCTGATCTTCCAGTCCCAGGTGAGCAGGGTGGTGGGGGCGAAGTCGGTGACGATGCGCGAGTTGCGCTTCTTGCCGTTTTGATATCCCCAGTAGGGGTTGTAGTAGCGGTCGTTGGCCAACCAGTACATCTCGTCGTTGCCGGCACCTTGTGATGCGCGCTCGGTGGGGTTGCCCCATGTGGAGAGAGTAAGTGAGTGACGTCCGTCGCCGAGTACCTTTTGCAGGCCGAGGAAGTAGGAAAGTGAATTGTAGAAGGTGCCTTCTACGTATCCGCGGTTGGCCCAACGGTAGGTGATGTTTCCGGTGAAGGCCCATCCTTTGTTGCTTAGGCCGGTATTGAACGTGTACATTGCGCGGAGCGAGTAGTTGCGGTTGGCTCCGGTCAAGGTGATACGCTGTCCGACGGGCATCGCTGCTGGGCGGAAGTTGTAGTTGTTCGATCCTGCCATGTCGGCCATGGCGAAGTTGTTGCTCTCGAAGGGCAGCGAAGACTCCATGTTGCGGGTCTGCTGGTTGAGGCCGCCTACGAGTGAGTAGCGGAACTGTCCGCTCTCCATGTCGTTCATTGGCACGCCGTTGATATAGACAGCGTTGTACTTCTGGTCGAACGCGCGGTAGCGGAAACGCACGGGCGAGAACAGATAGCCTACCTCGCTGGCGTAGATGTTGCTTCCGGAATTGACGATGGTCACGTTCTGTGACATGTCCTCGTCTTCGCCCAACTGCGCCTCGGTGAACGTGAAGGCCGACTCGCTGAGCACCGCTGTGTTCTGACCGATGCTGTCGGTCTGGGCCATAGCCATAGGTGCGTAGCAGAGGGCCATCACTGCCATTTTTAGCTTTTTCTGCATGTTATTATATAAGTATGAATTGTTCTGAAATGCAAAGTAAAGAAAAATTTTTTGAAATTATCAGTTTTCTTCTATGAAAATTCTGTGTCACAGGGGCCTATAATATATTATTGGTGTCCGGTAAAATATTATTGGTGTCTGGTAAAAGCCGCAAGCAACGGGTCGTCGAAGACGGCCAATGTGCATAACCGCTGGTGAAGCGAGCATAGCGAGCGGAACCTGCGGATACACGTCCATAGACAAATGCCGTCCTCGAAGAGGGCGAACAACCGCAAAATAAATGCCTTATGAGAATGTTCGCCCTCTTCGAGGACGCCCGTTCCGCTTTCAGAGAGTCCGCGGGTTCCCTTCGGTCACCAGCGGTTATGCACATTGGCCCTCTTCGAGGACCATCCGATATGCAATAGTAAGCCACATACATAAAAAACATTGCAACTGCATAACGCCCAGTACGTTACCCGATTTTGCGAAAAGTTTACCGGACACCAATAATAATATATATAATGTGTACCTTGTGGGTTTTTCATTGTGTCATGCCGTTGTGCGCGATGCCTGCAAACGGTGTTGTGTCTGTGTGTTGCGAATGGGAGAAAAACGAAAATGTATAAATGCAAATTGAGGACAGCCAATGGACTGCCCTCAACCAACACAAAAACTAAACTAGACTTAACTAAGTTGATTGGAAACTTTCACAAGCTCCTAATCACGATTGCAAAATTAATGGTTTATTTCGTAATGCAAACATCTGAACTGTAAAAAAAAAAAAAAACTTGCGCACAAATGTTAACTTGTTACGTGTGAGTGGTCTTTTCGAACAGATATTCGTCAAGTAGTACCATTGCCGTCATGGCCTCGACGATGGGTATGGCGCGGGGCACAACGCACGGGTCGTGTCGTCCGTGCGGATGGATGGTGGTCGGCTGACCATAGATGTCGACCGTGTCTTGGGGCTGTGAGAGGGTGGGGACGGGTTTGAAGGCGACGCGGAAGTAGATGTCTTCGCCGTTGCTGATGCCGCCCTGTATGCCTCCGCTGTGGTTGGTGAGGGTGGTGATGTGTCCGTCTTTGACGGTGAATCGGTCGTTGTGCTGGCAGCCGCGCATACGGGCGCTGTCGAATCCGTCGCCGTAGTCAAACCCTTTGGCGGCGTTGATGCTGAGCATGGCGGCACCCAGACGGGCGTGAAGTTTTCCGAATTCGGGTTCTCCCCAGCCTGCTGGACATCCGTGTACTACACAAGTGATGATGCCTCCTACGCTGTCGCCTTCCGCGCGTACATTTCTGATTAGTTGTTCCATCTCTGCGGCAATATTGTCATCGGGGCAACGTACGGCGTTGTTCTCGACGCGGTCGAGGTCGTAGTGGGTGTAGTTGTGGGGTAGTGCGATGTCGCCGATGGCCGATGTGTAGGCCTTGATGCTGATGCCCAGTGGCCGCAGGACCAGTTGGGCCAATGCTCCGGCTACGCAGCGACTGGCGGTGATGCGGGCCGAAGCCCTTCCGCCTCCGCGGTGGTCGCGTATGCCGTACTTGGTGAGATAGGTATAGTCGGCGTGCGAGGGCCGTAGCATTGTGCGTAGCGGCTCGTAGTCGGCAGACCGCTGGTCGGTGTTCTCGATGATGAAACCGATGGGACATCCGGTCGTCTTGCCCTCAAATACGCCACTGAGCAGTCGCACACGGTCGGCCTCGCGGCGACTGGTCGTGAGCGCACTCTGCCCGGGACGTCGGCGGTCGAGTTCATGTTGTATGAACGCCATGTCGACGGCTATCCCTGCCGGCATGCCGTCGACAACGCCGCCGATGGCTTCGCCGTGGCTTTCGCCGAAGGTGGTGAGAGTGAACAGATGTCCGAACGTGTTGCGCATCGGTATCTTTTTTATCATCGCTTAGTGGCAGTTGCCACATCCGCCGCCGCAACCTTTTTCCTTGTCGCTATGGCAGTTGCTGCATCCGCCGCTGCAACATCCTTCGCCGCTGAGTTGGTTGGCGAGACTTTGTATCTCCTCATTGGTGGCTTCGCGGCTCTCCTTCACAGTACCTTCAAAGTGCAGATTCTTGCCGGCGAGAGGGTGGTTGAGATCGATGGTGATCTTGTCGGTACCGATTTCGAGTACACGGCCCATGAAGACGTTGCCGTCCTCGTTCTTGAGCGGGATGATGGCATCAACGCGCACGTTCTCGCTATCAAAGTGTCCGTCGACGGAGAAGATTTCCTTGTCGAGTTGCAGTATGCGCTCTGCGTAGTGCTGGCCGAAGGCCTTGTCGGCGGTCACGTCAAACTCGAAGTTGTCACCAGTGTTGAGGTCTTTCACTGCCTCTTCGAAGGCGGGCATGGCTACGCCGAAACCAGTGATGAAGACAAACGGTTTGTCGTCGGTGGTGGCTTCTTCTATTTTGGTCTCGTCGTTGTTGGTGGTGTACATCTTATAGGCGATGGACATGTACTTGTTGGTCGTTTCCATTGTGTATGTTTGTCGTTTATTATCGTTGTTTCTGCAAAGGTAGCAATTATCTCTCTACTTTTGCGGTGAATTGCGATTTTTAGTATCTTTGCGCCAACTATCCTGATACTCTATTATGATGAGAAAAGTATATATCCTCTTTCTCCTGTTCTGTGCTTGCGTGTTTTGTCATGCGCAGCGCCCTGTGATGGGCAAACTCTCACCAATGCTCCGTAGTATTGTCACCTCCGAGCGGCGCGCGTCTGTTGTCAAGATGGGTGTGCGGTCGGATGCGCGACGACAGAAGTCGGTGTGCGCCTTTGTTCGTACCGACGGCTTGGCTGATACGCTGCTTGCTGTCTATGGTAGCCGTGTGCTGGCTGAGGTGGGTGACATCTGCATCGCTGATATACCTTTGTCGCAATTGGGGGCACTGTCGGCCAATCGTCATGTGCAGCGCATTGAGGCATCTCGCGGTACACAGACTCTGCTCGACACGATGGCCGTACTTACCCATGCCGATGCCGTCTATGCTGGCAAGAACCTACCGCAGGCGTACACCGGGCGTGGCGTTGTTGTGGGTGTGGAGGATATAGGCTTTGATGTGACCCATCCCGTGTTGTGGTCTGACGACGGCGAGTATCGTGTGCGCCGCTTCTGGGATCAACTCTCCACCGACACCCTCTCCGATCACCGCCGCTATGTGGGTGCGGCCTATGCTTCGTCCGACTCCATACTGGCCTATGCGCGGTCGCGCGATGCGCTCACCCAGTACCACGGCACCCATACCTCGGGTATTGCCGTCGGCAATGGATATGCCGGACAATATCGTGGTGTGGCCTATGAGAGCGACATCTGTCTGGTGAGCAATGCCGTCAACGGCGATGAGGAGTATATCGACAGTACCGACATATACAAATATACGACAGCCACCGACGCACTCGGTTTTAAGTATATCTTCGACTATGCCCAGTCGCGCGGTATGCCCTGTGTGGTGTCGTTCAGCGAGGGCAGTTCTGAGGATGCGCGCGGCGACGACCAACTCTACTATGCGCTGATGGAGCGGCTCACCGGTCCAGGCCGTATCTTTGTTGCTTCGGCGGGCAACACAGGGCATTATTCCAATTATATATACAAGCCCCAAGGCACCAAGTATAAGGGAACGTTCTTCCGCAGTTCCGGGCGGTCGCTATCGCTGACCATAGCGTCGCACGATGATTTCACTTGTCGCGTCACGGGCTATGCCGACGGTGCTACGACCGTCATAGATATTCCGACCCTTGATGTGAAGTCTAAGCCCGACTCCGTGTATGAAGATTCCGTCACGCTGGTCGGTCAGCGCTACCTGCTCACAATCGAGGCTTACCGCTCGTGCTATGACACATCTGAGATAGACTACGATGTCACCCTGTCAGGCGTGGATGCTATTGGCACGTCGCCGCTTCTGTCGGTAGAGATTGTCGGCGCTGATGCCGAGGCGTCAATGTACCGCAATGGCGGTACGCTCATGGTCAACCATGCCGAATTGCGTTCCGATCTCTATTCTTTCGATGCCACCCACTACGTCTATTCGCCTGGTGCAGCCCCGGCAGCGGTCTGTGTCGGCGCCACGTCTTACCGCACGACCTACCGCAATGCTACCGGAGAGACCGTCACCAACAACTGGGGATGCGACGGAGCCGTAGCACGGTACAGTTCGGTAGGCCCTGCCCGCGATGGTAGTATCAAACCCGATGTGTCTGCCCCCGGCACCAATATCATCTCGGCCATGAGCAGTTACTACATGGAAGCCAACGGTGATGAGATGCCCGTCACCTACATGGGCGCATTCGATGCTCGCGGCCGCACCTACGGGTGGAGTTCTGAGACGGGAACGTCGATGTCCACCCCGACCGTGGCCGGAATCATCGCCCTGTGGCTGCAGGCCAATCCATCGCTGACCCCGGCTGATGTGAAGGCCGTCATCGCCCGCACGTCCCGCCCCTGTTCCGGCATTACGTCGTACCCTGACCCCCGATGCGGTTATGGCAGTATCGATGCCTATGCCGGACTGCTCGATGTGCTTGGGCTGACCGCCATCAGCGATATCAGTGTAGCGCAGCCCGACGGTATCCGGTTTGGAGTGGCCGAAGGTCGCATCGCCTTGCACCTGGATGCCGTTGCCCCCCGACCTCTGCGAGTGCGTATCTACGCCACGTCGGGTGTACTGCTTATGGAGCAGTCTCTCATGTCGGGCCAATGTGAGTATGAGATAGATTGCTCCTCGTTGTCCCATGGCGTGTATGCCGTGCAGGTCGATGGTGCGACACCGTCGGTCACAGGGTCGACGCTCCTGCGGCTATGAGGCGAGTAGAGGCGTGAGGATTGTCTGATGGAGATGAAAAAGAAAAGATGCTTTTTCGCTTTTGAAAAATTTGTATAATTTTGCAAGTGAAAACACTTTCGGTGGGGTATACATACATTCCTTTCCCCCTCGTCTTTTCTGGTAATAGATGACAATCATTTTATCCTTTATAAAAAAATGAAGAAAATAAAATTCTTATTGATGACCTTGGTGGCCGCCATGCTTGTAGCCTGCGGCACCACACGTACCGTGCCCATCACCGGCCGTAAGCAAAATCTGCTCGTCTCCGACGAACAGGTACTCTCTTTGAGCAATCAGGAGTACACCAACTACATGAAGTCGGCCAAGACCTCTACCAACTCTACCAACACTGCTATGGTGAAGCGCGTAGGTCAACGTCTGGCCACCGCTGTCGAGAACTACCTCAAGAACAACGGTGCTGCCGACGATGTGAAGAACTACAGTTGGGAGTTCAATCTCGTGCAGGACAATTCCGCCAACGCTTTTTGTATGCCCGGCGGCAAGATTGTTGTCTACGAGGGTCTTCTGCCCTACACGCAGAATGAAGCATCGCTCGCCATCGTGCTCGGTCACGAGATTGCCCATGCCGTAGCCCGTCACTCGGCAGAGCAGATGAGCAAGCAGATTAAGAATCAATATGGCACACAAATCCTTGGATCGGTGCTCAGCGCAGCCGGCGTAGGATCTACCACCACGCAGATTGCCCAGATCATCGCCCAAAAAGGTCTGCAGTTCCGCAGCCTGAAATACTCGCGCGACAACGAGAGCGAGGCCGACCACATGGGACTCATCTTCGCAGCCATGGCCGGTTACGACCCGCAGGTAGCCGTCAGTTTTTGGGAGCGTATGTCACAGGGCAACAGCAGCAACACCTCCGATCTGTTCAGCGACCACCCCTCCGATGCCAAGCGTATCGCCGCCATCAAGTCGGAAATGGCCGAGGCGTTGACCTACTACAAACCTGTCACCACAACGACCACCACCACCAAGACCACTACGACGACCAAGAAGACCACCACCACCAAGAAGACCACCACGACGAAAAAGAAGACGACAACCAAGAAGAAGTAGGGTTGTCAATATAGCCCCGCAGGGTGCGATATCCCGCAGGGCGCGGTATCCCAAGGGTGCGATATCCCATAGGGTGCGATATCCCATAAATATGCCCATGGGCGCAATGATAGTCCCGTAGGGACGGCAGAATACAGGGTAGGGCGTAAGCCCTACCTTTTTTCGTTGCCACCCCCAAGTAGCCCCCGTAGGGGCGCATAATTCATAGTGTGAGAATCTAATCAACACCCCTTACCCTATCCCTATTATCCGTATTGGTATTGTCTTCGGGCCGGAATACTCGAGTCTTCGGCCTTGCGTACTCGAGTATTTGGGCCGAATACCGCAGTAGTTTGGCCCGAATACTGCAGTATTTCAGCCCGAATACTCGAGTGTGCAAGGCCGAAGACTGGCACGAGGGTGACTATATGACTTTTTAGCCGCTACTGTATAGCGTTTCCATTGCTTCTGGTGGCGAATGGACAAGGGAAGGAAATTGCATATCATGCGCGTTTTGAGAAGAAGCGGACACAAAAAGCGACATATTTAACATACTTTACATACCATTGTATCATAAAGCCCATGATATGTATATAACTTTGCAATCCAGTAGGATGCGGTTCTGTTTTTGGCCCATCCAAAGAGAAAATAGCGCGACCCCTATATGATGACCAACTATTTCGACAGCATCGACAAGTCGCTGATGCTCACACTCAACGGATTGCATAACAATTTTTTTGACAACTTCATGCCCATCGTGTCCGACCGACTCACGTGGATACCGCTCTATGTGGCCCTCCTCGTGCTGGTCATCATGCGCTTCGGATGGACACGCAAGACGCTGGTTGTCACGGCAATGGTGAGTGTGGCCGTCGGTCTGACCGACCTCATGTGCGCCGAACTCTTACGGCCGATGCTCATGCGCCCGCGTCCGTCAAATCCCGACAGTGGTATCTGCGGTATGATACACATCATCAACGGTTATCGTGGCGGGGCGTTTGGTATGCCCTCGTGTCATGCCGGCAACTCGTTTGCCTTGGCTATGATGATGGGTCTGTTGCTCCGCAAACGTATGCTCACCCTCTTCATGTATGCCTGGGCCGTGCTCCATGTGTACAGCCGTATCTATCTCGGTGTGCATTACCCCGGTGATCTGCTCGTCGGACTGATTATCGGATCGTCGGTGGCGGTGGCGATGTATATCTTGGGCCGACGCTTTTTGCTACGCCATGAGACAGTACCCACAGGACGGAGTCTCGTTGTCATTCCTGTAGTCACGGGCTTGGCCACGCTCGCCGTCATCACCACGGCAGCACTGCTCTCGGCCAATACTACGTTGTTGGCCCATCTGTTCAAATCCTAATAAAACCGATTTTTTTACCATGCTTCGCAGACTCTATATCCTCGTCCTTTGGGTGGCAACGCTCTCGGTGTTGCTCTCGACGGGTGTGGCTCATCATCATCATGCGGAGCAGATCTGTTTTGTAGAGGAACAGTGCAGTCGTGACGGCAATATCAACGACAGTCACACCGCCCATCACGGCAATGCCGTGGAAGATTGCGAGGTGCATCAGATGCACCGCTTCATCGGCAATGCGGGTGTGGCCCAGTCCATACAGCAACTGCTTGCTGACGGTTCAGCACTGACGGCCCTTGCCGCCCATGCTACCGCAGACCTCCATCTATTTGTTGTCCCTTTGACCATTGTCCGGGGACAACAAAGCACCACCCTGCCCACCGCCGTTCTGTTGCACCATGACGGTAGGCGAGGGCCACCGATGCTTTCATTCTCTTAAAGGACGTTTTTCGGAACGTACACTTGTCCGTACACTTTGCAACCGAGTTGCAAAGTGCGGTGTAGCGTATGCGATGCAACTGGGTTGCATCGCCTTATCCGTAATTTTGCAGTCAAAAGAATGAAAGTATAAAAATGAAAAGAATCTTGTTTATCCTGGCCGTGACCGCTATGGCCTTGCTCGTCTTCTCCTTTGTCGGGCATAGCGGAGGCGATGCGCACGATAGCGAAGAGGCGCACGCAGAAAAAACGCATACACACACCACCGAGGCGGATGAGGAAAGCGAAGACATCCCCCTCACCGCCAAGCAGATGGCTACCGTAGACCTGCGTATGGGGACGGTGGAAGACCGCGAACTCGATGCCACCCTGCGTACCACCGGTGCCCTTGTGCTCCGTCCCAGCAGTATGGGCGATGTGACCCCATTGGCCGGAGGCATCGTCAGAAGTGTGCTCGTGGGCGAAGGGCAGACCGTCAAGCGGGGGCAGACTGTTGCTACCATTGAGAATACCGATATCGTGTCGCTGCAGCGTGAATATTTCACCGCCTACAAGGAGTGTCAACTGGCACGTCTTGAGACCGAACGCCAGCAGACGCTTGCCGGCAGCGGGGCGGGCATCAGGAAAAACCTGCAGGAGGCAACCCATCGCTATCAGTCGGCCCAAGCCTCGCTCACGGCCATCGGCCAGCAACTCGCCCAACTCGGCATCAGTGTGCGGAGTGTGGCGCAAGGCCGATTTACAACGGTCATCCCCCTTCGCGCTCCCGTCACGGGTACGGTCGGCGAGGTGGCGGCAAGTCTCGGCAGTTATGCCGACACGCAGACCCCCATCATGAAGATACGCAACAATGCGGCCGTGGAGTGTGATCTCAACGTGTATGAGAAAGATATAGATAAGGTGAACACTGGCAACCGCGTGCTGCTCCGCCTGACCAACCGCCCCGACATCACGCTCACGGGTCGCGTCTATGGACTCAATCCCTACTTCAACAACGGTACACGGAGCATCGCCGTACACGTAAGGCTCGATCCGGC
Source organism: Flexilinea sp. (assembly GCA_963653995.1). Taxonomy (GTDB): domain Bacteria; phylum Bacteroidota; class Bacteroidia; order Bacteroidales; family Bacteroidaceae; genus Prevotella. The sequence continues at coordinate 75,834 of CAVJZJ010000001.1, forward strand.
CCAAGGCCATCGACTCATCGACGGTACGCACGTCACCGCCCTCGTCTCTACAGGCCGCCATCGCCACAAGGCTTTGCCAGACAAGGCCATTGTGACGGCCGACGGCAAGAACTACATTTTTGCTCTCACGCAGAAAGACAAGAGCGGACAGTATATCTTCCGCCGTCATGAGGTGACCACCGGAGCAAGTGGCGACGGATATACCGCTGTGCAACTGTGCAAGCATATCCGTGAAGGTCAACAGATTGTGACGGCCAATGCCTATTACCTTGCATCGCTCACCGGAGAACATGGTGAGCACAACCATTGAGAAGGGAGGAGAGCAAGACTATGTTTCAGAAACTTATCGATGCGTCGGTACGCCACAAACTGGCGGTTGCCGCAACCACCATCGCGCTCATTGTGTGGGGCGTGTGGTCACTCCTGCATCTGCCCTTCGACGCTACCCCCGACATCACCGACAATCAGGTGCAGGTCATCACCCAAGCACCTGCCCTCGGTGCGCAGGAGGTGGAACAGTATATCACAACGCCGATAGAGATGGCTTTGGCCAATATCCCCCGACTGCAGCAGCGGCGCAGCATATCGCGCAGCGGACTGTCGGTCATCACGCTCGTCTTCGACGACGGGGCCGACATCTATTGGGCCCGATCGCAAGTGAGTCAGATGCTGCAGGAGGCCGCCAAAAGCCTGCCCGACAATACCGATACAGAGATGGGGCCCATCGCTACCGGTTTGGGCGAAATCTACCATTATACCCTCCGTGCCAAGAAGGGGTACGAACAGAAATATTCGCTCACCCAACTCCGCTCCCTGCAAGACTGGATTGTGCGCAAGCAACTCTCCGGTACGCCCGGCGTGGCCGAGGTGAGTGGGTGGGGCGGTTATGTCAAACAGTATGAGGTGGCCGTCAATACCGACCGGCTCTCTGCCAACGGTCTCACCATAGGCGATGTGTATGGGGCGTTGCAGAAGAACAATGCCAATACGGGCGGCAGTTATATCGAGCAGGATGCCAACCAGTATTACATCCGCGGCATAGGTATGGTGACCTCGCTCAGTGACATTGCCCGCATACCGGTAAAGACGACGGGCAATGCCGTAGTGTGTGTCGGCGACGTGGCCGATGTGCGCATGGGGCACGCTACCCGATTCGGGGCCGTCACCCGCAATGGTGAAGGCGAGGTGGTGGCCGGTATAGCCATCATGCTCAAGGGAGAGAACTTCCAAGAGGTGAGCCGTCGTGTGAAAAATCGTATCGCACAGATCAGCCGTTCGTTGCCTGAGGGTGTGACCATAGAACCGTTTATCGACCGTACCGACCTTGTCAACCGGGTAGAAGGTACTATCGCCCGCAATCTGGCTGAGGGCGGACTCATCGTTATCCTCGTGCTTGTACTCTTTCTCGGCAATCTGCGGGCCGGCATTGTTGTGGCGAGCGTCATACCGCTGAGCATGCTCTTTGCGTTTGGCATGATGCGGACGTTTGGCATTGCCGGCAATCTCATGAGCCTCGGGGCAATAGACTTCGGCATGATTGTCGACTCGGCGGTCATCATTGTCGAGGCGATTGTGGCCCATATCGCGCGGGGTGAGTTCTCGCAGACTTCCGTCAAGGCTGCATGGCAAAAGCAGAGGGGCGGCACGTTTGCGCTGACCCGCAAGGAGATGGATGAGGAAGTGCGCTTTTCCACTTCCCGTATCCGTCAGAGCGCTGCCTTCGGCGAGATTATCATCATGATTGTGTATATACCGCTGATGACCCTCATCGGTATAGAAGGAAAAATGTTCCGTCCGATGGCCTTGACGGTGTTCTTCGCCATTCTCGGCGCTTTCATTCTCTCGCTCACCTATGTGCCGATGGCAAGCAGTGTGTTGCTCAGTCGTAAGGTAAACACGGCCACAACGTTGGCCGACCGTATGATGGCACGTCTGGCACGTCTCTACCGACCATTGCTCAACGGAGCGTTGGCCCATAGCAAGGATGTCATCACGGCTGCCGTGGCCCTCTTCTGTGTGAGTGTAGTGGCTTTCAAGTACTTGGGCGGCGAGTTTATCCCCAGTCTGGAGGAAGGCGATTTTGCGGTAGAGGCGAGCATGGCGCAGGGTACATCGCTCTCGCAGATGGTCAAGACCTGCAGCCAGGCAGAGGCGTTGCTCAAGAAGGAGTATCCGGAGGTGAAACAGGTGGTGAGCCGTATCGGAAGTGCCGAGATACCCACCGACCCGATGCCTGTAGAGCGGGCAGACATCATGGTCGCGCTCCGACCCAAGGCTGAATGGACATCGGCCCATACGACTGCCGAACTGATGGAGCGCATGAGCCAAACGCTGAAAAACATACCCGGACTCGAAGCCGAACTATCGCAACCCATACAGATGCGCAACAACGAATTGCTCACGGGTATCAAGCAGGATGTGGCCATCAAGGTTTTCGGTAGTGATCTTGACACGCTCACAACCGAGGCCGGACGTATCGCACGGCTCATCGCCGGAGTCGATGGCGTAAGCGGTGTGCAGGTGGAGAAGGCCGACGGTCTGCCGCAGATACAAGTGCGTTACAATCACGACCGCATGGCTGAGTACGGCGTGAGTGTCGACGAGGTCAACACGGTACTCCAAACGGCCTTTGCAGGTGCAGTGGCCGGTGCCGTATATGAGGGTGAACGACGGTTTGACCTTGTGCTGAGGCTTGACGGCGACCTGCGCAGTGCCGAGACGCTTCAAACGTTGGCCATACCGGTGGGCAACGGTGACGGTGCAACGACAGTGCCGCTCAGTCAGATTGCCGACATCAGTTATCTGCCGGCCCCGGCCCAGGTGTCGCATGAGGATGGAGAACGGCGTATCTATGTGGGGTTCAATGTCAAGGGACGCGATGTGGAGAGTACCGTTCATGAGATAGAAACGCTATTGGAGAAGAAGGTGCGCTTGCCCGAGGGTTACTATTATACCTATGGCGGTGAGTTTCAAAATCTGCAGAGTGCCGTGCAGCGGTTGGCTATCGTAGTGCCAGTGGCTCTGGTGGTCATCCTCCTGTTGCTCTACGCTACCGTGAAGAACGTGAGAGAGACCCTGTTTGTGTTCTCCGCCATTCCGTTGGCCGCTATTGGAGGCGTGTGGGCCTTGTGGTTGCGCGGCATGCCCTTCTCCATCTCGGCAGGTGTGGGATTTATCGCGCTCTTCGGTGTGGCTGTACTCAATGGTATCGTACTCATCGGACAGATGAACCAATTGCAGGCGTTGCCGCTTGGCGAACGTATCACGACGAGTTGTATGACACGACTCCGCCCCGTACTGATGACGGCGCTGGTGGCTTCGGCGGGATTCCTTCCTATGGCCCTCTCGCAGGGTGACGGTGCTGAGGTACAACGTCCGCTGGCCACGGTGGTGATCGGTGGTCTCGTCACCTCTACCTTGCTCACGTTGCTGGTACTCCCGGCCATCTATAAGAATTTTACGAAACAATAGAATGCGTATCATCATGAAAAAAACATTCATCATAACGTTGCTCCTTCTCCTCACGACCACAATTGTTGCAGGGCAGGAACGGCGGCTTATACTCGGGCAGTGCGTACAGTTGGCCCTGGAACAAAACTACTCCCTGCGGGCGGCCGACCGCTCTGTAGAACGGGCACGCACATTGCAAGGTACGGCATGGGATGTGGAGCGTACCGAACTGTCGCTCTCACAAGACCCAACATCGGGTGGTAGTCCCGACAATGCGTTGGCATTGTCGCAGGCTATCGATTTCCCGACGGTCTACATTGCCCGCCGCCGTCAACTGAAAGCCGAGACGCAGGCGGAGCGTAGCCGCCGCGATGTGCTTCGCAATGCATTGGTGGCAGATGTCGTCAGTGCGTATCTGCAATTGGCGTACGAACAAGAGTGCGTGCGTATACTTGCTGCGCAAGACAGTGTGCTCGTGCGCTACCGTGAGGTTGCCGGCAAGCGTCTGGAGGCAGGCGATACCCGACGGCTAGAGGTTATGGCTGCCGACCGACTATTGCGCGAAAACCGTTTGGAAATGACTTCGGCACAGAACCGCACGGAGGAAGCGGCCCTGCGGTTGGCGCAGTTGCTGGGAGAGGATAGCGGCATCATGACGGCCGATACCCTGTTGCCGTGTCTTGATCTTGTATTGTCGGAATACAACTACAATCTTTCGCCCGAAGGCACTTATGCCGGTGATCTCCGTGGTGTGGCCGACAAGGCGGTAGGGGTGGCCCGCAGCGGGTTTGCTCCAACCCTGTCACTGGCCCTGCGCCACCAACTCGTCATCTCCTCTTGGAATCCCTATGCTCAGGATCGTAGCCGATTTTCCGGCGGCAACTTCATGGGCTTTGAGGTGGGTATCGGCGTACCGCTCTTCTTTGGCGCGACCCGCGCCAAGGTGAAGGCGGCCAAGATGGAACGGGAGATGGCCGACCTGCAAATGCGCAGTCAGCGTCAGACCCGTGAAAAAGAATATGCGGCTTGTCTGAGTCGGTGCAACGCCGCCTTCGCCCGTGTGGAATACTATCGTGGCGACGGCAGTCAGCAAGCACAGGAGATGGCACGCCTTGGGACAGTGGAGTACGAAAACGGAGAAATCGGTTATGTGGAGTATGTCAATGTATTGCAGGAAAGCCTCAATATGCGTATGAAGTGTGCCGCAGCCGTGAACGACTACAACCAAAGCATCGTCAGCCTGCAACGGTTGGCAGGACGGGCCGACAGGTTGGTGCGGTTGTAAAAAAAACGGTACGATTTGCGGTCTTGCGCATCGTACCGTTTTTTTTACCGGATACCAATATTTCTTATGGCCTACCGTTGGTGTGTCCTACAATATCTGCAATACTTCCTGCAGATCCTCGATGGTCTTGAGGCGTTCCATGATGGTGCGTACTTCCTCGCGGTCGTGAACACGTATCTCTATCATGCCGTCGAAGATGCCTTGGTCGCTGGAAACGGTGATCTTGTGGATGCTGACATCGAGGTCGTGGGAGATGATCTGGGCTACATCGTAGAGCATGCCCTTACGGTCGATACCCCGTATCTCGATGGTGGCATCGAAATAGCGGCTCTTGTGCATATCCCACTTGGCATCGAGTATACGGTTGCCGAAACTGGCTTTCAGTCGGGAGGCTACCTTGCAGTCGCGTTTGTGTATCTCGATGCGTCCGCGGTCGTCGATGAAGCCGAGCGTGTCGTCGCCTGGTATGGGGTGGCAACAGGTGGGGAAGATATAAGTATCGATGGAGCGTGGAGTGAGAATGACGGGTTTCTTCTTGTTGAAACCTTCGCCCACGACAAACAGTTCTGACTTCTCGTCCTTCTCGTCTTTCTTGTGGTCGCGGGAGAGGAACGACAGGTACTTGCGCCAACTCGAGGAGGACTCCTTCTTTTTCTTCTCGCGCAGTTCGTCGAGATCTTTGTCACCCAACAGTATGGTACGCTGACCGATGGCGAGGAAGAGGGCTTCTGGGGTTTTCATCTCATGGAAGTCGCAGAGTTTGGCGACGGAGGCCGTGGTGAGTTCCATGTCGTTGGCTTTCAGCCAGTCGGTGAGCAACAGTTCACCCTTCTTCTGCGTCTCGCGGTTTTCGCGGCGCAGTATGGCTTCAATCTTACCCTTGGCTTTGGCGGTAGATACAAAGTTGATCCATGAGGCCTGTACGTGTTGCGACTTGGAGGTGAGCACCTCGACTTGGTCGCCGCTCTGCAGTTTGTGGCTCAGTGGCACCAGTTTGTGGTTGACCTTCGCTCCGATGCAGTGACTGCCGAGGAAGGTGTGTATCTGGAAGGCAAAGTCAAGTGCTGTGCATCCGGCCGGCAGGGTCTTGATTTCTCCCTTGGGTGTAAAGACAAATATCTCGCTGGCGAAAAGATTGAGTTTGATGGTGTCGAGGAAATCCATCGCGTCGGGCTGCGGGTCGTCGAGTATCTCCTTGATGGTGCTCAACCAGTTGTTGAGTTCGCTGTCGTCCTCGACCAAATCCTCACCCTCCTTGTATTTCCAGTGGGCGGCAAATCCCTGTTCGGCCACCTCATTCATACGGTCGCTGCGTATCTGTACCTCAATCCATTGGCCTTGTTTGGACATGAGGGTGACGTGGAGCGCCTGATAGCCATTGGCTTTGGGGTGGTTGACCCAATCGCGGAGCCGGTCGGGGTGTGACTTGTAGATTTGGCTGATGGCGACGTAGATTTTGAAGCACTCGTTGATTTCGTCCTTGCGGTCTTTGGGAGAAAAAATGATGCGAACCGCAAGGATGTCGTAGATCTCGTCGAAGGTGACGTGCTTGTTCTGCATCTTGCTCCAAATGGAGTAGGGACTCTTCACACGGGCCTTGATCTCATAGGAGATGCCCATTTGGTCAAGGGCCTGGCGGATGGGGTCGGTGAAAAGTTGGAAGAGCGTTTCACGCTTTTCCTGCGTCATGGAGAGTTTTTTCTCGAGCGACGCATATTCTTCGGGGTGTTCGTATCGGAAACTGAGGTCTTCGAGTTCGGTCTTGATCTTGTTCAGACCGAGTCGGTTGGCGAGTGGTGCATAGATATAGAGAGTCTCGCCCGCAATCTTGTATTGCTTGTTGGCCGGCTGGCTGGCCAAGGTGCGCATGTTGTGCAGTCGGTCGCAAATCTTGATGAGGATGACACGGATATCATCGCTCATGGTGAGCAGGAGCTTCTTGAAGTTTTCCGCCTGTGCCGATGCCTGTTGCCCGAAGATGCCGCCTGAAATCTTGGTGAGTCCGTCGACAATCTGTGCGATTTTCGGTCCGAAGATATTCTCGATATCCTCGACGGTATAGTCGGTATCCTCCACAACATCATGCAATAGGGCGGCGCAGATACTGGTCGATCCGAGTCCCATCTCCTCACAGGCTATCTGTGCCACGGCGATGGGGTGCATGATATATGGTTCGCCTGAGAGTCGGCGCACACCCTTATGGGCCTGTCGGGCAAAATTGAAGGCCTTGGTGATGAGGTCGATCTTTTGGCGGTGGCGCGACGACGTGTAGGTATCGAGGATGTGTCGGAAGGCATCGTCTATCATTTTCTTTTCGGCTGCCTCACGCTGTTGGTCTGTCAGGTTGTGGTCATCCATGCGCGTTTCCTCCTGTTTTTTGTTTTTCGGTCGATTGTGGATATTGGCGTGAATTACTTCACTTTGATCTTCTTTCCGGCACGGATATTGGTGCCGGAGATACCATTGAGTTTCTTGAGTTTCTTCACGGTTGTACCGTTGCGGGCTGCGATTTCTGAGAGGGTGTCGCCTTGGCGTATGGTGACACTCTTTCCGCCGCGTTTTTTCTTGTTCTTCTTTGACTTGCGTGATGAGTGGCTGCTTGATGAGGAGCGTGTACGTGAACGCGAAGAGGAGTAGGACGGAACATCATCGGGCACTTCCACCTCGGTGCGTCGGTTGAGCAAGGCATCGGCATTGTAAGCGTAGATGTCGGTCTCCTTGTCGATGAATGTGCTGACAAGGTTGGACGGCAGACGCAGGGCGGAAGGGTGAGAGGCACCATTGACCACGCTGCGGCGGTATTGCGGGTTGAGTTCCTTGATCTGGTCGACACTGATGCCGAGTACTCCGGCTACCTGCTCGAAGTGTACGTCGCGGTTGACAACCACGGTATCGGTCTTGGCGGGCAGGTCGGCCACCATGGGGCAGATGTTGTGCTCGCAGTAGTAGTTCATGATATAGTTGGCGGCGATAAAGGCCGGTACATATCCGCGGGTTTCGCGGGGCAGGTAGGGGTAGATTTTCCAGTAGTCGGTCTCGCCTTTGGAACGGTGCATCGCCTTGCTGATGTTTTCGGGACCGCAGTTGTAGGCGGCAATGACGAGGTTCCAGTCACCGAAGATCTTGTAGAGGTCGCGCAGGTATCGGGCTGCTGCATAGGAAGCCTTGACGGGGTCGCGACGCTCGTCGACGAGCGAGTTGATCTCAAGTCCGTACTGCTTGGCGGTCTTGAGCATGAACTGCCAAAGACCGGTGGCGCCGACGCGCGACACGGCGTTGGGGTTGAGGGCTGACTCGATGACGGGCAAGTATTTCAGTTCGAGAGGCAGACCATAGCTCTCGAGTGCCTCTTCGAAGGTGGGCAGGTAGAAATTCTGCATGCCGAGCATGATGCTCACCGAGCGGCGCAGGTGGCCGCTATAGCGGTCGATGAACTTCTGCACAACATCATTGTAGGGCATTTCGATGACCGACGGCAGGTGGCTGAGACGCTCCTTGTAGACCTCACGGTCGTAGACGGGATTGACGTCGGGCATATTGCAGTTGGGGTTGGGCTTGAGGTAGGTGCGGGCGTTGTAGGCATTGAGCAGCGAGTCGTAGTCGCTGGTGAGTGCCTCGGGTACGTCGAAGACTTCCTTCTCGCCCTTCTCGTTGGTCACGGTGATTTCGGTATCGTCGTCATCGGTCTGCGCAGACAGGTGGCAGGTGCAACCGAACATCAGGGCGGCTATCAGAAAGATGGATTTTTTCATTGGAGATATATTCGTTTTTTTGTGTGCCCGGGTCTTTGTCCTCGGCCCAAGGGCAACTTGTTTTATGATTCTATGATGATAAGATGATGTCAGAAATTGAGGCTGCAACTCACGCCCAAGGCATTCGACCGGATGGGGTTGCGGTCTTGCTTGTTGTTGATGACAGTGGGGGTAACCCTCAGGCTGAGGTTGTTGGAGATGTCAAACTCCGACAGGGAGGCGTCTACATAGGCATCGATGACCGACAGGGCGTAGACGGCGACGAGTGAGAAGAAACTCAGGTCGCGCCAACGGCGGTAGCGGTCTTTGCGCTGCTTGAAGAGTCGCTGGTAGCGCGAGAGGTTGGAGTCGTCAATTTGGGCGTTGAGGTGCAAAAACTGATTGTAACTCTGCGTGTTGGGGTCATCGTCCATGATGTCCATGTAGGCTTGCGAATAGTCGTGATACATCTGGTTGTTCCAGCGCATGGCGTAGATGCAGCCGACAAATCCGCCGTAGACGATAGGCAGTTTCCAATACTTGCGGTTGTAGATCTGTCCGGCACCAGGTAGCACGATGGCCAACCACATGGCCCGCTTCGCGTTGGGACGCCAAGTGTTCCAGTCGCGTTTCTTGTGCCGTGCGAGCGAGTCGGTGGAGTGGGTGAGTGCAGCGCTGTCGGCTGGGGTGATGAGGTCGGAGGCCTTGACGGTGCTGTCTTCAGGCTGGACGAGGACTCCCGTCTCTACCGTTTCTCTCAGCATTTGTTGCGCTGCTGACGGCAACGCAATGGCGAGAACCAAAAGGAGAAGGGCTGTGCGGAATGTATATGGAAAATGTCTTGTCACGCCTTGTAGTGCTTACTGAGCCTTCATTTTGTCAAACACGTTCATGATATGCTCCAGTTCCTCCTCGCTGGAGAAGGGAATGGTGATCTTGCCTTTGCCCTTGGGCGAGCAAGTCATCTGTACCTTGGTCTGGAGAAATTCGGAGAGACGCGTGCGAAGCACGGTGAACTCCTCGGGCAGTTTGGTCTTGGCGACAATCTTCTTCTTTCCGGAGTCTACGTCTTCGCCGTTTTTGAGCATCTGCGCCATCTCCTCCACCTTGCGTACGGAGTAGCCGTGCTTCTGTACCTCATTGAAGAGGCGTATCTGTAGCGACGGACTGTCTACGGCGAGCAGGGCACGGGCATGGCCCATATCGATCTCTTTCTTTTGGAGTGCCATCTGTACTTGTGCCGGCAGTTTGAGCAGACGCAGGTAGTTGGTGATGGCGGTGCGGCTCTTGCCGACGCGCTCGGATACCTTCTCTTGGGTCATGCCTTCACCTTCGAGCAGATGTTCGTAAGCCAGGGCTATCTCGATGGCATTGAGGTCTTCGCGCTGTATGTTCTCCACGAGTGCCATCTCCATGACGTTCTCGTCCTTGATGGTGCGGATGTAGGCGGGAATGGCGTTGAGACCTGCTATCTGCGAGGCGCGCCAACGGCGCTCGCCAGCGATAATCTGGAAACGCTCGTCAGCCACTTGCCGGAGGGTGATAGGCTGTATGATGCCGATCTCGCGGATGCTGTTGGCCAGTTCCTGGAGGGCGTCGGGGTCGAAATCGCGGCGCGGCTGGTTGGGGTTGGCTTCTATCTGTGTGAGCGGTATCTCGTTGATGGTCGACGTGCCTTGTGTACGCACGCCGTTGGTATCGATGAGCGCGTCGAGCCCTTGGCCTTTTTCAAGGTCGTCGAGCCCGCGTCCGAGTACGCTTCTGTTGTATCTTTTGTGTACTGCCATGTCTTTGTCTGTTGCAAGGACCGACACCGGGGTCTCCTATCACTGGAAAATGGGGAGTGGAGACGGACGGGCGTCCTACTTGTTCTTGTTGATAATCTCCTTGGCCAAGGCCAGATAATTCTTGCTTCCGGTGGAGTCGGCGTCATAGAGGATGACGGGCAGACCGTGGCTGGGGCTTTCGCTGAGTTTCACGTTGCGCTGGATGACCGTCTTGAACACCAGTTCCTGGAAGTGGCGTTTCACCTCGTCGTAGATTTGGTTGGCCAGTCTGAGGCGGCTGTCGTACATGGTGAGCAAAAATCCTTCAATCTCGAGTTTCGGATTGAGTTTGCTCTTGATGATCTTGATGGTGCTGAGCAGTTTGGTGATACCCTCAAGGGCGAAGTATTCGCACTGTACGGGGATGACTACAGAGTCGGCTGCCGTGAGGGCGTTGACGGTGATGAGCCCGAGCGATGGACTGCAGTCGATGAGGATGTAGTCGTAGTCGTCGCGCACGGTAGAGAGTGTGTTCTTGATGACCCGTTCGCGGTTGTTGATGTTGAGCATCTCGATTTCGGCGCCCACCAGATCGATATGGCTGGGGATGATGTCCAGTCCGTGGATGTCAGTGGTGTACACTGCATCGTGTACGTCGGCATGGTCGATGATACATTCATACAGGGAGCAGTCCACCTCCTGTATGTCCACTCCCAAACCGCTGGAAGCGTTGGCTTGCGGATCTGCGTCGACAACGAGCACCTTCTTTTCGAGGGTCGCGAGCGAAGCGGCCAAATTGATAGTGGTGGTGGTTTTGCCCACGCCGCCCTTTTGATTGGCCAGTGCGATGATTTTTCCCATATTTTCAGTCTTTCCGTGTACGGTTGTTCTTGCCAAAAGTGTTCCTTCGGGGATAGACACAACGGAGGGATGCCCCGAAAAAAGCAAGTCTAACTTGGCAAAATATTGGGACAAAGTTACATATTTTATGTGGAATAAGATAGATTTAAACCTTTTTTCGTACTTTTGTGGGGGATTTTAGACGAACAGAAAAAATCCGGCGAAGAACATTCTGATAGCGATATTTTTCAATTGCGTGGCATTTTTCGACACGCATTTCCAATATATGCACATGAATACAAACAAACCACTGATATTGATTTCCAACGATGACGGCTATCATGCCAAGGGTATTAATAGTCTCATCGATATGATTGCTGATATGGCCGATCTGTTGGTCTGCGCTCCTGAATCGGCCCGTTCGGGATTTTCCTGCGCTTTCTCGGCCACTGCACCACTACGACTGAAACTGCGTCGTCAGCGTGAAGGTATGGAGATGTGGTCGTGCAATGGCACGCCAGTAGACTGTGTGAAACTCGCGCTCGACCAGTTTTTCCCCGACCGTAAACCCGATATGGTGATCGGCGGCATCAATCATGGCGACAATGCCAGTGTCAATACCCACTATAGCGGCACCATGGGTGTGACGATGGAGGGGTGTATGAAGTACATCCCATCGGTGGCCTTTTCGCTCTGCGACCACGAGGAGAATGCCGACTTTTCGCCACTCCGTACAGTGGTGCGCAAGGTGGTGCGCAAGGTGCTTGACGAGGGCTTGCCCAAAGGCGTTTGTCTCAATGTCAACTTTCCCAAGGCCAAGACCTTTCGTGGAGTCAAGGTGTGCCGCATGAGCCGTGGTACATGGGACAACGAGTGTGTGAAGATGTCGCATCCCCATGGGTATGACTATTTCTGGATGACTGGACGCTATATCAACGACGAACCCGACAATACCGATACCGACCGGTGGGCACTCGACAATGGGTATGTAGCCATCACACCGACCGCGGTCGACGTGACCGACTATGCTTTCCTTCGTGACCGTAGCGACTGGAATCTGTCTGCAGACGGAGAAGGAGAATAAGAGTCAGATATCATGAAATACTACCTTATCGCAGGTGAAGCCAGTGGCGACCTGCACGGATCTCACTTGATGCGGGCGCTGATGCATACCGACCCGAAGGCGCAGTTCCGCTTCTTCGGAGGCGACCTGATGGCGGCTGTCGGTGGAACGCCCGTGCGCCACTACCGTGACTTGGCCTATATGGGTTTTGTTCCCGTACTGCTCCATCTGCGCACCATCTTTCGCAATATGGCTTTTTGCAAGCATGATATTGCGGCGTGGAAACCCGATGCAGTGATTCTCATTGACTACCCGGGATTCAATCTCGATATTGCGAAATACGTGCGGGCCAAGACAGGTATTCCTGTCTTCTACTATATCTCGCCGAAAATTTGGGCATGGAAGGAGTGGCGCATCAAGGCCATCAAGCGTGATGTATCGGAATTGTTTTCCATTCTTCCGTTTGAGAAAGCCTTTTTCGAGGAAAAGCACGATTATCCCATACACTATGTGGGCAATCCCACGGCCGATGAGGTGAGAGAGTTTCATAGCACCTATCACGAGACGGAAGAGGAGTTTCGTGCTCGGCACGGACTCGACTCGCGTCCTGTCATCGCCTTGCTCGCTGGTAGCCGCCGACAAGAAATCAAGGACAACCTTCCGGCTATGATGGCTGCGGCAAAGGAGTTTCCTGACTACCAGATGGTATTGGCCGGCGCTCCCGGCATAGAGCGGGAATACTATGCGCAGTATATCTCTGGTCATGGAGTGACGTTGGTCATGGACGATACCTATGCGTTGTTGTCGCACGCTAAGGTAGCCCTTGTCACAAGTGGCACGGCAACGCTCGAAACGGCACTCTTTGATGTGCCGCAGGTGGTGTGCTACAAGACCCCTCTTCCGCACATCATCGCCTTTCTGCGCCGCCATCTGCTGCATGTGAAGTATATCTCACTGGTCAATCTCATTGCTGACAGTGAGGTGGTCACCGAACTGGTGGCCGACACGTTCACCGTAAAGAATATTACCGCCGAACTGCGCCGTATATTGCCCGGAGGTGACAATCGCCAGCCGGTGCTCGACGGCTATGCAGCAGTACGCCGCGCACTCGGTACGGATGTTGCTCCCGACAATGCCGCTCGCGTCATGGTGGGACTGCTGTCGTGGAATTGATGGCGGTTTCTATAGAATTCAAAGAAAAATCCGATTGAAAATACGTCTACTTTATGAGCGGAATTTTCAATCGGATTTTTCTTTTGTGCTGCAGTGTACGTCAGTCTATGTATCTGCGGGTGATGTCGCTGTACTGGTCGATACGACGGTCACGCAGGAAGGGCCACCAACGGCGCACGTTCTCGCTGTGAGTGAGATTAACTTCAATAACGGTGCTTTCTTCCTCATTCTCGCTGGAGCGGTGGAGCATTTCGCCCTGTGGACCGACAATCATCGAACTGCCCCAGAACGTGATGCCTTCGGTCTGTCCGCTGGGGTCAGGCTCGAAGCCTACGCGGTTGACTGATACTACAGGCAGCCCATTGGCTACTGCATGTCCGCGTTGTACGGTGGTCCAGGCCTCGCGCTGTCGTTGTTGCTCGTCGGCGCTATCGCTGGCGGCATAGCCGATAGCGGTAGGATAGATGAGTAGTTCGGCACCTTGGAGTGCCATGAGGCGTGCTGCTTCCGGATACCACTGATCCCAGCATACAAGTACGCCGAGTCGGCCGACGCTGGTGTCGATGGGATGGAACCCGAGGTCGCCGGGCGTGAAGTAGAACTTCTCGTAGTAGGCCGGATCGTCGGGAATGTGCATTTTGCGGTAGCGGCCGGCTATTGTTCCGTCGCGCTCTATGACAACAGCGGTATTGTGGTAGAGTCCTGGCGCGCGGCGCTCGAAGAGTGAGGTGACAATGACCACCTGCAGACGCTTTGCCAGTTGACCGAAGAAGTCGGTTGACGGACCGGGAATGGGTTCGGCGAGGTCGAAATTGTCAACGTCTTCCACTTGACAGAAGTAGAGCGAGTTGTGTAACTCCTGCAGTACAATGAGTTCTGCGCTGCGCTTCGCAAGGTTTTCGATGCCTTGGGCAAGGCGGTCCATGTTGTCCTGCTTGTCGGCAGTGTTGTGTTGTTGGAGGTATCCTATTTTCATGTTTTATTCTATGCGTGTCTATTCTATGGATGCTTTTTTACCGTCACTCAGTGTTCCTTTGGGATATTGCATGGTGCAGCAGTGCAGCGATCCATGTTGTATGATGACGTAGGAGCAGTCGAGTCCTACTATTTCACGGTCGGGGAAAGCCTTGCCGATGATGTCCATGGCGGTGGTATCGAGATCGGGTTGACCGTAGGTAGGCACGAGCACGGCTCCGTTGATGACGAGGAAGTTGGCGTAGGTAGCCGGCAATCGCTCTCCGTCGCGTATGATCGGTCGGGGAGAGGGAATGGGCAACAGGCGGTAGGGCCGTCCGTCAACGGTGCGGAGTGTACGCAGTTGTTCTTCCATGAGGTGCAGTTCTGTGTACTGCTCTTCATCATGATTGTCGGGGGCCATATATAATAATGTGTTATCAGGAGCGATGCGCACGAGCGTGTCGATGTGTCCGTCGGTATCGTCGCCAACGAGCGATCCGTGGTCAATCCAAACGACGCGGTCTACATGCAACGTGTCGATGAGGTACTTTTCTATTTCAGGGCGTGTCATCGGCTGGTTGCGGTGCGGTGCGAGAAGGCAAGGTGATGTGGTGAATAGGGTGCCTTGTCCATCGCTTTCGATGGCGCCGCCCTCAAGTACAAAGTCGAGGTGCGACTCGTAAGTGCCGTGTAGTAGCCCTGTATCGTAGAGGTGGCGGTTGATGGCGTTGTCTTTGGTGGCCTCAAACTTGTCGCCCCATCCATTGAACCGGAAGTCAAGCAGACGGCAGTCTGTGCCGTCGGTCAGTGTGATGAAGGCATGGTCGCGTGCCCATGTGTCGTCCGAAGGACAGGTGACATAGTGTATGCGGTCGGCGACATCTTTGGTTGTGGCGTGTCGCATGTAATTTTTTATCTCATTGGGAAATGGCGAGACAATGACAAGCGGTTGGCGACGGGCAATTTCGATGGCCAGCGAGATGTATGTGGTGGTAATCTCGCAGAGTATCGGTTTCCAGTCTGTTTCGCCGTGCGGCCATGTGAGTTGCACAAAGTCCTGCTCTTCCCATTCTGCAGGAAGGCGGAGGCGGTGTAGGGTGTTGTTTGGCTTTGTCATAAGGCGTGTACAAAATTTTGGTGCACAAAATTACGCAAAAAATGCCAAATGGCCCGCTTTCCCATCCGTTTTGTGTCATGACGGCCTATTGGGGAGGAAATTTGAACGAAAAGGTTGCACACTTGATAGGAGAATGTGCGGTTTTTGGTAATGAATTGTAAGTTTTGGGTTAATTTTTGTTTTGAAAACATTGAATAATTGGAAATTGACCCCCGGATTGTTTGTCTTTCCCCTCAAAACTCTATAACTTTGCATGAAATATCCGCCAAAGAAGCGGATAGAAAAAGACAAATACTTAGCATGAAACATACATTGAGAAGTGCCGTCTGTATAGAAGGCCGCCGTATGGCCGGAGCGCGTGCCTTGTGGGTGGCTACAGGCATGAAGCGCGAACAGTTTGGCAAACCTATCATTGCCGTGGTCAACTCCTTCACCCAATTTGTACCCGGTCATACCCATCTGCACGAAATCGGACAGATTGTGCGTCAGGAAATCGAACGCATGGGTTGCTATGCGGCCGAGTTCAATACCATTGCCATCGATGACGGTATCGCCATGGGTCACGACGGTATGCTCTATTCTCTGCCATCGCGTGACATCATAGCCGACTCCGTAGAATATATGGTCAACGCCCATAAGGCGGATGCCATGATCTGTATCTCCAACTGTGACAAGGTGACGCCCGGTATGTTGATGGCAGCCATGCGACTCAATATTCCTACAGTCTTCTGTTCGGGAGGTCCGATGGAGGCTGGACGGTGGCACGGAGAAAATGCCGACCTCGTAACGGCCATGATCAAGGGTGCCGATCCGTCGGTGAGCGATGACGATATGGCCGAGTTGGAAGGCTGTGCTTGTCCCGGTTGCGGCAGTTGCTCGGGTATGTTCACGGCCAATTCGATGAATTCACTGACCGAGGCTATCGGTTTGGCCTTGCCCGGCAACGGTACCATACTCGCTACCCACGAAAACCGTGTGCGGCTCTTCCGTGATGCGGCCCAGCAGATAGTGAAGAACGCCTTGGCCTACTATGAGGACGGTGACGAAAGCGTATTGCCCCGCAGTATCGCCGCGCGCGATGCCTTCCTCAATGCCATGACGCTCGATATCGCCATGGGTGGAAGTACCAATACGGTGCTCCATCTGTTGGCTGTGGCTCAGGAGGGTGGAGTGGACTTTACAATGAATGACATCGATAGACTCAGCCGTCGTGTGCCCTGTCTGTGTAAACTTGCGCCCAACACGCAGAAGTACAGTGTGCAGGAGTGTGGACGGGCAGGCGGCATACTCGGTATCATGGGCGAACTGAACCGCGGGCGGCTCATCAACGAGAGTGTGCGCCGCGTAGACGGCATGACGCTTGGGGAGGCCATGTGTAAGTACGACATCACAGGAGAACAGGTGGATCCTGAGGCCGACCGTATCTATCGGTCAGCACCCGGATGCCGCTTCTCTACGGTCATGGGTAGTCAGAATGCCCAGTGGGAGAGTCTTGATACCGACCGCGAGCATGGATGTATACGTTCTCTGCAACACGCCTATACCAAGGATGGCGGACTGGCTGTACTCTTTGGCAATATCGCACAAGACGGATGTGTCATCAAGACGGCTGGTGTGGATCCCGATTTTTGGACGTTCAGCGGTCCGGCCAAGGTCTACGATTCGCAGGAGGATGCTTGCGAGGCTATCCTCGGCGGACAGGTACAGAGTGGCGACTGTGTGGTCATCACCCATGAAGGTCCCAAGGGAGGCCCCGGTATGCAAGAGATGCTCTACCCCACATCCTATATCAAGAGCATGCACCTCGGCAAAGAGTGTGCCCTCATCACCGATGGCCGGTTCTCCGGTGGCACGAGCGGACTGAGTATCGGACATATCTCGCCAGAGGCCGCTGCCGGCGGTAATATCGGTAAGGTCAAGGATGGAGACATCATCGACATAGATATACCCCATCGCAGTATCAACGTGCGACTCTCCGATGAGGAACTGGATGCACGTCCGCAACAACCCCTCCGCCGCCAGCGTACAGTCAGCAAGGCACTGCGTGCCTATGCGCAGAGTGTAAGTTCTGCAGACAAGGGCGGTGTACGTATCATCTGATACAAGAAATACCACAATGCGTCTCTTTGGATGGCGCATCTAAAAGCGAAGCAACTATGGAACAGATAACAGGGGCGGAGGCCCTGATGCGCTCGCTCCGCGATGAAGGAGTGACGACGATTTTCGGTTATCCCGGCGGTGCCATCATGCCCGTTTTCGATGCCCTTTATGACTATACGCGAGGCGATCGAAAAGCGTTTGACCATATCCTCGTGCGACACGAGCAGGCCGCTGCCCATGCCGCTGAGGGATATGCCCGTGTGAGCGGTGGAGTAGGCGTGTGTCTCGTCACGAGCGGACCGGGAGCGACCAATACGCTGACGGGTGTGGCTGATGCCATGATTGACTCCACACCGATTGTCGTCATTGCCGGTCAGGTGGGTACGGATGCACTGGGTACGGATGCCTTTCAAGAGGTGGACCTTGTAGGATTGGCACAGCCTATCAGCAAGTGGAGTTACCAGATACGACGTCCTGAGGATGTGGCATGGGCCGTGAGCCGTGCCTTCTATATCGCGCGGACAGGTCGTCCCGGTCCTGTCGTGCTCGATTTTCCTAAGAATGCGCAGACAGGTATGACCGCCTGGCAACCAGTGAAGGTCACGTCAGTGCGCAGTTATCTACCCTATCCCGATATCGACAGTCAGGCCGTGGCTGAGGCTGCTGCTCTCATCAACAATGCCCAACGACCGCTCGCTCTTGTGGGACACGGTGTCGAACTGGGTGGGGCGCAGGAAGAGTTGGCGCGCTTTCTTGAACGTGCCGACATACCAGCAGCACGCACGTTGCTCGGACTCTCTGCCCTTCCTTCTGACCATCCACTCTCGATGGGTATGCTGGGTATGCACGGCAACTATGCTCCGAATGTTATGGAGCAACGTTGCGATGTACTCATTGCCATCGGTATGCGTTTCAGCGACCGTGTGACGGGCCGTCTTGATACTTATGCCCGCCAAGCAAAGATCATCCATCTTGATATAGATGCCTCAGAGATCAATAAGAACGTGCGGACGGACGTTGCCGTTGTCGGTGACTGCAAAGCATCGCTTCCAGCCATTACAGCCCTGCTCGACAAGGGAAATCATACAGCGTGGAAAGCTGGTTTCCGTCCCTACTTTGAAGAGGAAAACACTAAGGTCATACAGCCAGCCATACATCCTGCAGCGGGTCCGCTGCTTATGGGAGAGGTAATCAATGTTGTGGCTGAGGCTACTGGCGGAGAGGCCGTGCTCGTCACCGATGTAGGACAAAACCAGATGTTCTCTTGCCGGTATTTCAAGTTCCGCAAGAAACTCAGTGTTGTCACCAGTGGTGGATTGGGAACGATGGGTTTCGGCCTTCCGGCAGCCGTTGGTGCCACTTTTGGCGCTCCCGACCGTACAGTATGCTTGTTTACAGGTGATGGTGGTTTTCAGATGAGCATACAGGAACTGGGAACCATCATGGAGCAGCAGGCTCCGGTGAAGGTCATTCTGATGAACAACAATTATCTTGGCAACGTGCGCCAGTGGCAGGATATGTTCTTTGGTGGACGCAAATCGTTCACCCGAATGCTCAATCCCGACTATCGTACCATCTGTGCCGGATATGGCATAGCCTATGGTGTAGTCACCGACCGTAGTGACCTCCAATCCGCCGTGGACCGTATGCTCGCCACAGACGGTCCGTATGTACTGGAGTGCGCGGTCAAGGAGGAAGACAATGTCTTGCCGATGACCCCTCCGGGAAAGAATGTCGATGAGATGATGCTGGAAGTGTCGCTCTGACAATATTTTTCATAAGGCATGCCCGATATAGGTGGGCGTGCAGCAAATGTGCATGATATGGAATTGAAACTATATACCCTGCTTATCTATTCGGAAAATGTGGCTGGCGTGCTCAGTCAGGTGACGGCAGTCTTCACCCGAAGGCAGGTCAATATCGAAAGTATCGTCGCTTCGGCGTCAAGTATCGACGGCATACATAAATATACAATCACTGCTTGGAGTGACGAGGAACAGATAGAGAAGATCACCCGACAAATCGAAAAAGTGATTGATGTGGTGAAGGCAGACTATTATCTCGACGAACAACTCTTCATACACGAGATTGCCCTGTACAAGATAGCCACCCCTGTGTTGCTCGACAATCCTGAGGTGTCGCGTGCAGTCCGTATCGCCGACGCACGTATGATGGAGGTCAATCCGACCTATGCTACCATCGAACTGGCAGGACTTC
The DNA here is from genome assembly GCA_963653995.1 of Flexilinea sp. Lineage (GTDB taxonomy): Bacteria > Bacteroidota > Bacteroidia > Bacteroidales > Bacteroidaceae > Prevotella. The sequence continues at coordinate 95,533 of CAVJZJ010000001.1, forward strand.
CTGAAGAACTCAGGGCTCTCTATGACAAACTTGACAGTTTTGGTTGTATCCTGCAATATTCACGTTCTGGTCGCATTGCAGTGACCCGCAGTGTAAAGGAACCGGTCGCCGACTATCTCAATGGCAAAGACTCTGTGACGAAATAAAAGAAATTGGTACAATCTGAAATCCATAAAATCACTATTGTAAAATTAACAGGAAATGCAATTACTCAGTAAAGTGGGAACCTATAGGTTTCTTGTAGAGCCTTTCCACTGCGATTTCTCGCATCGACTTTTTATCGGACATTTGGGCAACCATATGCTCAATGCGGCCGACTTCCATTCCAATGACCGTGGTTACGGTATGAACTACCTCAATCCACTCCACCGCACTTGGGTGTTGTCACGTTTGGTTATAGAGATGGAACGTATGCCCCAAGCCTATGAAAAGATTGATGTCAGTACATGGGTGGATGGTGTGATGCGCTTCTTCACCAGCCGAAACTTCGCCGTCCGTACCGATGACGGTCAGATATGTGGCTATGGACGCAGCATTTGGGCCATGATTGATACCGATACCCGACAGCCGGTAGACATTCTCGCCGTGCACGATGGACTCATCAAAGAGTATATCGATGAGGAAACATCGTGTCCTATCGCGCCCTTCTCACGTGTGAGAACAAAGGCAACTGAGCAACCGCAACATACAATCGACACGCAGTATAGCGACATCGATGTCAACGGACATGTCAACAGTGTGAAATACATTGAACATATCCTTGACCTTTGGCCTCTCTCTTGGTACAAAACCCATCGACTGGCGCGGCTCGAAATCGCTTATGTGGCCGAAACGCATGCTGGTGACCGATTGGGGTTTATCACCAAAGAAGTGGGAGAAGGCGTGTACGATGTGATTACGGTGAAATACACGGCACCTGATGCGGAGGCCGTAGAGGTATGTCGTAGCCGCGTCGTCTTTGCGAAGAACTGACTGAAACGGAAATGATAATAGAGCGGACCTCCTGTCCGCCGAAAGTATAATCGCGGGCGTCTCCCAGGACGCATCGCACAAAAAGCAATACAATATGGCAGAAATGAATTTTGGTGGCGTCGTGGAGACCGTCGTCACCAGCAAGGAGTTTTCACTGGAGAAGGCACGCGAAGTGCTGGGAGGAGAGACAATAGCCATCCTCGGATATGGTATACAAGGTCCCGGCCAGGCCGGAAACTTGCGCGACAACGGTTTCAATGTGATTGTCGGTCAGCGTCCGGGTAAGACCTACGACAAGGCGGTGGCCGACGGATGGGTACCCGGCGAAACCCTGTTCTCTGTAGAGGAGGCTGCGCAGAAGGGTACAATCATCTGTATGTTGCTCTCAGATGCTGGACAAATTGCCGTATGGCCTACTATCAAGCAGTATCTTACTCCTGGCAAGACGCTTTACTACTCGCATGGCTTTGCCATCAACTGGAATGACCGCACGGGTGTTGTTCCTCCTGAAGATATTGATGTTATCATGGTGGCTCCTAAGGGATCGGGCACTTCGCTGCGTACGATGTTCCTTGAAGGTCGTGGACTCAATTGCTCTTATGCTGTCTATCAGGACGCATCGGGCAAGGCCGAGGAAAAGACGCTCGCGTTTGGTATCGGCATCGGTGCTGGCTACCTGTTCAAGACTACCTTCCAGCGTGAGGCTACGAGTGACCTTACCGGTGAGCGTGGATCGTTGATGGGTGCCATTGAGGGTCTGTTTGAAGCACAATACGAGGTACTCCGCGAACATGGACATTCTCCTTCGGAAGCCTTCAATGAAACTATCGAGGAACTCACACAAAGTCTTATGCCGCTCTTTGGAGAAAAAGGTATGGACTGGATGTACGCCAACTGTTCTACTACCGCCCAGCGCGGTGCACTCGACTGGGCTCCACGTTTCCGCGAGGCCATCAAGCCAGTCATGGAGTGGCTCTATCTTTCCGTGCAGACAGGACATGAGGCCCAAGTGTCTATCGATAGCAATTCGAAGGCTGACTATCGTGAGAAACTCAATGCCGAACTGAAGGCTATGCGCGAAAGCGAAATGTGGCAGGCGGGCGTAACTGTACGCAAACTCCGTCCTGAAAACGAAATGGTATAATCCTATCATTCCCCACCTACCCCCAACAAAAATCCCGGTTACAGCCATGGCGTTGTAACCGGGATTTTTGTTGGGGATGTAGGAGCGACACCTATGCTTTGTCTGCCGCTGTCTGAGTCGCAGCCGTGGTCTGTGGATTGACCATGGAGCGGATGTATACGTCGCGTTGTGGAAAGGGTATCTCGATGTGGTGGGCATTGAGCGTGTTGTAGATGGCCTCCTTGATGCGTCCGGTCATGCCGAACTTCTCCTCAACGAGCACCCAGTAGGTGACGAACAGGTTGACGCTATTGTCGCCGAAATCATCAAACACTACGTCGATGGGCTTCTTTTGGGAGATGATATCGCGTCCGTCACGCGACTTGGTCATCTGGGATTGAACGGCCTCGATGAGCATCTTGCGCACGTCTTCCACGTTGGCACCATAGGCTACACCGACGGGCACCTTCACCATCTCGTAGGAGTGGTTCTTGGTGATGTTCTTGAAGTTTTTGTTGAAGAGCGAACTGTTGAGGAACGCAATCACGCATCCGTCGGCCGTGACGACCTGTGTCGACTGATAGGTGATGCTGTCTACCTTGCCGCGTATGCCGTCGCACTCAATGAAGTCGCCCACGCGTACACGTCCCGTCATCAGCGAGATGCCGTAGAAGAAGTTCTCGAGCAAGTCTTTCATGGCGAAACCGACACCAGTGGCGAGTCCGGCGGAGATGACGGAGATGGCGGTTGACGGTATCTTCAGCATCTTGATGGAAATGACTGCATATAGTCCCCATACGCAGATGGTGATAATATTGTTGGCCAAGGTGAAATTGGGTTTGCCGTTGACCATCACCTTTGGTTTGCGGTATTTGTGGTAGACCGACCGTATGAGATAGTTGAAGTAGCGGAAGAGGAAGAACATCGACAGTACGGCCACCATCTTGGCGATGGAGAGTTCCACGATGCCGGGCACATTGATGAAGTTGGTGACGATGATGCCGAACACGGTCTCGGTAAGGTCGAACACGTTGGAGGCCCACCAGATGGACAACATCACGGAGAATACACCCAATATCGGTACAAGGGCCATGGACACAAGGTCATAGAACCATGTGACATTGATGTAGGGAGCATGGTCGGAATAGACGATGCCAATCTTCGATACAGTCGAGCGGGGCTTTTCCTGGGTAGGTGTCTTACGCTTCTTGGTCTGCGCTTCGATTTTGGCGGCGTAGATGCGCTTGTTGAGATGTTTTTCCTCATAGGCGGCGAGGATGTCGTAGATGCAAGTGATGCTCTGTATGCAACTCAACTGGAACATCCACCATATCAGTACCTGTACGGAGAGCAACGTGTAGCCGTACCAAGCAGAAACGGTGGAGACGATCATGAGCACGAGCGAAATCCAGGTGTAGAAGATGTCGTAGTGGGGAATGTTGTCGTTGTAGCGTGTGATGACACGCCACTGCCACAGGGTGAACAGCAACAGTATCGGCGGGAAGATGAGTTGCACGGTACTGTTGGGGATGAACATGATGCGGAATGAGATGACGATGAACGACATCAGCATGATGGGGGTGTAGATGCGGAATCCGCTCTTGATCTGGTCACCCGTCAGACGTATCAGCAGGGATACAAAGATGGCGGCCAGCAGCCAAGCGTACTCAATGAGCAACTTGGAGGCCATCAAGAAGAAGTTGTGGTACATGAACGTGCGGGCAATCATCACCGAAACGGCAAAGATGATCATGGCCGCAGCGAGGATGAGGCATACCTTCTTCTTCATAAATTCATCGGTGCGGAAGCGCTTCGGTACAAGCCAGCGTACAAGTGCATTGCTCAGTAGGGCGGCTACGATGATGTAGAAGATGATAAACATGGAGAGACCTACTACGATGGGACCGCGCCACTGTGAGGGTACGGGGCGGTTCTTGCCGTTGACGGTGCGTACATGCTCAGTCTCGTACTTGTTGTTGAAGTCGGCTTTTGCCTCGTTGAAGGAACGGGGCAGGGCGGCGAGTATCTCAAAGTAGTTGTCATCGCCATTGACGAAGATGCTGTGTTGTATGATGTTGTAACGCTGCAGTGCATAGTCGTTGACCTTCTTGAGTTTTTCGCCCACCATCTTGTAGTGCTCATTGTCCTGAATGAGTTTTTCGCGTATCTTGATGATGTTGTTGCGCAGGGCCGTAGCGTAATTGATACAGGTCATACGCTCGGCCTGTGCATGCTTGTCGAGCATGAAAGGCTGGGGCTTGGTATCTGCGGGTTTGGGCCGGGCACCAGCTGGCGGGGTAGCGGGTCGGTCGAGCGATGGGGGAATGCTGCGCAGTGACTTGATGAGCGCATCGTAGCGGGCTACTTCGGTATCGATGTGGGCGATAATCTTGTCGTAGGGCATACGGCGCTTGCTGAACTTGCGGTAGAGATCGGTGGCCTCGTGACAGGCGTAGGTCATGTCGAACGTGTAGTCCTGCTTCTGCGAGTAGAGCATCAGGGCTATCTGGTCGCTCTTCTGCATGAGGCTGACCATCTGCTCGTGCTGGGCGTTGCTACGCGAACTGTAGCGTGCAATATTCTGCGTCTGTTCCTGATAAGTACTCTCCAGTTCGGCGCAGAGTACCGATAGCGTGGAAGCGAGGTTCTTCTCCTTGAGCACGGCTCCGGCCGGGAGACACATTGCAAGGATGCAAATGAACAAAAGAATTCTCTTCATGTGGGTAGTTGATGTATGACTTTGCTTGATAAGAGGCGTGTTCAAATATCGGTCATAGATAATTTTAGAACTCGCACTGACTGTATTCGGTGTGCAAAGGTACTCCATTTTTTCAACGCAAACGGTATTGCTGTTCTGAAAAACAATAAAAAATGACTATGGTAATAAAAAATATCAACTTTTACAGACGAAAACCGTTTTTTTTGTATATCTTTGCACTCCGTAATCGAAAGGGTGGTTACCAGAGTGGCCAAATGGGGCAGACTGTAAATCTGCTGGCTATGCCTTCGGTGGTTCGAATCCATCACCACCCACAATGTTTATAATAGACAATAGAACTTCTTCAGCCTATGGTGGAGGAAGTTTTTTTTATGCTTGGTCATTTCTGACCAACTTGCTTTCCCGTATTACAATTTTTTCCTCATCGACAAGATAGGCGATGGCCTCGTCGAGGGCATCGGTCGGTATGTCGAGGCGTGCCAATTCAGCAGGATTGTGGGGTTGCCCGTCGGCGAAGAATTCCATCAGTCGTTCGCGGGCCGATTGTTCGGCGGCCTTATGTCCGTTGCCGTTGTGGGTGACGCATACGTCACACTGTCCGCAGTCGGTCGATTCTGTCTCGCCGAAGTAACGCAGGAGTTGGCGCGAACGACATACATCATCGTTGGTGGCATATCCGATGACCGTATTTATCCGTTGAATGAACTGCTCCTTGCGTTGTTCATAGACTGATTGCGGCAAGGCAAGGCGCTCAGGCTCGATGCGGTTGCAAATATAAGTGATGAGTGGTGTCTTGCGTTGAGGAATGAAGTGCAGTATGCGTCGTCGGCTCAAATCCTTGAGTATAAGGTATACCTGTTGCTGGGTCAGTCCAGAAGTGCGGGCAAGATGACTCTCATCGATGTATACATAGTCGGAGAACAGCCCACCGTAGCACCGCAGCAATGTTGTGACCAGCAAGTCCTCGCGTGGAGCAAGTTCGTTGAGGCGGTAGAGTTCGTTGCGGCTGAGGAGAAATATGATACGTGCGTTGTTTTCCGGTTCCATGTCGTACTCGATATATCCGGCTCGTGATAGAATTTTCAGTGAGGCATTGACAGGGATGGGAAAATGTTTGAAGGACTGGCAAAAACGGTCGATATCGAAGGCGAAAGTGTGGCCCTGTCCGCTTCCGGTGCCGATTTGGAAGAAGTAGGCGAGATGGTTGTAGACATCGAAGATGTACTCTTTGTCGGGAAATTCGTCGACGATGCGCTTTTGTAGTTTGCGCTCGTCACTATCGTCATAGAGCAGTACGGCATACGACTTGTTTCCGTCGCGGCCTGCGCGTCCTGCTTCTTGAAAGTAGGCTTCCAGCGAACTGGGGCAGTCGATGTGTATCACAAGACGTACGTCTGGTTTGTCAATACCCATGCCAAAGGCGTTGGTGGCTACCATTACGCGCACTCGTCCATCGTGCCATGCCTTTTGTCGTTCGTCCTTGGTGCTATGCTCCAGCCCGGCATGGTAGTAGGTGGCGGTCAGTCCTTCCTGCTGAAGCAGGTCGCATACCTCAGCGCACCGCTTGCGGCTACGCACATAGATGATGGCTGTGCCTGGTACTGAGTGTAGTATGTGTATGGCCTCGGCGCTCTTGTCGGTAGCGCGGCGCACGACGTAGGCTAAATTCTTGCGCTCAAAACTCATGCGGAAGACGCGCTTCTCGGCAAATGCCAAGCGCTCTTGTATGTCGTCGACAACCTGTGGTGTGGCGGTGGCGGTGAGTGCTAGGACTGGTGCATCGGGCTTGATGCGCCGAATGTCGGCGATGTGAAGGTAGGAGGGACGGAAGTCATAACCCCACTGACTGATGCAGTGAGCCTCATCGACAGTGATGAAACTCACGCGCATATGGCTGAGTTTGGTCTTGAACAAGTCTGAGGCGATACGCTCGGGCGACACGTAGAGCAATTTGGTGTCGCCGAGAATGCAGTTTTCGAGGGTCGTGAGTATCTCACGGCGGGTCATACCGGAATAGACGGCTGCGGCCATAATGCCCCGTCGACGGAGATTCTGTACTTGGTCTTTCATCAAGGCGATGAGCGGAGTGACAACGATGCATACCCCTTCCTGAGCCAAGGCCGGTACCTGGAAGGTGATGGACTTTCCGCCGCCTGTGGGCATAAGGCCCAGCGTGTCGTGTCCGTTGGCTATGCTCTCAACAATCTCGCGTTGTATGCCACGGAAATCGGCATACCCCCAATATTGTCGGAGTATGCCGAGATATTGTTCTTCATTGTATGCCACGGTGTGGATGGGCTTTTATATGTCGTCGATGTCTTCTGTCGGGCGGATATCTTCGATTTGAAGTTGTACGAGGTTGCGCTTGAATACGTTGTCTTCTATGGTGTAGGCAATGTCGAAACTGCGCTTCGACTTGATGTAACGTGCCGATGCACTTTGTCCGAAGGCAATACCGTTGACGACATTGCTTGATTTCGAGTCGACCAGTTCGAGTTTGATATGCTCCTGTTCACGCCCTACCACTTTGCTTGTGCCGTAGTCATAGACCCCGACGGTACAGAATACCGGTTTGGGATTGCACGGACCGAACGGAGAAAAACGCTTCAGATCGTTGTGTAGCCGCTTGGTGATGTCGCGGAAGTCGATGACTGCATCAATGTCGAGCGAGGCTTCGGTCTGTTCGGGTTGTATGTGTTCGTCGACGTACTTTTGGAAGCGGCGGCGGAACTCGGGAATGTCGGCCCAACGCAGGGTAAGACCGGCTGCGTAGGTATGTCCACCGAAATTGATGAGCATATCGCGACAACTCTTGATGGCCGAGTAGATGTCAAATCCGGTCACGCTACGTGCCGAACCGGTGGCCAGATCGCCATCGCGGGTCAGAACAATGGTGGGGCGGAAGTAAATCTCGGTGAGACGGGAGGCGACGATGCCGATAACACCTTTCTTCCATCCCTCGTCGTAGAGTACGATGGAGGAGCGGTGACACTGGCTTTCGAGACGTGATACAATCTGATTGGCCTCCTCGGTCATGTGCTTGTCAATGTTCTTCCGCTTGTCGTTGTACTGGTCGATATGGCGTGCCTTCTCGATGGCTGTCGGCAATTCGCGTTCCACAAGCAAGTCGACACTCTCGCGTCCGCTCTCCATACGTCCTGAGGCATTGATGCGAGGGCCTATCTTGAAGACAATGTCGCTCATGGAGATGTCTCTTCCACTCAGTCCGCAGATGTCGATGATGGCGCGTAGGCCTACGCTCGGGTTCTGGTTGAGTATCTTCAGTCCGTGGAAGGCGAGTATGCGGTTCTCATCGGTGACGGGCACGATGTCGGCTGCAATGCTCACCGCGCAGAGATCGAGCAGTGGTATGAGCCGCGAGAAGGGTATGCCGTTGTTTTTGGCGAAGGCCTGCATCAACTTGAATCCTACGCCACAGCCGCAAAGGTGCTTGAAAGGGTAGGGGTCATCCTCGCGTTTGGGATTGAGGATGGCAACGGCATCGGGCAGCTCGTCGTCGGGTACATGGTGGTCACAGATGATGAAGTCTATGCCCAACGATTTGGCATAGGCTATCTCCTCAATGGCCTTGATGCCGCAGTCGAGGATGATGATGAGTTTTACGCCTGCTTCATGAGCATAGTCGATTCCCTTTTTGCTCACGCCATATCCCTCGTCGTACCGGTCGGGAATGTAGTACTCTATGTTGGAGTAGAATTGCTGGAGAAACTTGTAGACCAGGGCCACGGCTGTACATCCGTCTACGTCGTAGTCGCCATAGACGAGTATGCGCTCTTTTCGGCCCATGGCATCGTTGAGTCTATCTACGGCAATGTCCATATCCTTCATGAGGAACGGATTGATAAGGTCGGCCAACTGGGGGTGGAAAAACCGTTTGGCCGCCGACTCGGTAGTGATGCCCCGGCGCAGTAGCAACTGGGCCAGGATGGGACTGATGTGTAGCTTTTCTCCTAATTCTTCTGCAGCCTGCAGTTCTTCTGCCGTAGGCGGCGCGTAATTCCATTTGAAAAGCATGTATATGGTATTTTCTTGTTTTCTTCTTCACAGGCGGATGTCTTGGCACTTTTCCGCCGAGGTCGGGGTGAGTAAAAGATTGTGTAAAGTTACGAAATAAAAATGTAACTTTCGGCACCAAATGGCGTTTTTCACATTATTTCTGATTGCTGCAGCAAGAACGTGCTGGAGCGGGATTGGCGGTGAAGGTCTGTATGTACCTTATTTGTCTGCCATATATTTCTTGCAAAAGGCTTCGCCCAACAAGAACCCTTCCTCGTAGAGACGCTCCAGTTTGGCCGTGTCTTTCTCCATACGGCTCACTTCGAGCGGACGTACGGGGCGTATGCAAACAATCTGTCCTGATGCTTCCAACTGATCGATGAGGTCGAGTTGGCGGTTGTAGGCATCGATGCGGTGACTCAGTACAACGCGCAGTCTTGGGTATTTGCGGTAGATGAACCGAGGTATCTTCCGGTCGTGTCCTGTATTGCGGTAGCCTTTGTTACGGGTGAGCACGACAACGTTGCGGCTATGTCCGGTTTCCATGGCCCGCATTACGGGTATACTGTCGACAATACCGCCATCGAGCATAGGTATACCGTCTATGTTGACAATCTTGCTCACGTAGGGCAGACTGCTTGATGCTCGTACTACATCGAGCACTCGCTGACGGTCGTGTTTCTCCTGCAAGTACATAGGCCGACCTGTGAGGCAGTTGGTGGTCACCATCTCAAACTCGCACGGATTGGAGAAATAGGTGTCGTAGTCGTAGGGTATGTACTCGTTGGGAAACTTGTCGTAGAGTAGTTTTTGATCGAAAATGCAACCTTGAGTCACGAGGTGGCGTAGGCCGATATAGTCATAGCGTGCCAGGTAATCGATATTGGAGATACGTGCGCGTCGCGGTTGGTGACTCATGTATGACAGACCATTGCATGCCCCTGCCGATACGGCAACGACATAGTTGAAGTAGAGGCTGTATTTCATGAAACCATCGAGCACGCCGCTTGTGAAAACGCCGCGCATGCCTCCCCCTTCAAGTACAAGTCCGGTATTGTTGTCTATAAACATGAGTTTTTACACTTTTCTCTTACTTGCAAAAGTACTTATTTTTCTTGTAACAATATACAGTCTGACGGTAATTTGCGCCATGAAAGTGTATATTTTATTGCAAAATAGGCACTTAACAAAACATAAATAGTAGGCTTTCTTTTGCTTTATCCTTTATTTACAGTACCTTTGCATACAAAACTATCTCAAGAGATACAATCATGTTCAGTAAAGAGACCTACGCAAGCCGTCGCGCCAAGTTGAAAGAACTTGTAAAGGATGGCATCATCATACTCTTCGGCAATAACGAGTCACCCTGCAACTTTCCTGCCAACGGCTATGCACCGTTCCGCCAAGATTCGTCGTTCCTGTACTATTTCGGGCAGAATCGTGACGGGCTTGTAGGAGTCATCGACATTGACAATGATATAGAAACCCTCGTCGGCGACGACATTGATATCGAGGATATCGTGTGGTACGGCAGTGTTGACAGCGTGCATGATATGGCAGCCCAAGTGGGTGTACACAATACTGCGCCCATGAAGTCGCTCAAGACAATCTGCAACGATGCGCTTCGTCAGAAGCGTCGCATACATTTCCTTCCTCCCTATCGTGCTGACATCAAAATACAAATTTTCGATCTGCTAGGTATTCATCCCGTGCAGCAAAAGGAATTGGCTAGTCTCGCTCTCATTAAGGCCGTAGTAAAGATGCGCTCTACTAAGGAACCTCAGGAGATAGAAGAACTGGAACGTGCGGCCGTTATCGGTTACAAGATGCACACCACGGCAATGAAACTCACCCGTCCGGGCGTCACCGAAAAGTATGTGGGCGGACAGGTCGACGGTATCGCCAACTCGTATGGCGCTATGGTCAGTTTCCCCACCATCTTCACACAACACGGCGAAATCATGCACGGCAATCCCTCGTTGGCTACACTTGAAAGCGGACGTCTCGTACTTTGTGATGCAGGTGCAGAAACGGTCAATAACTATTGTTCGGACAATACCCGAACCTATCCCGTCAATGGCAAATTCACTGCTCGTCAACTGGAAATCTATTCCATCGTTGAGGCATGTCACGACTATGTACTCAAGGCTGCCAAGCCGGGTGTAAAATATTTCGACGTACATTTGGCTGTATGCAAACTTATGACCGACCGGCTGAAGGAAATTGGTCTGATGAAAGGAGATACCGAGGAGGCAGTCGCTTCCGGTGCCCATGCTATGTTCCTTCCCCACGGACTGGGACACATGATGGGTATGGACGTGCACGATATGGAGAGCCTTGACCAAATCAATGTCGGCTTCGACGAGGAAACACGTCCTCGTCTTGATCAGTTCGGTACCAACTGTCTGCGTATGGGCCGTCGTTTGGAGGAAGGCTTTGTGGTCACCGATGAACCGGGCATCTACTTCATCCCTGCTCTCATTGATGACTGGAAAGCGTCGGGTCATTGTGCCGAGTTCCTCAACTTCGATATGTTGGAAACCTATAAGGACTTTGGCGGTATACGTATAGAGGACGACGTACTCATCACATCTGATGGTTGCCGCTTTATCGGAAAAGACCGTATACCCTACCATCCCAAAGACATTGAAGCGTTCATGCTGAACAACTAATGTGTGTCAATACTATAAAAAAACAAACATAACCCAAGAAAAGAATGAAGAAAATACTGACACTCGCACTCGTTGCCTTCGCTGCCATCGGAGCAAGCGCGGCAGAGAAGACCGACTCGGTGAACAAAAACAAACCCGTGTTCACCGTTGTCAAGGAGAATCCCATCACAAGTATCAAGGACCAAAACCGCAGCGGTACGTGCTGGGACTATTCTACACTGTCGTTCTTTGAGGCTGAAATCCTCAAGGCAACAGGCAAGACCTACGACCTCTGCGAGGCTTTCGTAGCCAACAAAAACTATATGGACCGTGCCGTTCAGGTGGTTCGTCTGCATGGCGACTGCCAGTTCTCTCAAGGTGGTTCGGCCTACGACGTACTCTATGTACTGAAGAATTACGGTATCTGCCCCGAGGACGCTATGCCTTTCCCTGGCTCGCTCTATGGCGATTCGCTCAACAACTTCAATGAGTTCTTCGGTCAACTTGAACCGTATGTGGCCGGTATCTCCAAGAGTACTGCCAAGAAAATCTCCGGACAGTGGAAGGTCGGACTTCAGGGTATCCTTGATGCTTACCTTGGTGAGTGTCCTGAGAAGTTCAACTATCAAGGCAAGAGCTACACTCCGAAGACCTTTGCAGCCAGTCTCGGTCTCGATTGGAACAATTATGTATCCATCACCAGTTACTCTCACCATCCCTACTATACCCAGTATGCCGTTGAGGTACAGGACAACTGGCGCAACCCGTTGTCATGGAACCTGCCTATGGAGGACATGGCCCGTATCATCGACAACGCCGTCATGAATGGCTATACCGTAGCATGGGGTGGCGACGTGTCAGAGCCGGGCTTCACCCGCAAGGGTCTTGCCTATTTCTATGATACCAAGAAGATGGAAAACCTTGCAGGAAGCGATATGGCCCGCTGGCTGAAACTCACTCCTGCCAAGCGTACCAGCATCGTTGACTCTCTCGGTTGCACCGTGCCCGAACTTACTCCGACTCCCGAGCAGCGTCAGGAACGTTTCGACAACTGGGAACTTACCGACGACCACGGTATGCTCATCTATGGTATTGCTAAGGACCAGAATGGCAAGGAGTACTATATGGTGAAGAATTCATGGGGCGAGAGTGGTGACTACAAGGGTATTTGGTACATGACCAAGAACTTCATCGTAGCCAACACTATGGACTATCTCGTCAACAAGAACGCTATTCCTAAGGATATCCTCAAGAAGATGGAGGATGCCAAGAAGAAGCAAGGTATCGGTGACTGATGTCTCTTGAATGCGACAGACAGGTTTCTTGTATGAAGTCTGTCTGACAGCAAAAAGAAAATACGCTTAGTGGCGACAAAAAAAACTTGGTATGGTTTGAACCATACCAAGTTTTTTTGTCATATTTATGTTTCCTTACCAGGGATTATAGTTCTCGTCGGGGACGGTAGTACCGCCGTCTGTGATTTCCTTATCGTTGCCGTCTACGCTGATATCGATATCAGGACCTGAACCCGCCAATAGTATCAATGCAGGGGCCTCGATGCTGACTACTTTTATAATGGGAGACAAATATTTTTTCTTTATAACTTTATCTTATTCAAAGGGTTGCTGTCTTCAAAACTAATGGGACTGTGACTCGACCCATTTGCGTCCTTGCTGTCGGCAGCGATAGGCAATGTACCTATGAGGATGAGTGACAATGCCAATACTAAATATGTCTTAAATGTGTTTATAGTCACTTTGGCGGGTTCTACAAATTATCTTTGATGTTTTTCTTATTGGTCGGGGTTCTCCACATATCCTTTGTATTCGGGTGTGAGGGCCTCCATGACAGCCTCGTAACTGGCCTGCTCTATGTGCTTCACATTGTCTGCGCCCTTGCCGACAGGAACGATAGGACGGTGTATGGTGAGGCGGAGCGGATGCCATAATACCCACTTCATGTCGCGCATACGGGGCATCACATTGAACGATCCGTTGATGGTCAGTGGTACAACGGGCAATTGCAGGTCGTCGGCAAGCATAAACGCGCCGCGCTTGAAAGTACCCATATGGCCTGTGAACGTGCGTGCTCCTTCAGGAAAGACCACTAGTGACATACCGTCTTGTAGCGTCTCATGGGCTTTGTCGTAGGTCTCGCGTATCTTGCTTGGTCCGCGTTTGTCGACAAATATATGGTGGGCGGCGGCACAGGCGGCTCCGACAAAAGGTACTTGGCGCAGACTACGCTTCATCATCCACTTGAAGTTGCGGTTGAGGTATCCGTAGATGAGGAAAATATCGAACGCTCCTTGATGGTTGGCAACAAAGACGTATGACTGGTCTTTTTGCAAATTTTCCCGCCCTTCCACTTTGACTGGAAGCAGCATCATGCGAATGATGATGCGTGACCATAGTTTTCCCGGGTAGTATCCCCAAAAATGTCCGTTGCCCAAACGGCAACCTATGATGACGGTGACGGCTGTCAGTAGCGTGGCGACAAGTAGTATGGGAATGGCAATGCAGAGTTGATAGGTGCGGTAGAGGTATTTCATAATGTGTACTTATTTTTGTTTCGCAGATTGTTTGTGTAAGGTGATGACGGCAATTTCGGGTGTCACGCCGTATCGGAACGGTACATAGCCGCCGAGTCCGGCTGATACATATAGACACCGCTCGCCCTCGCGGTATAGTCCGAGGTCTTCGCTGGTCGTCAGTCGGGTGGGGCGCAAACCGAACAGACTTACCTGTCCTCCGTGGGTGTGTCCGCTTAGGGTAAGTTGCGCGTGCGAGTCGGGAAGAATAGACTTGCGCCAGTCGGATGGGTCGTGTTGCAACATGATGATAAAGGCCGTCGGCGCAATGCCCTGCAATGTGCGGCCGAGATGACCGCGGTGGGGAAATCTCTTTCCGCCGTTATTTTCTTCTCCGGCAATGACAAGAGAGTCTGTTCCTCGTTGGATGACGGCATGCTCGTTGAGTAGGAGTCGCCACCCCATCTGTCGTTCCTGTTGTTGTAGTCTCAGTTCGTTGGCCCGTTTCTTGGCGTTGGAAACGTTGATATACATACTGTAGTCGTGGTTGCCAAGTACAGAATAGACTCCATCTGTCGCATGGATGGAAGCGAGCGTCGGTAGGTAGCGGTCTATCTCGCTTGCACTCTTGTTGACCAAGTCGCCGGTGAATATTACGGCATCTGCTCCTTGAGCGTTGATGCTGTCAATGGTTCGGCTCAATAGATGTTCTGGTAGTGAACCGATATGGGCATCGCTGAACTGCACGATGCGGTATCCGTCAAAGGCCTCGGGCAGTGATGAAAAGGTAAGGTCGATGTGGCGAATCTTCAAGTCATCAATGTCTACCATTGAGCCTCTCAGTAGTATGTATAGTATGCCAGTGGCTGCAATCAGTCCAGCGTAGTTGCCCCAATTGCGTTGCCATCCGAACAGGTGGCGGAGCATACGCCCGCACAGTGAGCAGCAAATAAAAATGAATTTCGGAGCGACTGTCAGTCCGAGCAGAAAGAGGTAGGTGTTGAGCCAAACAATGTTGTCGGGCGCAAAATCAGGTTGGGCGGCCAATACGATGGTGTAGACCACCATGATGGTTCCTGGCAACCACCATAGCCATCGCAGCCAAGACGTAAAATCTATGCGCCGACGCAACCAGTGCCGGTATGTATATAGGTCGGGTAGGACAATGACCAGCAGTAGATATATGAAGATACGGGCAATCATAGTGTCATTTCTTTTTAGGAATATTCAAGATTGCCGGCCAAGAAACGTCGTACCAGTTCTATGGGCAGTCCGCGTCGGTCGGCGTAGTCACGCAGTTGGTCTTCTCCGATTTTTCCGAGCGTGAAGTATTGGGCTTTGGGGTGGGCTATCATCAGGCCTGATACAGAGGCATGGGGGCGCATGGCTCCACTTTCAGTCAGGCGTATGCCAATGCCCTTCATGTCGATGAGACCAGATAGTAGAAAGTTCATGCTCGTATCCGGCATCGACGGGTAACCTACGGCAGGTCGTATACCTTGGAATACCTCGCGATGGAGTTCATTCATAGCCAAATGCTCATCGGGGGCATATCCCCAAATGTGTTTCCGTACGTCCTCATGCAGTTTCTCCGCAGTGGCTTCCGCCAAGCGGTCGGCAAGGGTTTGGGTCAACATGCGGAGATAGTCGTCGTGCAAATACAGATGCTCCATAGTGTAATCTACCGTTGTGGCGAAGATCCCGATACGGTCGGGTATGCCTGTTGTAATGGGACGTATAAAGTCGGCCAAACATAGGTTTGGGGTGTCTCGTTGCTCTATGGTATGTTGTTGGCGGAGCATTGGCAAACGGGTATTGCCGATGACGATGTCGTCACCATCGGTATTGGCATCGAAGAGCCCCAGCGCGGCGTGGGTGTTGTAGTTGTGAGAAAGGTCGGCGAGTAGATGGTGGGCCTCGTCATGCAATTTATTACGTTCCTCTTCGCTCTTTCCCGATAGTCCCCATGCATAGTCGAAGTATATCCAGTTGATATAGGGCACTACTTCATTGAGGGTGTATGTGAAGGTCTTTGTCATCTGAACATGACGGCTTCTCCCCGACTGTTTGCATCAAATCGTCCTCGATCGAGGATGATATGTCCATTGCAGATGGTCTGCTCCACGCGCCAATTATAGGTGTGTCCGGTCATAGGACTCCAGCCACACTTGCTCTGTATGATGTCTGGGGTGACCGTCCATGGTGTGTTCGGACGCACGATGACCATGTCTGCCTTTGCACCTCTGCGCAAGAAACCGCGGTCGCGGATGCTGAAGAGCTGTGCCGGGTGGTGACACATCAGTTCTACCATACGTTCGATGGTGAGTACGTGAGCATCGACAAGATCGAGCATGGTCACAAGCGAGAACTGTATCATGGGCATACCAGAGGCAGCGTGTGCGCATCCGCCTTGCTTGTCGCTCCATAGGTGAGGAGCATGGTCAGTGCCGATGGTGGCTATCCGACCATCGTTGAGGGCGGTTCGTAGCGCAGCACGGTCGGCGGCCGTCTTTACGGCAGGGTTGCACTTGATAGCAGTCCCCAGTTGTGCGTAGTCATTGTCGCAGAACACGAGATGGGCGATGACGGCTTCGGCCGTGATGTTGGGGTCGTCACCGAAAAGACCCAGTTCTTTGGCCGTCGTTATATGCGCGACGTGCAAGCGTGCGCCGTACTCCTTGGCAAGTTTGACGGCGAGTGCCGTCGAGCGGTAGCAGGCTTCGGTGCTACGTATCTCGGGGTGGTGTGTCACATCGGGGTCTTCGCCGTATTTGGCTTTCGCCTCCGCCATGTTGTTTTCTATAGTGGCGGTGTCCTCACAGTGGGCCATGATGGGAAGTGGTGAGGTGGCGAAGAGTCGCCGCAGGGCTTCTTCCTTGTCGACCAGCATGTTGCCTGTGCTCGATCCCATGAAGAGTTTTATGCCGGGTATGCGGTGCGTGTCGAGTGTTGGAATGAGGTCGGTGTTGTCGTTGGTGGCACCGAAGAAGAAACTATAGTTGACGTGTGATGTGGCCGCAGCGCGGCGAAATTTGTCATCGAGCGCCTCTATAGTGGTAGTCTGCGGCTTGGTGTTGGGCATGTCGAAATAGGTGGTCACACCGCCATAGGCTGCGGCGCGGCTCTCGCTTTCGATGTCGGCCTTGGTGGTCAGTCCTGGTTCACGGAAATGTACGTGGCTATCGATAATGCCCGGCAATACAAAACACCCCGTAGCATCTACTTCCTTGTCGTAGTGTCCACGGGGCTTGTCTGTTGTCTCTATGATTTCTGCGACAACATCGTCGTTAGTGACAATCGACCCGTTGTAGGTCTGTCCGTCGTTTACGATGTTGCCGCCGTATATCAGTGTTCTCATTGTTGTTGGCTTTGTTCTGAAGGTTTGGCCATGTCGTTGGGTGTTGGGGCTGGGGGTGGTGTCATGGCAGGGGCGGCCGGATGTACGTCTTTCAGTCCGTTCATGATAGCCTGATTCTCCTGTGCTTTCTTATAGTAGTCGCGCACGTAGGTGTCGTTCTTGAACTTCTCGGTCGCTTTGCTCATGATATCTTCTATCCACGGGGTGAGTTCTGGATATTGGTAACCGATGGTCATCATAAAGAAGATGCCGGGGCCGAGCACGTTGTCGAAATTGTCGGTCACGAATGTGGTGACGAGTTTGTCTTCTTCTTGTGATATCTTCATGGCCTCTTCCTGCAGTTTGGCATTGACGACCTCCATGTTGCTGCCGTCCATGATGGCGCGGTCGTGGGTGTGGAGCAGTTCTGCCTCTTGGCTACGGAGTTGGTTGTAGCGGTTGAAGAACTTGAATAGTTCGTCATTGAGCGGGGTACCGCTTACAGTCTGTTGGGTATTGTCGATTTTGATGGTGATGTCACCGCTTTCGAGTACAAGTGGTAGCACACTTTCGTCATCCATGAATATATTGGCCATACTCGTAGAATCGTAGGTGCCGGAGAAATGGAATTGTCCGTGTACCACGTCGCAGGAATCAAGGCTCTTGAAATCGTTGTCCTTGAGTACCTTCAGATAGAGCATACGGCCGTCGAGCGTTGAAACGTTCGATGTACCTTGTATATTGTATGTATTGGCGCACGAGGCGAGTGCCAAAATGGTAACAAACGCGTATAAAATTTTATTCATAGACGAATGGCTTGTTTTTCTTCCTTACCAAAGGTAATATGTATTGCTGAAGTACGGCTTTTTTTTTATTGTATTTAATTGTATTGTGCCGCCTTTTATGATTTTTTTTGATGCTGCTCCTCTTTGCGCAATTCTGAGGAGATGCGGTGCATGGTGTATATTTCGAGAAGGGCGGCCACGAGCAATAGTAGTACCCACTTGTTGTAGATGTATTCTACATAGGTGATATAGTTGCTGCAGATGTTCTGCATATATTTATAGGCGGAGTCGACCATGAGCATACCGGACAATACAAAGAATATGTCGGCCGTGGTCATGATTTTCTTCAGACGGTGTATGACGGTGGAAGTACCTTCATAGGTCTGCGATATCTGTATCCATGCAAACATCAAGGCACCTATGAGGTATATCCAGCATACCGCTTTCTGGTTCCACATCGTTGCAAAACAGCCGGCACCGATGACCATCAGTATTCCACCGATGAGGAAAATGGCGCTCTGTACGTTATTCAGTTGTTTCATTTTCGGAAGTTTTGGGTTGCTCGTCGTCGCTCAGCACATAGATGTCCTCGTCGGCGGTCTTCATAAAGTAACGCTCGCGCGCAATCTTCTCGTAAGCATGAGGGTTCTGTTTGAGTTCGCGCAGCTGACGGATATTGGTCTCGTTGCTCTCTTTGTATTTGCTGATTTCTTCTTTCAGATCGCTAATCTGCATGCTCAGTTGTGCCCGGCGTACAAAACTGTTGTCGTCGAGAAAACCCACGACGGCAATGCCCACCACAATGGTGATGGCGTATTTGTAGTGCTCGATGAAGGCCCAGACGGGCGCCAGACGATTCATTGTTTTTTCGGAATTTAGTTGCAAACTTACTATAATTTTTTCAGTCGGGGATATACTAATAGAAAATTTTATAGTAAGTTTGCAAAAGTAACCGGATAGAAACTATCACTTATTATGCAAGAATATATCGTTTCGGCGCGCAAGTACCGTCCGATGACGTTCGACTCAGTAGTGGGTCAAATGGCGTTGACCACTACGCTGAAGAACGCTGTCAAAAGCGGAAAACTGGCGCACGCCTATCTCTTCTGCGGACCTCGAGGCGTAGGCAAGACTACCTGTGCGCGTATCTTTGCCAAGGTCATCAACTGCGAGCATCCCACTGCCGAAGGTGAGGCTTGCGGAGAGTGCGAGAGCTGCAAGGCCTTCGCGGAAGGACGGTCGTACAATATCTTCGAACTCGATGCGGCCAGCAACAACTCCGTAGAGAATATCAAGCAACTGATGGAGCAGACGCGTGTGCCTCCGCAGGTGGGACACTACAAGGTGTTCATTATCGATGAGGTGCACATGCTCTCTCAGCAAGCCTTCAATGCATTCCTCAAGACGTTGGAAGAGCCCCCGTCGCACGTTATATTCATCCTTGCTACCACAGAGAAGCACAAGATACTTCCGACCATCCTGTCGCGTTGCCAGATATACGACTTTGAGCGTATGACTGTGCAGAACACTGTCAATCATCTCAGACATGTTGCCGATAAGGAGGGTATCACCTATGAAGAGGAAGCACTTACGCTGATAGCCGAGAAAGCCGACGGAGGAATGCGCGACGCCCTCTCTATCTTCGATCAGGCAGCAAGTTTCTGCCAGGGAAACATTACCTACAAGAAGGTGATAGAAGATCTCAATGAACTCGATGTCGACAACTATTTCCGTATCGTTGACCTTTCTATCGAAAACAAAGTCAGTGACATCATGCTTCTTCTTGATGGGGTCATCTCAAAAGGTTTCGACGGCGGCAATCTTGTCAACGGACTTGCTACGCACGTCAGGTCGGTGTTGATGGCCAAGGACGAGAAAACGCTTCCCTTGCTAGAGACGAGTGACCAGCAGCGGCAGAAGTACGCTGAACAGGCTAAGAAATGTACGGCTGCCTTCCTCTTCAAATCATTGAAAATACTCAATCAGTGTGATATCAACTACAAGCAGAGCAGCAACAAACGTCTGCTTGTGGAACTGACGCTCATCCAGATGGCGCAACTCACCCAACCCGAAGATGATGGTGTCAGTGCGGGGCGTAGCCCCAAGAGACTGAAATCCCTGTTCAAACATATCGTCGTGTCCCGGCCAAAGGTGGCTCAGCAGGTGGCTGCCGCCGGGAGTGCCGTGCGGACTGATGCTCAAAAAGCATCGGAGGCCCGCGGCATCGAACGCGACAACACCCCGACAACAAGCAATACAGGTTCTGATGCTCCCGCACCCCGCCAGCGTTTGAAACTGAGTGGTCTTGGCGTGACCTTTGCCAAACTCAAAGAAGTGAAGGCAGAAGAGAAAAAGGTTGAACCTGTAGTTACCAATACCGAGGAAGATGAAACCTTTACCCAAGACTTGCTCGATCTACAATGGCGTATGATGTGCAACCGTATGCCTCAGCAGATGGTGGCACTCTCAATGCGCATGAAGAATATGTCGCCAGTCATCACCGATTACCCTCATTTTGAGGTGGTAATAGAGAATCAGCCGCTACTCGAACAAGTCGCCGCCATTCGCGGCCGCATTCGTGCCACCATGGCCCAACTGCTCCATAATGGTCATGTGGACCTCACGTTGCGCCTTGCCGCTCCGTCCGAAATCAAGCCGATTCTCTCCAAACGTGAGATATTCGAGATGCTTACCCAAAACAACAAAGGTATACGTCGTCTGGTGGATGAATTGGGACTGGAATTCGTATAAGGCATCCTGTATTTGTTATCTATATTGCCGCATCTTTGCATCGGTTCAACGGAACAGAATTTACCCCTTTTGTTTGTGCGTATCGCTTTTATTTCGTACTTTTGCATCCGCAAGGGTCTACTCGTTGCCAGATACCTTGTCAATGGTCTCGTAGCTTAGCTGAATAGAGCGTCAGATTCCGGTTCTGAAGGTCCTGGGTTTGAATCCCAGCGAGATCACCAACAAGTGATGGATTTTGTAGACATTTTCTACTATTCATCAATACCATTCCTTTACTCTTAATACTCTAGTATTTTACCCTTGAATCCTCAAGTATTGTATTAATTGCCGCAAAACAAAATTAGAATGGCTACAATAGGATATGAGATGGGAAAGCCTAAAGCAGATGGCTCTAGGAGAGTATATATAATGTTATCTCATCAAGGAAGAAGGAAGAGAATCTCTACGAATATCATCATTGATAAAAGGAATATATCAAGGACAGGTAGAGTAACCTCTACTAACATACAAAGAATTATTGATAACAAAATAGTAGAGATAAGGAATAGACTATGTGAGTTAGAATTAGAAAATACAGAAGGGAGTGTAGAATGGTATTACAATAAAATTATAAGGAAGAAAGAGAGCGTAGACTTCTTCACTTTTGCCAGAGAATGGTTACAGCAATCAAATATAAAGGGAAAGAAAAACTATTTTACTATGTTGAATTCCCTTATGAGATACACAGGTAAGAATACACTACTATTCTCTGCAATAGATTATAGTTTCCTTGAAGGTTTTTGTTATTCATTGGGTAATCATCATAGAGCAAAGTCTCTGTATCTTGGAGAGATAAGGCATCTTTATAATGAGGCCATAAGGAAGTATAACACCCAACAAGAAAAAATAATACCTTCATCTCCCTTTGAGATCTTCAAGATACCTAAGCATATTCCTCAAACCCATAATAGGGTTATCAGCGAGGATACTCTTGTAAAGATATTCAAGTTTCAAGGTACTAGAAGAGTAGGAATGGCTAGGGACTGCTACATACTTTCCTTCTGTCTAATAGGTATGAACTCTATTGATATGTATGAATGTAGGGAATATAGCAAAGGTATATTATCCTACAATCGCATGAAAACAAAAGACAGAAGGGCAGATAATGCTTATATGGAAATCAAAGTACCTCCTATCATACTACCATTGCTTAGAAAATACAAAGGAGATACCAGAGTCTTTGACTTCTACACAAGGTATACTACTGCATCTAATTTCAACAAACACATAAACCAAGGTCTTAACATCATTGCCAAACGTTTGGGATTACCAAAGTTTGACTTCTGCTCTGCAAGACATACATGGGCATCTATTGCAAGGAACAAGTTAGGCATAGATAAATAGGGTCTGCTAATTAACTCCGAGTGCGCAAACTTGTGGAGCGATAAAAATGTCC
>CAVJZJ010000002.1:0-117263 GCA_963653995.1 Flexilinea sp.
CTATTTTTTGTTAAACATTCTCCACATAAAGTGCCACATTCTGAACACCGGTTCGCCAAAAGCCTCGGCAGGGTAATAGCGCATAAGCCGCAGGTCGCGTATCAGCCTCAGCATGTTGTGTCCGAAGACACCCTCTCTGAAGCGGTTGCGTTCTTTGCCGTCCTTGCCCCATACATGCCTCTCGTCAAACTGACCGAAGTTGCCTCCCATAAGAATCTCTTCGAGCAACATCCAACCGCGCCTGTCATCGGGAGGTGCTATCATCCGCTCCCTGGGCATGGCCAAAACCTCCTGCAGAACATACATCATGGCACCGGCAAACTTCCACAAACCAAGGTGGCGCAACGTCTGCTGCAGCGAGGCAAGCGCCTCATCATCCTCCGCCTCGGCAAAGAACTGTTCCACAACGTAATAGTAGTCCACCACCTGACGCAGTCCTACACCCTCGTAGAAGAAATGGTGGAAAAGATGGAAAAGCTGGTACACGGCGTTGAAGGCAGCCGTGGGAACAGCCACGGGGCGTGGGTCGTAGGCGAACGTTATCATATGGGCGCACTGCTTGTCTGCCTGTTCGCTTATCCACTGCTGCAATCTCTTATTGTACTTGAAATTGGACATGATGGCAGGAGTGGAATGCAGTTCCACAGCCACACCGTTCACATTCATCTCGATGTGGTTAAGGCTCTCCTTTCCGATGGTGCCCCGGTCAGCAGTCAACATAGTAGCAACATGGCGCAACTCTTCACGGCTTGCCAATACCCACACGTCAATATCGCCGGGGGTACGCGCCAACGGATTGGGATAGAGTACGGCATTGCCCTGTCCCTTGAGTATGCAGCATCGATAGCCTGCCGCCGTTATCCTGCGGTACACAAATGCAGAAGCCTTGTCGAGCAGCACATTCTGCCTTTTCAGTTGTTCGCTCACCCCTATCCACTGCATAAGCAACGGCATGGGCGGTGCGGCCTCCTTGGCCAGTTGCTGTATACCGTCGAACACCAAGCCCAGCATAGTCTGCCGCAGGGCAAACTCATAGAAAGCCTTCCAGTCGAAACCGGCCAACGATGCTCCATCGAGGATGTCGACAGCTGGCTCCAAGCCAAGTGAGAAACGTATGAAGCGGTAATAGATGGTGGTGCGCAGACTGGTGAAGTAGCGGCTGTCAGGCGCATACTTCGTCAACGCCACCTGGAACAGTTCGTTGTAGACACCGTTCAGCGTCTGCACATAACGGGCAGGACTGAAATTAGAGAAGATGGTGTCCCTTGCCTCTTCACTCATACGCCGCAGGTCGTCCCGGTGAGCGTCAAGGCGCTTTACTGCCTCCACGATGCTGCCGACGTCACGTACCTTGACGAATACTCCGTTCTTGCCATCGGTCACCACCTGCGGAATACTGCCCACGGGGGTGATGACGGGCACAGCACCATAGCTCATAGTCTCCAGGAGCGACATGGGAAGGCCTTCAAAATAGGTAGGAAGGGCAAAGACATCGAGCGAGCGCAGAAACTGACACTTAGTGTCTCCAGACACCAGTCCTGCATACTCGAATTTGTTGCCAAGTCTCTGCCAGAAGTGTGGAAGGCACTGTCCCTCGGCATCCTCCTTGCCGGCCAGCACCAGTCGGAAGTCCACGCCATCCTGCTTCAAGCGGCAGCAAGCCTCGAGCAGTTCGTTCATACCCTTACGCGGTTCAATGCGCCCCAGATAACCTAAGCGAAGGGGCTTACTCTCGTCGTGGGGCAAAGCCTCTTGGGCAAAAGACTGGGCATCGAAGAGATCCACACAGTTGGGCAATACCATGACACGACGTGCGCCGAAACGTTGCTGCAACGTTTGGCGCTCAGTCTCGCCAAGTACGATAAATGGCACATCCTGACGGAATATCCAACCAAGTATCTTGCGGAAAGGAAAGGCTATATGCGTGGCGGTAAGGAAATAACCGCCGTGTACATGCACCATCACCTGCCCATGCTTACGCAAGGCATAACGCAGAAACCACGGGTCGCGAATGAGTGAACCCAACGACAACGGCAGATTGTAATGGATGACGGCATCGGGATACATGGTGAGCATAACCTTCCACCGGCGGTAGCATTTCCACAAAGCCACGATGCGGTTAAGGCCCTGACGCTCGTTGTCGCGCCTGCCGAGAAGGAAGAAGCGGTAATCCGCCTCCCAGTTGTTGTCGATGATGAACCGCGTAACGCTGGATATGCCACTGACGTTATCCTTCGGGTCGAGCGATGGTGAATTGATGATTATCTTCATTTACTGTATACTGTTCTGTGGATCAAGCACCTTGTCCAGGTAAGTCATAATCTGTCTTGAGACTGCAGTCGGTGTGCCATATGTTGCGGGACAAGCCTGTTTGCGATAGTTGAGCTTGTGGAAAGAGACATGCGCCAGCAAGTCTTGCCAGCGTGCCTCATCGTACGTCTCGTGCAGCGCATCCGCCAGCAACAGACTATACCTACTGTTCTCCCTCGGCATGCGTGCAAGCAAGGCAGGGTTTTGCTCAAGTGCCTTGGCCAGGAAGAGATGTATGATGTAATAGTCTACCAGGCAATCGTAGTCATGCCAATAGGCCAGGAGTGCATCCAATACAGACGCCAACAGGGGCGACCCTTTTCTTGCAGCGACAAACCATGTCGAAAGTCCTACGGGCACTCTGCTGCCCTGTGGATAGTAGCGGAAGAGTGTCAACCTGCTATGCTCTATCGTCTTCCATCGGGAAGCGAGTCTTTCGTTGTCCATTCCAGTACAAAGCACTGTGGCATCGAGCCACACCCCGCCATAGTCGCGAAGCACCGCAAGCCTAAGCAGATCACTAAAGCTGGCTGCTGGAATAATTCTCCGTTCGTATTTCGTTATCGTCTCGGCTGGAAGCGTAACCCACCGGGTATAGTTTTGCAAGGTAAGCACACGATGCTCATAACCAGCCAAGTGTGTGCGCTGCGACAACAAACAGGCTTTCACCAATGCAGGAGCCTTGTCTTCACCC
Source organism: Flexilinea sp. (assembly GCA_963653995.1). Taxonomy (GTDB): domain Bacteria; phylum Bacteroidota; class Bacteroidia; order Bacteroidales; family Bacteroidaceae; genus Prevotella. Next base: position 3,005 of record CAVJZJ010000002.1, read on the forward strand.
TGCAGCCAACATGTCCATATTATTCTCGGCAGTGTACCCTCGGCATTGCAGGCATCAGTCATCCCTCCTTGCGAGGTCTCATCCTGGCAGGCAGAGCGGAGCAGTGGGCTGTACCTACGGAGAAGGATGCTATCCACCTTATCCTGTATCTGGGGATATGCTTTCTTAAAGGACTCCCCTCTTAGCACACACCTCACAAGAGCCTTTAGTCCAGTACCGAGCACCCCCATACGCACATAGGTCCATACAAGCCGCCAACCACCGAACTCGCCCAAGCGTGCAGTAAGTCTGTCGAAGTCTTTCATGCTACTGTATTTTCGCAGTCCTTTCTGCAGCGCAGTCTTCGGCAGACATGCCTTTTTGCCGGACGGGCTTAGGATTACGGAGCTTCCTTCTGCGTGCAGAGTTAAGGCACAGAGCCAGTATCATAAAGTATCCCATTCCCCTTCCGGAGAGGTAAGAGGAGTCGGCAGTACTCTCCAGTGCCAATGCCATGATGGCCATCAGTGCCATGCGGTAATACACCATATTGGGTATGCGGTTGGCTTCCCACAGACGTCGTTTCCAGAACACGAGGAAGAGCACAAAGCCCACAATGCCAAATTCTGCCAGCGTAGGATAGAAAGCATCGGCAAGGAACATCGGATTATCGGGCGTCAGTCCCCACACGCCGTCGAGATGATACCTATAGTAAAGGGGCGAGTATTCCTTGGCCGCTGCCGCCACACCAAACGAGCCGAGGCCGCTGCCGAAAGGTATGAAGTCGTGGAACATGATCTGCAGACCGGTGGTATAGGTGGCAGGGCGTGCCATTACCTCGCTGTCATCCTGGAATCCTTCCACATAATAGGCATTGAACTTAGCCCACGTGAAAAAGATAACCACAGCCCCGAGTACCGCCACCTTGAGCAAAGTGACGGGCGAAGTGTAATCTATCTTGCGCTTTACAAAAAATACCAAGGCTATAAACACCACACACTCGCCAAAGTACTTCGACTTGCCTGAGAGCAAACCGAGTAGCATAATGAGGACTGCTATGTTGCGGTTCATGGGTGTATGCTTGGAAAAGAGGTAATAGACCATACCACAACTGATGGCAATCTGTCCCAACGCCGCAGACTCTACAGCCGCGCCGGACCGGACACTGCCGGCGGCAAAGGGGTCTACCAACGAGGGGAAGAAAAAGAAGGCTACCAGATATAAACCATAGGTGGCGAGCATGACGTTGCGCAGGAGTTTGCGCTGGAAGAGCGTAAACCTCGGAGCCATCATCCATGTGAGATAAAACACGGCATAGGGGCGCAACTGCTGCATGAAGTCGAGCAATACACCGCGCGGAGTCGTGACTCGCAACAGGAGCGAATAGAATAAGTAGAAAATCATGATTCCCACGTATGTCATGATTTCGTTGGTACGCACTTTACTCCTTACCAGATAACGGTGTCTTACCACGGCATAGGCCAAGAGCAACACCGTAAGTATTTCGTCGCTCCAGTCGAAATTGACGGTATAGGCAAAGGCTATGCAGACCGGAAAGTAGACTATCCAGAACCAGGTATAAAATTTAGCGATTCCTCTCATCGTTTATCGTTTGTGTCTTTATGGGCTGCAAATATACAATGTTTTTCCGAAACGGCAAAGTGTCTACTGGCTTTTCCTGCAAAAAGTTGGGTATACCGCCCTTCATATAGGCACCATTTTAGTTAAATAGAGGTTAAAATCCCCCCAAAAGATACAGTATATGGAAAAGAAAGCCTATCTTTGTGCATCCTGAATCTGATAGAGAGTATAAGTAAAAACGAATCTGATAGAGAGTATAAGTAAAAACAAGTCTGTTACCCGCAACAGCACCTCCAGCACAACAAACTACAACTATGAAAAAACGTGCCCTCACCATTTTTGCCCTCTTGTGGCTACTGCTTGCCATAGTGTACGTGGCAGACCCCGACAGACGGCAGACCCAAAGCAGGCTGAATACCATGAGCCGCCAAACAGCCAAAGACTACATGCTCTCGTCGCTCAACGTCACTGCCATAGCGCAAGACAGGCGCGGACTGGTGTGGATAGGAACCTCGGCCGGCATCAATGTCTATGACGGTAGAAACTACATACAGTTTTTCCATGACAGGAGCGACACTACTGCCCTACCCGACGACTACATCAATGTGCTGCACCTCGACCGCAAAGGAAGAATGTGGGTAGGTACGCAGAACGGTCTGGCACGCTATGAGGGGGGAGGGCTCTTCCGGCGTTTTCCTCTACCCGCTACAGAAAACGTCACGGGGATATGTGATGCTGCCGCCCTGCCGTCAATAAAGCATCCTGCCGATACTGCCGCCATTGTGGTATGCACACCAAGACAGACTTACATGCTAAGCGAAGGTACACAGCCACAGCTCCTTACTTCATCTGCCGACATCATGGGAACAAGGTCCAAGACCCAGTCTATAAATGATGTACCCGAGCGTATGCTCAACAAGCCGGCAGACCTCATATCAACCACATTTATCGACAAATACGGCAATCTGTGGATAGGCTACCACAATGCAGGTTACCAGATACTTTCACCGAACAGGATGTCGTTCAGACAAGCCAATGACAACATCCTGGCATCCGAAACGGAAGGGCGCGACATTACTCAGTTGGAATGTGTGGGCCGCCATATCCTGGCCGGTACCACCCTGCGTCTCTATGTATACGACACAGAGAGCGAACGTCTGGACTACACCTTCTACAAAGACCTCTTCGGGAGCAACAAGCCGGAAACAAAAGAGAACCAGAAGCAAAAAGACCCGACGGAAAACAGACGAACGGAACTGACAGGCATTCTGCCCATAGACCACCAGCGCGCCTGGCTCCTATCCCACAAGATGGTACTGCAATGCCGCGTGGAGGGCACCCACTTGGCGACATGCTCACGCCATGCCGCCCCCGAAGGCATGCTGTACGGACCGGGCACTATCCTAAATGGAGAAGCCTACGTATGTACCAATACGGAATGGCTGCTGCGCTTCAGGCAAGACAACAACGGGGTTGACTCCTTCAAGGTTGACTCCCCTTGGTACAACGAAGAGACACAAACCACCCATCTAACCGACGGCACACTGCTGCTGGCCATGAAGAACATGCATCTGGCACTGCTCCGTCCAGGCCGACAGAAAGCAGAGACGCTCACCCTGACATGCGACTCTGCCGCCGCCAACAGCGAACCGGCCTTCGCCATGCAAGACTCCCACCGCAATGTATGGATAGGAACCAAACGGTCTGGGCTGTACCGCATAGACTTGCAACGACACACCACCGAGCGCATGACCTTCCTCAACGACGTACACATACAGGCCATGGAGGAAGACAGACAGGGGAGACTATGGATTACGACTCTGAAGGATGCCGTATGCTACGCACCCACTACAGGAGAAGTGTTGCTGAACAGCTTGGTATCGTCGAGCCAGAACAACTGGAACCGCCAGTTCTTCGACAACTCCATCTGCCTATCGCCGTCAGGTACCATCATACTGGGCAGTTCGGACGGCTGCAAGTTTCTGCCCACCGACAAGGACATGCATCACGAAGAGACCACCATCAGGAAGGCAGCACAAAACATTACGGTCTATTCACTCGACATCGAGTGTCAGGACGGCAGAAAGCTGACCCTGAACGACACCCCTGAGAATGGCAGCGACCAGCCATGCTGCTATACGCTCGCACATGACGAGAATACGCTCGACTTCGGTTTCTTCTACCCCAACTACAGCCACCGTTCGTCGCTCATGTTCCAGTATATGCTGGAAGGGTACGACAAGGCATGGCGCACGCCCACCTATATGCACGAGGCAAGATATGCCGACCTGCCGCCGGGGCGTTATACGTTCCGCCTGAGGCTTGTGACCTCGCCGTCCCTCCCCCCACTGGCAGAATACAGCATGGACGTGCGCATCAAGTCTGCACCATGGACTTCTGCTGCCGCATGGATGCTCTACCTTGGACTTCTGGCATGGCTCATCTACTTCATCAACGGCCTCTATCTGCGCATACGCACCAACCGCATGAACTACCTGCAGGAGCAGCACGAGCGCGAGCGCGAGCAACGCACCAACGAGATGAACATGAATTTCTTCGCCAACATCTCCCACGAATTCCGCAACCCGCTTACCATCATCGCCGGTCCGCTGCTCTCGCTCAGAACAAGGGAGAATTTGTCTCCTGACATCAGACGCACCATCAATCGTATCTGCATGAGTGTCAACCGAATGTTGAGGCTCATTGATCAAATGCTTGACTTCAATCAGCTCGAAGCGGATGCCCTGCGACTGAGGGTTACAGCTACCGATGCTACAGAAGAAATGGAGAAACTCATAGAGGCATTCAGCGACTCTGCCAGAATGAAACATATAGACCTGCAAAGCGACATACCCGAAGGTGCATGCCGGGCGTGGATAGACACCGACAAGCTGGAAAAAATAATGAGCAACCTCTTTACCAACGCCCTGAAGCACACACCTGAACAAGGCGTGATAAGAATAAGCATGCACCCAGAACAGACGACAGATGGCCGCTCGCTCCGCATCTGTGTGCAGAACAACGGACCGCAAATTGAGGAAGCAAGGTTGGAGGATGTCTTCAAGCGCTACTACCAGCTCACCGACACCACTACGGGACACCACTACGGATGGGGAGCGGGGATAGGACTGTACTATGTAAAAAGACTCGTCGACCTACACCATGGGCACATCGCCGTCCGTAACATCGGCGGAGCACTGACAGGTGTGGAGTTCTACTTCACGCTGCCCATAGACGCGCGTATATATATAAAGGAGGAAAAAGTGGAGGAAAACCACGGTATACTGCAAATCCCCATAGACAAGGAAGAGAAGGCAGGAAACACAGAAAGCACAGAAGAAGGAGCTACCATACTGCGGTCTGGCACCATGGCACTCCCGGAAGATGGCAACACTCCCAAACCCAAGATACTGATAGTAGACGACGACATAGATGTGGCACACTACATACGCAGTATCTTTGCCAACGAATACTGCGTGGAGAACCGCTACTCCGCCGAAGCGGCATTAGAAGATATGGAACGTCTGGCCCCTGACATCATCTTGAGCGACATCATCATGGGCAAGATGTCGGGCTACGACTTCTGCCGTACACTGAAGCAGTCGCTCACGTTCAGTCACATACCGGTAGTACTGATAACGGCGAAGTCGGATATGAACGAACAGACCGAAGGTCTACGCATGGGAGCCGTAGCATACGTCACAAAGCCCTTCTCGCCCGCCTACCTCAAAGCCCTCGTAGCCTCACAACTGAAGAACGTACAAACCCTGCGACAGCAGTTGAGCGACAGCACAGACACCCGCCAACTGCCGGAGAGCATCGTGGACAGCCTGTCCGAGCAGGACCGCATGTTCATGGACGAACTCTACAACTATATGGAGAAACGCATAGCCTTACAGGAACTCAACGTAGCCACCATCAGTCGCGACCTGCTCATAAGCCAGTCCAAACTTGCCTATAAGTTGAAGGAACTTACGGGCGAGACACCGGGAGCCTTCATCCGCCACTACAAACTGAACAGGGCGGCCCAACTACTGAAAGAAGGACAATACAATGTCACCGAGATAGCCGCAATGACAGGATTTGCCACAGCGGCTCATTTCACCGTCGCCTTCAAGAAGCAGTTTGGCGTATCACCCAGTTCATGGCAACCTGACTGCACACAGCAGCCAAGTTGACAGGTTGGTTCAGGGAATAAGCAGCGATGAATCGCCGTAACTCAGGAAACGGAAATCGTGCCCCAGTGCATAGTCGTACACCTTACGCCAGTCGCCGTGCAGGAACGCACTGACGAGCAACAGCAACGTGCTCTGCGGCTGATGGAAATTGGTGACCAGCATCTTCACAATCTTGTACTCATAGCCCGGAGCTATGATGATCTGCGTACTCGAGTGAAGAGCCTCCAGCCCATTGCGGTCCAGATAGTCGAGGATAGCCTGTATGGCCTGCACAGGCGTGATGCCGTCTACAAGACCGCCGTCCCTTCCGTCCTCATAGGGCGTCCACTGGCCTACATGCAAATCTTGCTCGTTGGCGTCGGGATGGCTTAACAGGTAAGCGCCCATATAGTAAAGGCTCTCTATGGTTCGCACGCTCGTAGTGCCTACAGCTATGATACGGCAATCGTGGCGCAGCAGACTACAGAGCGTATGGCGGTGCACCACGATAAACTCGGTGTGCATACGGTGGTCTTCTATCTCCTCGCTCTTCACGGGCTTGAAGGTACCTGCCCCTACATGGAGGGTCACCTCTTCGCGCTCTATGCCGTGCGCATCGATGTCAGCGAGCACCTTCTCCGTAAAGTGGAGACCAGCGGTGGGTGCCGCTACGCTGCCCTTTATCTTCGAGTAGACCGTCTGGTATGTGGTCTTGTCGCTCTCCTGCGTCTCCCTGTTAAGGTAAGGGGGGATGGGCAGTTCGCCCACCGACTCGAGTATCTCTGCAAACGACACCTCCGTATTGTCCCAATCGAAGTCCACCCAGTAGTTGGTGCCGCCTTTACTGTCGACTGCCACTCCGGCAGTTGTCTTAGCCGCTTCATCGCCACGGCGCAGCGTGACGGACAGGGTGAGTTGCTGTCCCTTGACATCAAACGAACGGGAGAGGCTACCCTCCTTCCATTTCTTCAGGTTGCCTATCATACAAAGCCATGCACAGTGGCCTGCCGTCTGGAACATCTGTTCATAGTCGGTCGGCTCTGCCGGTTCCATCAGGAACACCTCTATCAAGGCACCTGTCTCTTTTCTGAAGTGGAGGCGTGCCTGGATAACCTTCGTATTGTTGTACACCATGAGTGCGCCCTTGGGCAGATAGTCGGGCAAGCGGTAGAACACGTCTTCACTCACCTCGCCGTGCCTGTACACCAAGAGTTTGGAGTGGTCACGTTGCTGTAGGGGAAATTTGGCTATGCGCTCGTCGGGAAGTACATAGTTGTAGTCGCTTATTCTGATATGTTTTGTCTGCATCTTTTTTGTATTTGTTATTCGGAAAACGGTTGCAAAGGTAATCATTTATCTGCTTATAGCATGACATTTTTGCCCTATTGTTCCATATTTTAGCATTATTTTTACCGACTGCGGCTAAACCATGCCGTATACTATGCGTCCAATAAAAGGTAAACAAGTAAAAAATAAAAGAAAAAAGGGAAAGAATGAAAAAAATCCTATCCGCGCTTCTGCTGTTGCTCATTGCCGTGACTGCAAGCGCACAGACCAGGCTCATCACGGGTGCGCTCCTCGACAAGGATGCCAAAGAACCCGTAGAACAAGCTACCGTACAACTACTCAAGACCGACAGTACCTATGTGGCAGGCGCCCTTACCAACGAGAACGGACTTTTCAGTCTTCAGGCTCCGAGCGACGGTAAATACCTGCTCAAAATAACCAATGTGGGCTACAAGCCAACAGTAAAGAGGATAGAGATGACAGACGGCAAAGACCTTGCCATGGGCAATGTCACCATCACTGCGGAAGCCATCATGCTGAAGACGGCCACCGTCACAGCCATGGCCAAGAAGGTGGTACTGAAGGAAGACACCTTCGTCTACAACTCGGCAGCCTACCGCACGCCCGAAGGCTCTACCATCGAGGAACTGGTGAAGCGTCTTCCCGGTGCCGAGGTGAGCGACGACGGCAGCATCAAGATTAACGGCAAGGAGGTAAAGAAGATCCTCGTAGACGGCAAGGAGTTTATGACGGGCGACACCAAGACAGCCCTGAAAAACCTGCCTACCAGCATTATAGACAAGATAAAGGCATACGACCAGAAGAGCGATCTGGCCAAGGTTACCGGCATCGACGACGGTGAGGAGGAAACGGTGCTCGACTTCGGTGTGAAGCGCGGCATGAACAAGGGTATCCTCTCCAATATCGACTTGGGCGCAGGTACGGAGAAACGCTACAGCGGACGTATCATGGCCGGATATTTCAACGACCGCAACCGTCTCATGTTCTTCGGATCGGCCAACAACACCAACGATATGGGATTCCCCGGTGGAGGCGGTCCGGGAAGAGGCCCGGGCAGACAGGGACTGAATGCCTCGAAGATGATAGGACTCAACTACAACTACGAGAACAAGGACAAGCTGAACATGGATGCCTCTCTGCGCTGGAACCACAGTGACGGCGATACAGGAAGCACCACCGCCTCAGAGAACTTTGTCAGCTCAACACCCTCGTTTACCAACAAACGGGCAACCAACTACTCGCGCAGCAATAGCTGGGACGGACGGTTTCGCATGGAATGGAAACCCGACACGCTGACCAACATCATGTTCCGACCCTCCTTTACCATCAGCAGCAGCGACGGACTCAGCCGTTCGCTCTCGGCACAGTTCCGCGCCAATCCCTACAACCATGTCACCAATCCGCTCGACGCCAGTGCCCTCGCACAGATGCAGGCCATAGACAGCCTCGTGAACAAGCAGGAGACAAACGACATCTCGTACAGCGACAGCAAGAGTTTCAAGGGTATGCTCCAGTTCAACAGGCGACTGAGCAGCACCGGACGCAACTTCACCCTCCGTGCAGACGCCAGCTACGGCAGAACCGACAGCAAGAGCCTCTCGCTCACCAACGCCTACCTCTATCTCGTAAAAAAGGCTTCGGGCGAAGACTCTACCTATAACACCTACAGGTACAACACCACACCTACAGACAAATACAGCTACAGTCTGCAGGCCACCTACAGCGAACCGCTCTGGAAGGCAACCTTCCTGCAGTTCAGCTACAAGTTTACGTACAACTACTCGAAGAGCGACCGCTCTACCTACGACTTCGCCAACCTTCCTTCCGACGAACTGGACCTGTGGCGCAACACCACTTCGTCCTACCGCGGATGGGACAGCTACCTATCCCATCTGGGCGGCTCCCCGCTGGAGACGTATCTGGACCAGGACTTGAGCCGCTATTCTGAATACAGGAACTACATACACGACATACAGGTAATGATGCGGTTTGTACGTCCCAAGTTCAACCTCAACTTCGGTGTGATGGTACAGCCGCAGACATCCAAGTACATACAGGACTACCAGGGCATACATGTAGACACCGTGCGCAACGTGGTCAACTTCTCGCCCACCCTCGACTTCCGCTACAGGTTCAGCAAGGTGAGCAACCTGCGCATCAACTACCGCGGCACCACCTCGCAGCCATCCATGACCGACCTGCTCGACATCACCGACGACAGCAACCCGCTCAACATCAAGAAGGGTAACCCCGGACTGAAGCCATCCTTCACGCAGAGGTTCCGCCTGTTCTACAATAACTATATAGAGCGCCACCAGCGCGCGCTGATGACATTCATCAACTTCTCTACCACGAGCAACAGCATCAGCGACAAGGTAACCTACAACGAGGAGACCGGAGGACGCACCACACAGCCGGAGAATATCAACGGCAACTGGGACGTGAACGGAGCCTTCATGTTCAATACGGCCATCGACTCGGCTGGAGTGTGGAGCGTCAACAGCTTCACCAACCTGCAATATGCCAACAACGTGGCTTACCTCAGCCTCAACGGAGGCAACTCTGAAAAGAACACTACCAAACAGACCACCGTGGGAGAACGGCTGGCCCTGAGCTACCGCAACGACTGGCTGGAGGTAAACCTGAACGGAACACTCAACTATACACACGCCCGCAACAAGCTGCAGGCCTCGAGCAATATGGATACGTGGCAGTTCTCCTACGGTCCCAGCGTTACGCTGAGCATGCCATGGGGCATGAGCCTGAGCACAGACCTGAGCGAGAGCAGCAGAAGGGGATATTCGGACAACTCGATGAACACCAACGAACTGGTATGGAACGCACAACTCTCGCAGGGCTTCCTACGCGGCAAACCGCTCACGGTGATGCTCCAGTTCTATGACATCCTGCGCCAGCAAAGCACGCTGAGCCGCTCGCTTACGGCCATGGCACGCACCGATACGGAATACAACAGCATCAACAGCTATGCTATGCTACACGTGGTATACCGCTTTAACCTCATAGGCGGCAAGGAGGCACGCGAGGAAATGCGCCGCCACGAAGGCGGAAGGCCCGACTTCGGCGGAAGACCGTTCAACGGGGGCGGAAGACCCATGGGGCCACCTCCTGGAGGAAGACATGGAGGATTCTAACTCAGCATCTGAGTTCTCATATACAAATCCGGAAGAAACCTATACGGCTCTTCCGGATTTTTTCTTTTGTCCCATTCTTCGAGTTCACCCTCTAATATTTCCACTTCACATATATTTAATTTCCTTTCTTTGGATATTATTCGTAACTTTGCACCCCAAAAAACAAAAAAAGAAAGACAAGAAGAATATGAAGAAGAAAATCGACACATCCCGTGACAAGATTGATTTCGGCTCGGGAAAGATTGGGCCGTTGTTCCGAAAAATGTTCTTTCCCACGCTCGTGGGCATGATTTTCATGTCGGCGCAGACCATCATCGACGGCATCCTCGTGGGTAGGGGAGTGGGCGCCGAGGGCATCGCCGCGGTCAACATCGTGGCTCCCGTGTGGACGGTGGTGACGGGCATCGGACTGATGTTCGGCATCGGAGCGTCGGTCATCGCCAGTATGCACCTTGCCGAGGGCAACAAGAAGGCGGCACACATCATCCTCACCCAAGCGTTCGGCGTGGGCTTCGCCATCATCGCCGCGCTCATTCTCCTGTGTCTGCTCATGCCCCGAACGGTGATTTACGCCCTCGGATGCAGTGAGGCACTGGAGCATTACGCCCTCGACTACCTGCTCTGGCTCTTGCCTGGCACGGTCTTTCTTCTGTGGCAGTGTGTGGGCATGATGATGGTGAGGCTCGACGGATCGCCACGCTATGCGATGTGGATGCAGGTGATGGGAGCCGTGGTGAACCTCACGCTCGACTGGCTCTTCATCTTCCCGATGGGGATGGCGGTGAAGGGTGCGGCGATTGCTACCTCGATTGCTTGTATCGTGTGCGGACTGATGAGTCTTGCCTATTTCCTGTGGTTCTCCACCACGCTGAAGTTCTACCGCCTGAAGATGAGCGTCACCTCGCTCTTGCTCACCCTGCGCAATACGGGATATATGATGAAGGTGGGTTCCGCCACTTTCCTCACAGAGATTGCTATGAGCATCACGATGATTTCGGGCAACTATATGTTTATGTCGATGCTTCATGAGCAGGGTGTGGCAGCGTTCGCCATCGTGTGCTACCTCTTCCCTGTCATCTTCTCGGTCAACAATGCTGTGGCGCAGTCTGCCCAGCCCATCATCAGTTATAATTATGGTGCTGGCGAGAAGGCGCGCGTGAGTAGGGCGCTGAGGGTGTCGCTCTATGCTGCCGTGATGTGTGGCGTGGGCGTTCTCGCCCTGTTGATTGTGTGCGACCATCTCATCGTGGGAGCCTTCCTGCGGCCATCTGAACCGTCCTACGCCCTGGCGATAGACGGAATGCCGTGGTTCGCCACTTGCTCGCTGTTCTTTGCCCTCAACGTGGCGTTCGTGGGCTACTATCAGAGCATCACCCAGGCGAAGCGGGCGATGGTCTATACCGTGCTGCGTGGTATCGTCTTTGCCGTGCTTGGTTTTATGGTGTTACCAAGACTAATAGGCGTGATAGGACTTTGGACGGCGATTCCGGCAGCGGAATTGCTCACGCTCTGCATCATCGTTTTAGTGACGATAAAAAAATAACTTGGTACGATTTGAAAACTATGAAATTATTGTCGTCCCTACGGGACTCGCCTGTTGAGACGTTTTTAGCGGACACCAATACATGTTTATAGTATTCGGCCTAGCATACTCTAGTATTCGGGCCGAATACTGCAGTATTTGAGGCCGAATACTCGTGTGGTTTAGCCCGAATACTGGAGTGTGCAAGGCCGAATACTCGGGTCTTTCGTCCCGAAGACTGCCGCGCGAGGGTTTCTTCGGTCACTTGACAATGGTAGAGATGGTGTCTAAAAAGATTCATCGTCTATACCAGTGGAGTATAGACGATGGATGGTGAGTGGCTTTTTCTCCCGCTATATGTTTGGCGATTGTGTGCGGTACTCGGTGGGTGTCTGGCCGATGCTCTTCTTGAACATTCGGGTGAAGTGCTGGGGATATTGGAAACCAAGGTCGTAGGAGATTTGGCTGATCGACTTGGTGGGGTCGAGCACACGCTCCTTGGCGATGTTCATGATCTTGGCTTGGATATAGTCTTGGGCGGTGATGCCGGTTTCTTTCTTGATGAGGTCGCCGAAGTAGTTGGGTGAGAGACAGAGTTGGCTGGCGCAGTATTTCACGGAGGGCAGGCCTTTGCGGTGTACGTTGTCTATGTCGGTGAAATATTTGTCGAGCAGGTTTTCGAAGCGGGTAAGGATGTCGCTGTTGACATTCTCGCGGGTGATGAACTGACGCTCGTAGAAGCGCAGACAATAGTCGAGCAACATTTCGATGCCCTTGGTGATGATGCGGCGGCTCATGCGGTCGATATCGTGTTGTATCTCGTCTTGTATCTTTTGGAGACAGTCCATGAACACCACGCGCTCACGGTCGGAGAGGTGTAGGGCCTCGTTGGATTCGTAGGAGAAGAAGCGGTATTCGCGCATGGCGCGTCCGAGCGAGGTGCCGCGTATCAGATCGGGATGGAAGAGCAGGGCCCACCCCTTGGGCTGGAATACCTCGCCGTTGTCTTCTATGCCGATGACCTGACCAGGGGCGAGACATACTACGGTGCCGGCTTGGTAGTCGTAGAGTTGTCGGCCATAGATGAGATCGCCGCACTTCACCTCTTTGAGAAAGACGGCGTAGAAGCCCATGATGCACTTGATGTGGTGCATAGGTTTGGCTTTGGAAAAATCGATGATGCTCACCAGTGGGTTGAGGGTTTCGGCGCCCAATAGACGGTTGTATTCGTCGATGGTTTTGATGTTGATGATGTTTTTCTCCATTGTTTTCTCTGGGTTGTATGACTTTGCTGATGGGGCGTGGCTTCTGAATTTTACACCCGTCTGCAAAGATAAACAAAAAAATCCTGCACGCGTGTCGGGCGTGCAGGAATAGGTAATGTGGGTTGTAAAATATGTATTCCGTGTATTTTCTCTCTTCTATCGCGTCAGCGAGAACTTCATGCTCAGACCGAAGTCTTGTGTGGTCGTGGGGTAACTGCTGCTGGAGAGCAGAGGAGTGTTGGTCTGACGGTCGTAGTAGAAACTCATAGTGAGCAGACGCGATAGGGTGTAGTCGGCCGAGAAGGACAGTTTGAAAGCCGAGTTGCCGCTGCTGGCGGTGCTGGTCACGGTGGCGATGTCGCGGCTGATGGCGGCCTGTCGGCGGAAACTGAGGTCGAGTCGCAGACGGAGGTCGTTGTTGGTGCCGTTTCGTCGGTTGTTGGTGGTCGGCGTGGGCTGACTCTTGTCCTTGCCTTTCGACTTGCTCTTGACGGCGCGGTGGTTGCGTCCGCCGAAGGGGTTGAAGTTGTTGATGGTGTATCCCGCTCCGAGTACCCAGTCGTGACTGGAAGCCTCATTGATCTGCACGCTGGTCATGCTCAGGTTGAGCACGCGCGTTGTGCGGTACTCCAGTTTGACGGTCATATTGTTTTGCAGGGTCACGTCGATACCGAGAAGTGGTGAGAATGCCTCGTTGATGCTGACGGTCGACACGTTGAACATAGAGTTGGGGATGGGGTTGCCGGTGGTCGCGTCGTTGACAAATCCGAGCCCGTTCATATACTCCATGTAGGTGCTGTAGGTGCTGTACGATCCGATGGCGAAGATGCTCTTGTAGGCATGATTGATGTTGACGCTCTTGAACACGTCGCGGAACCACGGCAGTTTGGACAATCCGCTGTAGCGTATCGTCCAGTTGGGGAGCAGTCGCGAGAGTGACGGGAAGATGTCGAGCGACTTGCCGCCCATGCTTGTATAGGAGGAGATGAAGGCGGGGATCATCACGTCGGCGCTGTACTTGTTGACCCCGCCATTGGCGGCATCGAAGGTTTGTCCGGCGAGCGTGCTGCCTTCGGGATATACCGCTCCGGCGTAGCGAGCCTCGACGCGTTGGCGGAAACCTTCGAGTGAGGCACAGAAGCGTTCGAAGGTGGGGGAGTGGTAGCCGTTGTTGGCATTGCCGGTGCCTTCGAAGGCGCTGCCCAGCGATAGGGTGGTCATGGTGAATGTACCGCTCTGTGTGGTGGGGTTGCCCACATACATATATTGTATGCTCTTGGCGGTGGTCTGCGTGCGGCTGGCGTTGAGGTCGATCTTGAATCCTTTGACCGGTTCAAGCGTAGCGCGTATCTGCAAGTCTTCGGTCTTGCTGGTCGTGGCGGGGGTAGCCACGGAGTCGCTCATGAGCAACCATCCGCGGTCGCTGGCGCGGTCGATATAGGAGTCGCCCACAAAGCCGAAGGCAAAGTCGAGTCCCGGGGCCAGCGCTCCGCCGTTGCGCCGCTGTCCGAAGGCATCGCCCACGGTGGGCATGAAGCCTGGAAGCGCCATGGAGTACTGGTTGCGGTAGGACACGCTGACGTTGCGCACGAGCATGAGCACGCGGGTGAAACCTTGCGCTATCTTGTACCATCCTTTTTCCTCAAGCGGCGCTTTGGGTGTGACGGTGATCTTGAGTTTGAGGGCAGAGTCTACCTTGTTGAGGATGCGTATACTGTTGTCGCCCACCTTGCGGTACTTCAGGTTGAAGGCGCGTCCGTCTTCGGTGCGTGCCGTGACGGTGATGCGGCGGCTCTTCTTGTTGTGCGCCACGCTGATGACGGTATCGGGTTTGAGGGTAACCTCGCGCTCGAAGGCCTGCTTGTTTTTGGGCAACATACGTTTGGTCTTGTCATCGGTCTTGTTGTCCTTGCCCTTTGGCGCGTTCTTGTTTTTGTCCTTGTCCTTGTCGTCCTTGCCGGATGGAGTGCGTTTCTTGTTGCGGTTGGAGGTCGAGGTGGTGCGGTTGTACTTGTCGTTGACCTTCTTGAGGAAGGGAACGTGGTTGTAGAGTCGCTCGAGATTGAACGTGCCGTTGATGTTGAGCGTGCGGTTCATGCTGACCGTGTTGCCCAGTGACGTGCCGTCCTCAAGGTCGCTACCGCGTACCCAGTTGTACGAGGACTGGTAACTGGCATCGGAGTTGATCCAGTCGAAGACGGGAACGAGGTTGAGGGGCAGTTGATAGGAGAGCGAGAACGACTGGGTATAGTCGAGCGGTGTACCGAAGTGCTTGATGCTGGTCCACACGGAGTCTTTCCATGCTGAGTAGCGGTCGGGGTAGAGCGACTTGTTGACCGGAGTGTATGGCTCTTCTATCTCGGCGTGGGTGGCACTCTGGAAGTTCATGTGGATGTTCTTGGTGAGATCCCATCGCAGGGTGAAATCGCGGTTCCAAAGGAACTGCTCGCTGAAGGTGAGCGGGAGTTCCGAGTTTTGGAGATTGTCCATGTCGCGCTCCTGCAGTTCGTAGTAACTGCGTGTGATCTCGGTGTTGAATCCGAGGTTCTGCGGTAGCCAGTTGAGTCCGAACTTCTTGAATATCTCGAGCCACTTGCTGCGGCTCTTGAGTTTCTTGAATGGTTCGAATGCCTTGTAGACGGGTGTCCACGAGTAGTTGAGTGATCCGCGCCAGTTGTCCTCCTTCTCGTAGACGGTGGTCTCGCCTTGTGTGTAGCGATGGCTATGGCTGTATGAGAAGGAGAAGTTGGCCGGGTCGTAGGGCATGGGGTGACGCTTGTTTTGTATGCCGACGCGCACGTTGGAGAGTGAGAAGTTGGTGGTCGTGGTCTTGGTCACGGCGATGCTCTCGATGGAGTCGCGTTCGTGCTGGTTGGCCGCCCCTTCGAGTGCGTCCTTGAGTTCCATGTCGGTGTCGAGCGGATTGTATTTCGGACGTGTTTCCTCCTTGGTCACCGAGTAGTAGAGCGGTGCGGTGACCTTGGCCTTGTCGGGGAAGAACTTGCCCAGTTCGAGGCTGGTGGTGAAGGAGTAGGTCTTGTAGTCATCGGTAGACCGCTCGGTAACACCCTCTTCAAGTCCGCCGAAGCCCGAGGTGGTGTAGCGTCCCTGCAGGTTGACGGTGCCGAGGTCGGAGAGTTGCATGTTGAGATTTCCCTGTGCGGCCCAACCACCACTGTTGTTGTACTCGCGCAGACGCAGTTCGTTGACCCACACCTCACCACTCTTGGCATCGCCGGCATTGTTGCGTACACCGATCATCATTGTCTTGACCTCGCCGAGCGAGGGGTTACCCATGACGGTGACCTTGTTGTTGGGCTTGTCGCTATCGTAGGCAGAGTAGGGGCGGTTGTAGGAGGCGCGTCCCTGCGCTTTGGCGATGTTACGCTCCTTCTTGATCTGTGTGAAGGCGCTGAGCGCTATGTCGAGCATATTGTCGGTGGGCCACACCTTTTCGCAATCGGAGCGGGAATATCGGTCGTAGGTGCCGTTGGGAGTGACCTTGAGTGGTATCTCGTATTCGTAGTAGTTGCTCTTGTAGTCGCTTCCGAGACGGATGAAGACAGAGAGTTGGTTGTCTTCGAGGGCGGTAGTGTTCGGTTCCATCTGGTTGAGGTGGGCGAACATCTGCAGACGTTTGTACTGCCGGAGATCGAGCGTAGTGTTCTTGTATACCGCCTTTGACTCGCCGGTAGCCAGACCGGTGAGGGTCATGGCGAGGGCTTGCTCGTTGTTTTCCACAAGTTGGGGTTGTGTGGGGTCTTGTCCGCGCTGTATGCCCGGAGGCAGGACGTAGTTGACAGGTGTCTTGGTGTTGTTCTCTTCGATATTGACGGCGCTGACGGAGAGTTTGCCCTGCTGGGCTGCGCTATTGTCGAGGTTCTGCTCGTAGACGCGCCATTCGCCGCGTACAAGATCGAACGTGCCGAAGCGGAGCACGATAGGCTTCTTGAATCCGGTGAGGAACATACGCATGAAGCGTATGCTGGTGAAGTCTGTGACATTGCCGAACTTCTGTTCGAAGTCGTCGAGCGGAATACGGAATTGGTACCATGTGGCTTTCGTATCGTTCTTGCCGTTGCGGAGGGTAGGGTAGGTCTCACGCTTGTCGACGATGAAGTTGCGTCCCACCTCCAAGTCTTCGGGACGTATGGAGACGTGGTACTGGTAGTACTTCTCGTACTCGTTGAGCGTGTAGTCCTGATTGATGTCCTCTACATCAGGGGTCGTCTTGTAGGAGGTGTCATAGCCCTCGGTGCGCGAGTCGTTGTCAGGCGAGTTGCCCTGCGGATTGTTGATGTATTTGTAGCGCCGCAGGATGGAGGCTTCGATCTGGTCGTAGTCGCTTCCGCGGAAGTAGTGGTAGTCATCGCCGGCGGGGTCTTTGCGGATAGAGTCGAGCACGTTTTGACTCACCTTGCCCTGTATGGCGGTGAGGAAGTCTTGGTAGGGTGCGAACGAAAGTTCCTCCTCGTCATTGAGACCGTTGAGACCGACATCTTGCTTGGCGCGTGAACCGGAGGACGTGGCGAAGGCGTAGGTGACGGTGGCCTGGTTGGGCACCTTACCCCACTGGGTGGTGGTGAAGTTGCTGGAACCGTCGACGGGCATACCGCTCTCGTAGAACTTCTTGCCGTCGCGGAGTACATCTTCGCTCACCTCGCCGAGGTTGATGTAGAAGTCGCCGCCGTGATCGGCTGCAGTGCCGTCCTCGCGCGTATAGATGAAGGGGTCGAGCATCCAAAATTCGATGTACTCGATGTTGGCCGTTTCAAAGTCGTTGGTGTCGAGTTTGCGCATCATACCGCCCCAGTGTTGGGTAGGATTGTTGAGCGTGCCGTCATAGTTAAGGTCGGGATTGAAGTTGTAGGGACCGCGCTCGTTGGGGTAGTAGGCGAGGTTGAGTATGCTCAGTGTGGGCACCGAACCGTTGTAACTGCTTTGGTCGCGGTTGGGGAAGAGTTCGCGGGAGTAGACCTCGCGCACATAGAAGTTGGAGAGTTGCTCGAGGTCGCTCTTGATGTGTGAGGGGGTGAGCGACGAACTGCGCCGTGTGAACAGCGGGTCGATGGTGTACCAGGCCAGTAACGAACGGTTGTAGCCACTTCGCAGGGTCGTCTTGTCGCTCGACTCGGGGAACATCGACGGTACGCTCGACAGTACCCATGAGGTAGGTGTACTCACATCAATGGTGCTCTTGGTGTTCTCAAAGTCGTCGAGATAGGAAGCGTTGTCTTGTGTGCCGTGGCTTTGTCCGGCGATGAGTTGTGCAAACTCACCCGTGAAGGATATGGAGGAAGGTTGCGTGAGATGCAGCAGAGGTATCTTGTCGAGCACGTTGGTGAGCCACTGGCTCTCCTTCTTCCAATTGATGTTGAGGCCCCAGATGGTATTGTTGAGCGGTTCTGATCCCATCGATACCTTGGTGGTGAGTGCTTGTTCGGAGAGGTGTTGGAGGGTACCGCTGAGTTGGAAATTCTTGGAGAAGGTGTATTCCCAGTTCATACCGAACATCGTCTTGCGTTCTTGGGCGTAGTCGGTGTTGCTCTCGAGCGACACGTTGACTGATGTACCGGCATCGATGATGCTTTGGTTGAGGATGGTCACCTCGCCCGCACTGTAGTCTACCGAGTAGTCAGAACCCTCGGTGAGGGTCACGCCGCCGGCCGTGACGACCACCGACCCTTGCGGCACGTTGTACGAGCCGAGCGAGATGACGTTGGCTGACGTGCCGCGGAACTGGCCGACGAGCATGTACTTGTCTTTCTCGGCGATCTGCTTGGCGACGGTCTTGGTGGAGTCGTAGAGTTCGGTGAAGGCGTACTGTGCGGCTTTGGCTTCGGGTATGCCCTTCTCGATGAGGTAGTTTTTGAGGTATTTTCCGAACGGTTCGGCCACGGGGAAGAATACACGTCCGTTAGACACGGTGTAGCCTTCCACATAGTCGAAGTAACCATTGGGGTGAGCCTTGAGATTGTTGTCGAGGCGGTCGGCGCCGAGCACCTTGATGAGGGTCTGGCTTTTCACCTGTGGTTCGGGAATGTAGGTGAGGTAGACACCTGCCGTATCGCTTTGGAACTTGACATCGAGACGGAATTTCTCCTTCTCGACGGTGGAGGCGAGGTAGTACACGTTTTTCATCATCAGTCCCCAGTTGCCCTGTGAGGGATTGTTGCTGGTGTTCTTGAGCGACTTGACAAACAAGGCTTGGTTGACATCGGTGATGTCAGAGGCAAACTCACCCACCTGATAGGTCACACCACCGTAGGTGTACTCGTAGGCCACTGCGAGTACCTGGTCGCTCTGCAGGGTGGTTTTGAGCGAGATGTAGCCGAGTGACTTGTTGAGCGTGTATTCCGAGGAGGTGAGTAGACGCGCGCTTTGGAGTTTCTCGTAGTCGGTGCCGCCGGAAAATTGTGGTATGCCCTCGAGTATGGTGGAGGTCTGGTCGATGTCGCGTGCGGCGCTGTACTGGCCCACCATCGAGGAATACTCGGTGTTGGCGGCGTTGCACGGTACGGGTTGCCCGGTGACGCTCCAGTTGGCGTTGGATATGCGGCTATTCTCGCCGAGGTCGGTCAGGGCGACAACGCTACGGGTGTTGGAGGTCGTTCCGGTCTTGTTGGTCACCCATACTTCGACACGGTTGATATTGATGCCGGTGGTGACGTTGGGCAAGGTTTTCATGCCAGCATCGTAGCGGTCACGGAAGTATTGGGAGAGGAAGAAGTGGCGGTTCTCTTCATAGTTGGCCGCATCGATCTCAAAGGGAGTATACTGCTTGCCGCCTTTGGAGGACACGCTCTTGGTAGTCGACTTCTTCTGTGAGGCCACGAGTTGCATCTTCAGACGGCCGAACTGCAGGTCGGTGCGCAGACCGAAGAGCGAGGAGGCACCCTTGACAAGCGACGAGTTGGACGGGAAGGAGATGTTGCCCGCCTCGACGAGTTTGATGATCTCGTCTTCCTTGCCGTCGTACTTGAGTTTGAAGTTCTGTGAGTCGAAGTCGAAGGTGGCGTCGGTGTTGTAGTTGAGGTTCATGTTCACCTTGTCGCCGACACGTCCGTTGACATTGAGGTTGATCTTCTCGTCGAAGTCCATGGCCGTTGTCTTACGGTTGCGGATGGGGAGTGAGGGGTTGTCGATGTTTTTCAGCGTGACACCGAATTTCAGTTCCGCCGTACCTTGGGTTTTGATGCGTACACCGCCGGGACCGAATATCTTTTCGGCCGGTCCGAGGTCGAAGTGCATATCGGTGAAGTCGAACTTCTCCTTGCCTTTGGCTTGGTAGATTTCGTCGTTCTTTTTGCGGAAGAACTGATCGAAGGCTTTTTGTTCGCTCCACTTGCGATACTCCTCGGGTGTCATCATGATGGGCGTGTTGATGTAGCTGTCGCCGATTTTCGACCCGATGATGTAGCGGTTGAGCGTATCGTTGTAGACTACGTCCTGTTTGAGGTTCTCGGGGCGGTGCAGGTCGGCTCCGTTCTGGTCAAGGTCGGCCACGGTGATGGGAAGCGTGCGCTGCACCTTCCACCGCGGGTGGAGGAGAGAGTCGGGTATGGTGTCCTCGTTTTCCAGTTCCGGCTGGGCGATGATGGCGAGCGTGTCTTTCTTGGCACGCGAGTTGTCGTCGGGCTTCGGTTGCCGACGGGTGGTGTAACGTGACCGACGGCGTGTGGGGTCGTCTTGGCGGAAAGGTACACCGATGGCGTAGCTGGTCACGGTAGCGACCAGTGCTATGAGGAGAATAGTGTATGTGTGTCTTTTGAAAATCACTCTTTTTCTTTCTGTTACGCTTGTATCCTGAGAGTCGGAGGGGTGTGAAGGCGTGTTCTTATTTGATCTGCTTAAGAGCCAGTTTTACAACCTGTTCTACAGGCAATGAAGGTTGTTCCTGTAGGATGGCGGTGACCACCTTGGCCGACGGAGCGGGTGAGAAGCCCAGCATGGTGAGGGCCGATACGGCCTCGTCGCGTACTCCGGCGTTGACGGCAGCGGTGCCGGCATCGGCTACATTGACTTCAGCAGCGAGGCCGAGGCTCATCACCTTGTCCTTAAGATCAACGATAATGCGCTGGGCGGTCTTCAGCCCGATGCCCTTGACCCCCTTGAGCAATCGCTCGTTGCCGCTGGCGATGGCATTGCCCAAGTCGGCGGGAGAGGCGGCGGAGAGTATCATGCGGGCGGTGTTGGCCCCTACGCCCGACACAGTGATGAGCAGGCGGTAGAGCGCACGCTCCTGCTTGCTGGCAAATCCGTACAGGGTGTAGGAATCATCTCGCCCACCCGTCACAAGAGCCTCATGTACATAGAGTTTCGTTTCGTGCTTGCCTTGTATGGCGGTGTAGGTGTTGAGCGATATGTTGAGGGAGTATCCCACGCCGTAGGCTTCTACTACGGCTTCTGCGGGGGTCAGTTCGGTGAGTTCACCTTTGATATAGTCGATCATGTGTGTCAGTTGTTCTTTGTCTGTGGGTGTAGTGTAGGGCCATAAAGGACCACAGGTTTATAACGTTTGTTTGTATATATTATTGTGCATAGGTGGCGTTTTCTGTATTTTATAGGGTGTGTCGGGGGCAATCACCGCTTTTTTGCGTAACTTTGTCGTTGGTAACCCCATATGCACAATTTAGTATCCGTCACATTTTCTATACAGCATCATGATGAATGAAGAAGCACGTCTCGCATGGAAGATCATCGAGACTACCAATTCCCATCTTTTTCTCACCGGACGGGCCGGAACGGGAAAAACTACTTTTTTGCGGCAACTCCGGCGCGAGTCGCCCAAGCGAATGGTGGTTGTGGCTCCGACGGGTATTGCTGCCATCAATGCCGAGGGGGTGACGATACACTCCTTTTTTCAGCTGCCGTTTGCTCCATTTGTGCCCGATGCTACCTACGCATCGCAGGAAGGCAAGTACCGTTTCAGTAAGCAAAAAATAAGGCTGATACGCAGTCTTGACCTGCTTGTCATCGATGAAATCAGTATGGTGCGGGCCGATTTGCTCGATGCTGTCGACAGTGTGCTGCGTCGGTACCGTCGTGATAGCCGTCCGTTTGGTGGTGTGCAACTGGTGATGATTGGTGACCTCGGTCAGTTGGCGCCTGTTGCCAAGGAAGAAGAGTGGACACTTTTGGGACGGTACTACGATACCCCTTACTTCTTCAGCAGTCTTGCCCTGCACCGAACTCACTATGCGGTGGTGGAACTGCAACAAGTGTATCGACAGAGCGATCCCCGGTTTGTAGATCTGCTCAACCGTGTGCGAGACAATACCGCCGACGACGCGGTACTGGCTACGCTCAATGCCCATTGTCGCCCAGATTTTTCTCCGGCGGCCGATGACGGCTACATCCGTCTCACCACGCACAATGCCCAGGCTCAGGCAATCAATGATCGTGAACTGGCGGAATTGTCGGGCGAGGCCTTTTCCTATCGGGCCGAGATAGAAGGCAAATATCCCGATATGCTCTTTCCCACCGATGAGATACTCACCTTGAAGAAGGGGGCGCAGGTGATGTTTGTCAAGAACGACTCCTCCTCGGAAAAACGGTATTACAATGGTATGATCGGTCATGTGTCGGCCATCGGCCGCAACGGTTTCTCTGTGCGTCCCGATGATGGCGGCAACGAGATTGATGTCGACCGCGAGGAGTGGGAAAACAGTCGCTATGTTCTCAACGAGAAGACCAAGGAAATCACCGAGGAGGTCGACGGCGTGTTTCGGCAGTATCCCGTGAAGACAGCCTGGGCCATCACCATACACAAAAGTCAAGGACTCACGTTCGACCGCGCCATCATTGATGCCCATTCTGCTTTCGCCCACGGACAGACCTATGTGGCCCTGAGCCGTTGTCGGTCGTTGGAGGGACTGGTGCTCAGTTCACCGCTACCGCGGAATGCTATCATTCACGACCGCGCTATCGACAATTATTCCACTACGTCGCACCAGCTGACACCCGATGCCGGTATGCTCAGTACGATGCAGCGGGAGTATTTCCGAGCGCTGGTTGACGAACTGTTTGATTTCTCCCCGTTGCTCACGTCACTCTATACGCTCATGCGACTGCTGAACGAACATCTTGGACGTACCTACCCGAAACTTACCTCAGAATACAAGGCGCGCCATGCTCTCGCTGCGGAAAAGATAGGTAGTGTGGCCACACGCTTCCAGTCACAATATGTGCAGATGATTGCTGCGTCGGCCGATTATGCCTCGGATGCCGCACTGCAGGAACGTATACACAAGGGCGCCGCCTACTTCTTGATACAGGTGGAGGAAATCGCTACGCTCGCCAAAAAGTCGAAAGTGGAGATTGCCAACAAGGAAGTGAAGCGACGCTTCGAGGAGGCTTTGTCGACGCTTGAAGAAAACGCAAGCGTGAGCCGCCGCTTGCTCCGCTTCTTTTCCGACCATACTTTTTCTGTGGATGCCTATCTACATGAACGGGCAATGGCAGTACTTGGCGATGACGAGAAACCAACTAAAAGTCGGAAAAAGACGGACTCGCCGACAACTTCGGTTGCCAAATCTGAGCAGAAGATACTTCATCAGGCAACGCTTGATGCCCTTTCTGCATGGCGTAAGAAATCGGCAGCCGAACGCGGTATCCCGTCTTATTGTATTGTTCCGCAACGTACGCTCGTGGCCGTTGCCAATCTCCGTCCACGCTCGTTGGCTGAACTGTCACGCATACCCGGTCTCGGAGCAGCGCGAATAGAAAAGTATGGCGGGGAAATGTTGGGAATAATAGCGACGGTGAAGGAAAAATAAAAATAAAGGTGGATTTTTTTAGAATCCACCTTTATTTATTGGGTATGTGTGTTTCTTAGATTTTCTCAAAAGCCTGATCCAGGTCATCGATGATGTCATCGATGTGC
Organism: Flexilinea sp.; assembly: GCA_963653995.1. Taxonomy (GTDB): domain Bacteria; phylum Bacteroidota; class Bacteroidia; order Bacteroidales; family Bacteroidaceae; genus Prevotella. The sequence continues at coordinate 26,854 of CAVJZJ010000002.1, forward strand.
TCTGTACCGATGCTCAGACGGATGGTCGAAGGTGTGATGTGCTGCTGGGCAAGTTCTTCGGGCGTCATCTGGGAGTGGGTCGTGGTGTAGGGGTGTATCACGAGACTCTTCACGTCGGCTACGTTGGCCAACAGTGAGAAAATCTTGAGGTGGTCGATAAACTCCCATGCCTCTTTCTCACCGCCCTTAATCTCGAATGTGAAGATACTGCCGCCACCATTGGGGAAGTAACGCTGATAGAGAGCATGGTCGGGATGGTCGGGCAAGGACGGATGGTTGACCTTGGCTACCTTGGGATGGTGGGCAAGATAGTCGACCACGCGGAGCGCATTGTATACATGGCGTTCTACGCGGAGCGACAACGTCTCAAGTCCCTGCAGGAGTATCCATGCGTTGAAGGGCGAAATGGTGGCACCTGTGTCACGCAAGATGACGGCGCGTATTCTCGTCACGAAAGCCGCCTTGCCAGCCACGTCGGCGAAGATGGCACCATGATAACTGGGGTCGGGCTTGCCCAATGAAGGAAACTTGTCGGCGTTGGCCTTCCAGTCGAACGAACCACCGTCTACGATCACACCGCCAAGACTGCTACCGTGACCGCCGATAAACTTGGTGGCGGAGTGTACCACAACATCGGCTCCATGCTCCAAGGGGCGGATGAGGTAGGGCGTGCCGAAGGTGTTGTCGACAATGAAGGGCAGGTTGTGGCGATGGGCTACGGCGGCCACTCCTTCGAGGTCGGTCACGTCGGAATTGGGATTGCCGAAGGTCTCGGCGTAGATAACCTTGGTGTTGGGCTGGATGGCGGCCTCGAGTGCTTCAAGGTCGTTCACGCAGACGATGGTATTGCTGATGCCTTGTGTGGCGAGTGTGTGTGTGATGAGGTTGAATGAGCCTCCGTACATATTGTCGGCCGCTACGATATGGTCACCAGCGGTCAGAATGTTTTGCAGGGCGTAGGTCACGGCTGCTGCTCCAGAAGCCACCGCCAGTCCGGCCGTACCGCCTTCAAGGGCTGCCACGCGGTCTTCGAATACGGCTTGAGTGGAATTGGTCAGACGACCGTATATATTGCCTGCATCGCGCAGCGCGAAACGGTCGGCGGCGTGTTGCGAGTTGCGGAATACATATGAGGTGGTCTGGTAGATGGGTACTGCACGGGCATCGGTGGTGGGGTCGGCCTGCTCTTGTCCTACATGCAGTTGTAGGGTTTCAAAGTGTAGTTTCTTTTCACTCATAGTACGTTTTCCTTTCTGATTTGTGTGTTTGACGTTCTGTTATCCTCAGTCAGAGATGGATGTGCAAAGATACAGAGTTTTGTCGTGAAACGGAAATGTTTTGCTTGGCAATACGTGCGTTCTTCTTTGCAACGTAGAAAAAACTTTCATTGTCGGCAAGTCTGAAAAAATCTGAAAAATCAATGTTTTTCGGTGTCGGTGCGGTACAACGTTGGGTTTTATTTGGTATCTTCGCCTATACTAACCGAATGTCAAATATGCAAAAATACGCAGACTACATCCGTCAGATAGAAATCGACTCGCTATGGAGTGGCCGTCATCATGTCGTGTGGAACCTTGACCGTCAGGTGAACATCCTCAGCGGCATCAATGGTGTGGGAAAAAGCACGATTCTCAACAAGGTGGTCAAAGGCCTTAGTGCTGGTGGGGAATTTCCCAGCCATACGCTCAAAGGCGTAAGGTTGAAGGTGACACCGGAGGATGCCAAGTGGATACGGTTCGATGTTATCCGCTCGTTTGACCGTCCGCTGATCAGTGCCGACACGGTCAATACCCTCAACAGTTCGCTGGCCAATCTCGCGACCGAACTAGATGTTCAAATCTTTCAGTTGCAACGTAAATACCTCGACTATCAGGTGAATATCGGCAACCGCATCATAGAAGTGTTGCAAAGCGGAGCGCCCGATGCCGCCGAGCGTGCGCAAGCCTTGTCGGCACCAAAGAAACGTTTTCAAGACCATATCGACGAGCTGTTCCGTGAAACGGGAAAACGCATTATCCGTACCGAGAACGAGATACGCTTTGCGCAGATTGGCGAGACGCTCCTGCCCTACCAGTTGTCGAGCGGCGAGAAGCAGATGTTGGCTATTCTTCTGACGGTATTGGTAGAGGACAATCGCAACTATGTGCTCTTCATGGATGAACCCGAGGTGAGCCTTCACATCGACTGGCAACAACGGCTTATCGACCTCATTCTCGATCTCAACCCCAATGTGCAGATTATCCTCACCACCCACAGTCCGGCCGTCATCATGAACGGGTGGGCCGACCGTGTGACCGAGGTGAGTGACATCTCTGACCAAAACGAAAGTCTATGAGTCACCGACTGCGCGACAATATCTCGTCTGACTATGTGGCCGCTGCCAACCGACTCAACTCGAGGCATGCGCGCCGTCGCATCGTGGCCTATGTGGAGAGTTACGACGACGTGTTCTTCTGGCGGTCGATACTGACGCGCTTTGAAGACAGTACACGCTACTTCGAAGTGATGTTGCCCTCCCGTCTCGAACATTTGGAGCGGGGCAAGAAGGCTGCAGTCATGAGTCTTGTGGCCGCACGGGTAGGTAGCGACATGATTGCTTGTGTCGATGCCGACTATGATTGGCTGATGCAGCGGCATACCGGGTCCTCAAAATCAATACTCGACAATCCGTATGTCTTTCATTCCTATGCTTACGCCATCGAGAACATGCAGTGTTATGCTCCGTCGCTGCACGACGTTTGCGTGGCCGTGACACTCAACGATCATCTGTCGTTTGACTTTGTGGGCTATTTCAGCGAATTTTCCAAGGCAATCTTTCCGCTTTTCGTGTGGAATATCTGGTTTTATCGTACAGGTGAATACAGTCATTTCACGCTCACTGACTTCTTGCGTGTCATCGACATCGGCTCCTTCTCCGTCTCTGGAGCGATGGAAGGTGTGGCTCATGTGCGGCGCAAGGCCGAGCGGCGTGAGGCGCAGTTGCGCCGACAATATCCTGAAGCCCGGGAAGGTGTGGACGCGCTCCGCGATGAACTCCTGCGTTTGGGTGTCAAACCAGAAACCACATACCTTTATATACAAGGCCATCATCTATTCGACAAGGTGGTCGTACCGATGCTTCGCAAAATCTGCTCTACGCTCGTGCGGGAACGAGAAACCGAAATCGGCCAGCAGAGCAAGCATGACACTCAGCGTCGTAACGAATTGTCTTGCTATTCATCAAGTGTGGCCGACGTGACCTTCATGCTCAAGAAAAATGTGGGTTACATCATGTCCGAACCTTATCAGCGTATCGTGGCTGATGTGGGGCGATATCTCGGTGTGGAGAACGAGCAGCAAGAAGCATGAGAGGTGAATGACCAATAAGGAAAAGAGGTGCAGAACGAGCAATGGCTCAAATTCTGCACCTCTTTTCCTTATGGTGATTTATCTTGCGGAATAACCTCTCGGGCTTGCTTCCTAAAAACCGTAGATGGACTTGAGTTTCTCACCCAATTTTTCGCCGCGCAGATCGTAACCGACAATCTTGCCAGACGGGTCGACGAGTACGCTTGCGGGGATGGAAGATATACCGTAAGGAGCGGCGGCGGCACAACGCCAACCTTGAAGGTCGGACATGTGTACCCAGTTGATGCCCATCTTCTCAACGGCGTTCTTCCATGCATCGGCCTTGCTGTCGAAGGAAACGCCTACAACATTGAATCCCTTGGCGTGGTATTTCTCATAGTTTTCCTTCACGTTGGGCATTTCTGCACGGCATGGACCGCACCATGAAGCCCAAAAATCTACGAGTACCCAGTTGCCCTTGCCGCAGTATTCGCTCAACTTGTGCTGCTGACCGTCGAGGCCGGGCATGGTGAGGTCGACGAATGGTTGGCCGACCAAGGCAATCTTCTTTTCCACGGTGGCGAGGTAATGCTTGGCACCGGCAGCGTAGGGATGGTTCATGTAAACGTTCTTGGAAGAAAGGAGGTCAAGAAGTTGCTGACCTTCATACTCGTACATCACATCGGAAATGTAGACGACGGGGATGAGATTGTCGCGGTTTTCCTCTACGGCTTTCTTGCTGAGGGCAGTCCTGCGTTCATTGAGAGGACCTGTTTCTTGCATCACTTCCAGTGCGATGGCTTTCAGTTCGGCTTCGCTCTTACCGGCGGCTTGGGCTGCGTAGTACTTGCCGAAGGCGGCTTGGATGGAGTCGCTCACTTGATTGATGACTCTGTCGTAACCGTTGAGTTTCTCGTTGAGGGCGGATCCCTTGACAGTGCCGTCTGTCAGGTTGACGGTAAGGGGAGCGCCGTCGTTGAAGAAGACGGTGAAAGTGCGCGCTCCTTTGGGTGCAATGCCGAGAACGGCATCCTTGTCCTTGCTACCCGAGAAGGAGAATGTACCGTTGGTCACTGTCGCACTGTCGATGGGAGCGTATTGCTGGGTAGGATCTACGATGTATACGGTCTTCACGTCGGCAGGGCAAGTGCCCTTGATAGAGTAGGCTGTGGTCTGGGCCTGGGCCGATAGTACCGTCAGTGCGACGGCGACGGCTGCAAACAATCTTTTCATTTTATATATTTTTTGATTTCTTTCTGCGTATTCAAGTGGTGGCAAAATTACACAATCTTGCCGAAATGGGGGCGGTTGTGGTCTTAAAAGAACTGAAAAACGGCCCGATGTTGGCATAAATGCCGGGATGAAGTCTTACTGCCAACGATTTTTTTAGTAATTTTGCACGATTTTTCGCCGCTCCATGGCGGCAGAGTGCTTGGTAAACCTCTTAAAAAACAAGACAGTGAACAACAGTAAAAGACAGAATGTGAGTGTGCTGTTCATGCTTTTCAGCATACTCTTCTGCGTTTGTCTGATTACGGCAAACGTGCTCGAAACAAAGCAAATCAGTCTCGGACCGCTCAATATCACCGGTGGACTGATCGTATTTCCAATCTCCTACATCATCAACGACTGCGTGTGCGAAGTATGGGGCTACCGCAAGGCTCGCCTGCTGATATGGGTGGGGTTTGCGATGAATTTCCTCTTTGTGGCTTTCGGCGCATTGGCTGATGCCCTGCCTGCCGCACCCTATTGGCACAATGGTGAAGGTTTTCATGCCGTGTTTGGTCTTGCTCCGCGTATTGCGTTGGCCTCGTTTGTGGCATTTATCGCAGGGTCGTTTGTCAATGCGTATGTGATGAGCCGCATGAAGGTGTCATCCGGTGGACGCAATTTTTCGTTGCGTGCCATTCTAAGTACAGTGTATGGAGAACTGGCCGACTCCGTCATCTTTTTTCCGCTGGCTTTGGGAGGCGTGGTACCGACAGGCGAACTGCCCAAGTTTGTCATCTCTCAAGTTGCACTCAAAACACTCTATGAGGTGATAGTGCTGCCCATCACCATCCGTGTCGTGCGGGCGGCCAAAAGACATGAGGGAGAGGATGTGTACGACACGGACATCAACTATAGTATTTGGAAGATATTCAGTCTCGGAGAATGAGTACTCCGGCCGTGCGTACTCGCCTCTTGAGTACGGACAGAACACACGATACATCAATGAACAATACAGAAAACAGAAAGGACGAGGGTCTGCAGGCTCTCGGTGCCAAGACGCGCTACCGTGATGACTATGCTCCGGAAGTGCTTGAAACATTTGTCAACAAACATCAAGACAACGACTACTGGGTGCGGTTCAACTGCCCCGAATTCACATCCCTTTGTCCCATAACGGGGCAACCGGATTTCGCGGAGATACGCATTTCGTATGTTCCCGACGTGCGAATGGTGGAAAGCAAGAGTCTGAAACTCTATCTTTTCAGTTTTCGCAACCATGGCGACTTTCATGAAGACTGTGTCAATATCATCATGAAAGACCTCATCCGTTTGATGGATCCCAAATACATTGAGGTGACGGGGCTCTTCACTCCTCGTGGCGGTATCAGCATCTACCCCTTTGCCAACTATGGCCGACCGGGTACCAAATATGAACAGATGGCCGAAACACGCTTTGCTACGCACGATATGGGGCGCTGACCGTTTGTGACTCAAACGGGAGTGGGGCGAAACGATAAGTGGAAACGAAGTCAAGATATACTAAAAAACGGACGTGCAGAACAACAAATCGGAATTTTTTGGCTAATTTTGCAAGTCGATAAAGTACAGCATACAGAAAATACAAAATAGAGATGAAAAAGAAAATCCAGTTCAGTCTCGTCTATCGTGACATGTGGCAGTCTTCTGGTAAGTTTCAGCCACGCAAGGATCAGTTGGAGCGTATCGCTCCGGTCATCATCGATATGGGCTGTTTCGCCCGTGTAGAGACCAACGGTGGTGCCTTCGAACAGGTCAACCTTTTGGCTGGCGAGAACCCCAACGATGCCGTTCGCGCCTTCTGCAAGCCGTTCAATGAGGTGGGTATCAAAACCCATATGCTCGACCGCGGTCTCAACGCCCTCCGTATGTACCCTGTACCCGATGATGTGCGCGCCTTGATGTACAAGGTGAAGGCCAAGCAGGGTACCAATATCACCCGTATCTTCGACGGACTCAATGATGTCCGCAATATCATACCTTCCATCCGTTGGGCCAAGGAAGGCGGCATGACTCCCCAGTGCGCCCTTTGTATCACCAATTCTCCCGTACACACGTTGGAGTATTACATGGGTATTGCCGATCAACTCATTGCTGCCGGCGCTGAGGAAATCTGTCTCAAGGATATGGCCGGAGTAGGCCAGCCTGCATTCCTCGGAAAACTCACCAAGATGATCAAGGAGAAGTATCCCGAGGTCATCATACAGTACCACGGCCATTCCGGCCCCGGGCTTTCCATGGCCAGCATCCTTGAGGTCTGCAACAATGGCGCCGATATCATCGATACCGCCATCGAACCGCTCTCTTGGGGTAAGGTACATCCGGACATCATCTCCGTGCAGAGCATGCTTCGCAACGAGGGATTCGACGTGCCCGATATCAATATGAGCGCCTATATGCAGGCCCGTGCCCTCACTCAAGAATTTATCGACGACTGGTTGGGCTATTTCATCAATCCGCAGAACAAGATTATGAGTTCTTTGCTTCTCGGTTGCGGACTGCCCGGCGGTATGATGGGCTCCATGATGGCCGATCTCGGTGGCATGCGTAGCACCATCAATAATGTGCGCAAGAAGAAAGGCGATGCCGAACTGTCAATGGATGACCTGCTCATCAAGCTCTTCGATGAGGTGGAATATGTGTGGCCGCGTGTAGGGTATCCTCCATTGGTGACCCCGTTCTCACAGTATGTGAAGAATATCGCCTTGATGAACCTCCTCACCATCGAGCAGGGCAAGGGCCGCTTCGTTATGATGGACGACTCCATGTGGGGTATGATTCTCGGCAAGTCAGGCAAAATACCCGGCACCATCGCTCCCGAACTGGTAGAATTGGCACAGAAGCAAGGTCGCGAGTTTACCGATGTTGATGCCCATACGCTCCTCACCGATGCGCTCGACAGTTTCCGCAAGGAGATGGACGAGAACGGTTGGGAGTATGGACAAGACGATGAGGAACTCTTCGAACTGTCCATGCACCCCGAACAGTACCGCAACTACAAGAGCGGACAGGCCAAAAAGAATTTCCTCGCCGACTTGCAGAAGGCCAAGGATGCCAAACTCGGTACAACGCTCTCTCCCGAGCAACTGGCCGAGTTTAAGCACGCCAAGGCCGATGCCGTTGTCGCTCCAGTCAAAGGACAGGTATTCTGGGAATTCAGTGGCGAAGGCGAATGTGCGCCTGCCGTTGAGCCTTTCATCGGCAAGGAATATAAGGAAGGCGACGTATTCTGCTACATTATGGCTCCGTGGGGCGAGTTTGTGGCCGTTCCGGCTGACCTCGGTGGCAAACTCGTTGAGATTGGTGCCAAGCAGGGCGCAAAGGTTCAAAAGGGCCAGACGCTGGCATGGATTGAGCGTGAACACTAAGAAGACTAATCTGTAACAACAATATAGCGGGACAACGGACTTGACGAGAAGACGGTGTCCCGCTTTTTTCATTGGTGAAACCGTGGTATGCCCTATCAATGGTTTCATGTCAATCAAGCAAGCACTATGGAATATGTAGACTATCAGTCCATCATCGACAAATATTATCCCGAGGACAATGCACTTCGGCGGCTTTTCCTTCGCCACAGCCGTGATGTGGCCGACCGGGCATTGGCCATCTGTGACCGTCATCCCGAACTGTTGCTCGACCGCTGCTTTGTAGAGGAAGGCGCCATGCTTCACGATCTTGGTATCTTCAAAACCGATGCACCGGGCATTTATTGCTGCGGTACCGACCCGTACATCCTGCATGGCTATGACGGCGGACTGTTGCTCCGTGCAGAGGGTCTGCCCCGTCATGCGCGAGTCTGCGAGCGGCATACCGGAGCCGGTATCACCCTCCGGCAGATAGAGGAACGACACTTGCCGCTCCCGCATCAAGACTTTTTGCCCGAGACACTTGAAGAGCAGGTCATCTGCTATGCCGACAAATTTTATTCAAAGTCCCACCCCGAGCGCGTCAAAACCATCGAAGAGGCTGAACGTAGTGTCGCCAAGCATGGTGAGGACGGCTTGGAGCGTTTCCGCGAGTGGGAACGGATGTTTGAGTGATTTAGAGATTCTGCATCGGTAAGCAAATAAGTGTGTCCTTTTTGCTGTTTTGGTACATTTTATTATACAAAACATCTCGTTTCTTTATAGTGGAAAGGTGCTTGGTCGTTATTCAAACTGGCTTGTTTTTGAATAAAATGAGTTTAATTGATGATTTTATTTGTAAATTTGCATTGGACTTCGGGTACCCGCTTTCCAATGCAGCGCTAAGGCGGTGATTTTCCGATAGTCAGAAATCTGGAGGCAAATCCATCTTTTTGTCATCCAGGTGAATAGTGTTGAAAAGTTTGCAGCGCTGCGGAACACAGGTTAAAAAATACAATCATGATGAAACATCTGTTCATTTCCGTCTTAATGGCTACGGCATGTACACTTGGAGCTTCTGCGCAAAGTATTGAGGTGACCGACACGTTGGGAATTTCCTACAAGTTTCCCGCCGACAAGGTAGAGAGCATCACCTTTGCGCAGACGACCGATCCCTCTGTGCAAGTCTTCAGTTCTGTGGAAGCGCGTGCCTATTCGTCAGGCGCAGTGGAAGCCACGTTCTCCAATCCTGAAATTTCAAAAACAGTGACGCTTTGGATTGTCGGACCTTCTATGGGAAAATACCTTCACGAGGGCGTTTACACAGTTTCGAGTGAGTCGGGTGAAATGATTATCGATGCCGACAAATACTACTCTTATGTGACAGAGGACGGCACCAACACGACATTGGAGTCAGGAACGATGACCGTATCTGTTTCCGGCAAGACCTACACCATCTCTTTCGATCTCATGCTCAGCGACGGCAACGAGTTCAAGGGACTGTACCAAGGCGAGATGCCGGGCCTTGTAGGAAAGAATGTCACACTAAACACTTGTGTGACGCCAAAGGTGACGACAACCGATATCAACGGCTATGTGCCGGGAGAATATTATTTCAACATGAACGATGCGTCGTACACCTATGAAATGGCGATAGACTTCTACGCTGATGCCAATACGGAAAAGTTACCGGCAGGTACATACTCATTATCCGATGACAAGACACCGGGTACGTTCCACACGCGCAGTTATCTCTCGCTCTATAGTCCAAGCGTGGACTACAAATTTGCCGAGGGAAGCACGGTGACCGTGGCCTACGAGGACAGCAAGATTATACTGACCCTTAAACTCATCACCGAAGATGGCAGAGCCATTGATATGGAGTATAGCGGCGAGATCTCTTTCCCCGAGGTCGTAGCGCAGAAGGAAACAGTCGCTCTTGCCACATCTTCCACTCCCAAGGTGATAGACAACAACGGTCGTGTGGATGGTGAGTTCTATACCAAGTTCAACGATGCATCATGGAACTACGAGATGGCGATAGATTTCTTTGCCAATTCCACCGAGACAAAACTTCCGGCTGGTACATACACCTATTCAGCCGACAACGTTCCCGGTACGTTTGGAAGCAAGAGTTATATAGATATGTGGACTCCCTACCTCGGGAGCAGTTGCCGTTTTGCAGAGGGCAGCACCGTGACAGTGGCCTATGAGGGCGACAACGTAGTAATGGATTTCAATCTCCTGCTCGTTGACAAGGACTATATCCTCACCATGAAATATGAGGGAAGCATCACTTATGAATTCTAAACGTACGCATATGAAAAAGTATATAGTATCACTTCTTGCTGTCTTCGCTTTGGGCTTGACAGCATCGGCGCAGCATATCGACAAACGCTACACTATGCACGTGACGAGCGTGGGTGGATCTACGGTAGACTTTGAGTTCGACGACGAACCGGTAATGACTTTCAATGGCGGAGATATGACCATCAGTTCTGCGGCTGACGCAGATATGAAATTCCAGATGGACAATGTCGTAAGCGTCACTTTCAGCGGTGTGGTTTCCGGTATCACCACCGTGGAAGACAACGGATCGAGGATACATGTGTCGGTTTCCGATGGGAAAATCGCTGTCAGCGGCCTAACGGCAAATGCCAAAGTGTCGGTCTATGACGTGGGCGGTGCACTTGTGGCCAACGCCAATGCTGATGCCAGCGGACAGGCCGTTGTCAATATCAGTAACTTAGGAAAGGGAGTGTTTGTAGTGAACACTCCGGCAAACTCTTTCAAATTCACGAAATAAATTTAGACGCTATATGAAACGATTTATATCCACAGCGTGCGCGGTGGTAGCCGCCGCGTCGTTGTTTGCACAAAGTTACCAAGTGGTCGTGACAACAACCGACGGAGAACGCAAAGTCTTCTCTACCGATGGTGTGTCGAGCGTCAAGTTCAAGAATGCACCCGAATACAAAGCAGCAAACACTTACATTGAGGGCGTGTACAGTCCGCTTTCCGACAATGCGCTCTATACCTTCACCATCGCGACCGAGGAGGCCGACGAGTCAGGACAACCCTCTGCAATAGGAGGACTGCAACTCTCCCTCGCCATGTACGCTCCGCTCAGCGAGGAGGCGCAGAATGCCATCTTGCCAGAAGGATACTACAGAGTGGGAAGCGCTACGACAAACTATAATATCAACGCCGCAAACTCTGCCATGTGGACGAGAGTTGCCGATGGTGATGACGGAGTAGGTGTGAGCATGGTCGTGGGCGGAACGGTGGATGTGCGTCATGATGGCGACAACTACGATGTGCGCGCAGAAATGGACTTGCTCGACGGTTCACATGTAGACCTTTCCTACTACGGTGCGATGAAGTTTACCGTGGGAGCATCTGGTACTACTGAGTTCGATACCGATCAAGACGTGCAGTTCACTGAAGGACAGGGCAGAGTATGGGCCAACTGGTTCAACCCCTTCTGCGACGATGCCTCGCTACAATTTTTTACCGGAAAATTCTCCAGCACGGGTGCGCAGACCGAAGGCTATTACCTCTACTTGCCGGTGTATATGAACAAGGATGAGAGTCGCACGTCGTTGTGGTCTCCCGTTATCCCCGACGGAGTATACAAGATAGATCCCCGCGACAGAATTACCGGGCAGACCTATCTGCCCAACACCCTGTTGAAGGGCGCAATGATGGATCTTTTCGGTTCGCCGACGGCATACGGATCATACCTTACGTATCTTGAAGCAGACGGACGAATTTCGATGGCTACCATCAGCGATGGAACGATGACGGTGTCGGGGAACGGTACAAAATTTGATTTTGATTTCACTTCAAGCAACAATCTGAAGATAACCGGTTCCTACTCCAAAAAGCCGAATATCGTGAACATGATAGACAACAGTAGCAAACCGGAATTTCCCGACGGACTGACCGCTGACTACGAAATCAGCAAGTTTCCGAGCGATGGCGTTGTACTCGACTATAATATGGGCGACTACATCGTGAGCGGTCTCAACACGCATATCCTTATGTTTACCGATCCTGAGCAGACCGAGGGCGACTATCTCGAAATAGACGTGTTCTCCGATTCAGAACAAGTGAAAGATGGCGTTTATGCTATCGATAACTCTCTTACGGATATGTCGGGTATAAAGGGCACGGTGAGTTACCAAGGTGTAATGACTTATTCGTGGTATGGCGACCTCGACTCTACCGATGATGAGGGATACCAAGACATTCTCGCCCCGGTGAATGGCGGTACGATGACGGTGTCTACCCTTGACGACGGTCAGCGCAAGTTCGATTTCGACCTCGTCGACCTCAACGGCAACAAGATAACGGGTAGCATCACGCGTGATGTACATTACGCTTCGGAAACAGATACCAATGAGGCAAAAGTGGAGCGAGCCCGTACACGGGTAGGAAAGAGAATTCAGCGTAGTTGGAACAGAACCAGCACTGAGATTCCCGCCCGTATTCTGATGCGGACCAAATAAGCGGTACTAAGAAGATGCCCATAACCTGATTTTGTATCGGTTATGGGCGTTTTTTTGTATTGTCGTTTATTGTACCAATGTCGGGTGTGGAAACGGATGTTTGAGTAAGAAAGCCTTGCTGTTTGTGTGATTTATAGGTGACGAAAAACATCTGACTAAATGAACGGCAATTCCATGCTTTCACCATTCTCGCACACCTTGCGCATCACACCGTTTTCGATAATGAAGAATTCGCCGTAGATGGTCTCCCGACCATTCTCACCGAGAAGATAGGTACCATCGGGAAACACGTAGAAGCGGTGTCCCTTGCAACTGTCGGGTATGGCAATGTCTTCATATATGTGCAGTCCGTCGACAAGAGCGTCCTTGCACATATTATAATGTGGAAGAATCTGCACTTCCGTCAATCCCAATCCTTTGAGAAAACGCTGATAGTCGGGCGAGATTGCCTCACCCGGTTCCTCGGGTGAAGAATAGACGATACGCGCACAGTTCATACTTCCGGCCGAGATACCCATGACAACACCCCTATAACCCCGCAGAAGCCGGGCCATGTCTATGTCATGGAGAAAGGCGTTCTGCGTGGGCACATGGCCTCCACCTAGAATGACCCAGTGGCTTTTGTCAATCAACTCCTTGGCCTGCTGCGCGTTGCGGCGGTCAAGACAGTCAAAAGCATCGAAGCGGAGTCCCTCGGTCTCGAAAGCCTGCGCCATGCACACCGTGCAATGGTCGCCGAACCCAGGCTCATCGGGGTGCGATGACACAAAGACGCAGCGCGACGGATTGGGTGTCAGCCGACGTATCTGGTCAAGAAAACCATTGGCGGGATTGATGGCACCATCCATCGACACACTGGGACTGCTTGTCAGTAGGTATGTCATATTTTTATTGTATTTAAACTTTTTTCTTTGTTTCGTTACAAAGTTACGAAAAAATCATTATTTTTGCAACGGACGATATATTTTTTGATACAAGCGTCCAAACAGATATAAAGGATAACGTCACCAAAACCATGCAAATATGACAAATTTTATATTCATATCACCCAACTTCCCAGATAAGTATTGGCAGTTTTGCGACGAACTCAAGAAAAACGGAATACGTGTGCTCGGCATAGGCGATACCCCGAAGGAAACGCTGACGAAAGAACTACTTGCGGCTCTCGATGACTACTGTTGTGTCTACGACATGACCGACTACGATCAAATGTACCGCACCGTGGCCTATTACGCATGGAAATACGGACATATAGATTGGATAGAGTCCAACAACGAGTTTTGGCTTGAGCAGGACGCTCGCCTGCGTACTGACTTCAATGTATCTACGGGTATCAAACTTGACAGGATCGATGCTTTCAAGGAAAAGTCAGAGATGAAGAAATACTACGCTCTCGGAGGCATACGCACAGCCCGCCAAATAAAGGCATCCGAGGGAGTCGATGCGGTTTTGAGATTTGCCGAGGATGCCGGATGGCCACTCTTTGCCAAACCCGACGTGGGTGTGGGTGCCGGCGGTACACACAAACTGGAGAACGATGAAGACGTGCGCCGATTCTTCAGTCAGACGCCACAAGTGGAGAAGTATGTCATCGAGGAATATGTCACGGGAAATATCTGTACCTATGATGCTGTGATCAATTCCAAGGGAGAACCGCTCTATGAGTCGATGTGCGTGTGCCCGCCCAGTATCGCAGATGTCGTGAACAAACAACTCGACAGCACCTTCTATGTGGAAAGGAAAATGTCTGAGAATCTGCGTTTTTGGGGACGGCGCACCGTCAAGGCGTTCGATGTGCGCTCCCGATTCGTACACCTTGAGTTCTTCTGTCTTGACCGCGCACACCGAGGACTCGGCGAGGCGGGTGACTTTGTAGCGCTCGAGGTGAATATGCGGCCGGGTGGTGGCTGTATCCCAGATATGATGAACTATGCACACAGTCTCAATGTATTCAAAATATGGGCAGATATGGTCGCCTTCGACTATCGCACAACGCCGCCTTCGCCCGACGACTATTACTGCGTGTTTGCCGGACGGCGAGACAATGCCAACTACTGGCTTGACCACGAGGCTATGCTACAAAAGTATGGCGAGGCCATCATGATGGCTCCACGCATGGCACCCGCTCTGGCACCGGCCATGGGCAATCAAGCCTATATAGCACGTTTCCATACTGCTGAGGAGATGAACGGCTTTCTTTATGATGCGTGCAACAGGAAACCATAACAGATGGATTGAAACATATAGAATCGCATGAACATAGAATATCACAAATGGTGGAGCCAATACCTCTGCCGCGATATGGAATATAAGGTCTACGGTCACGATGGTCAGGCCCTATTGGCGTTTCCTTGTCAGGATGGCCGCTTCTATGACTGGGAGAACTATCACATGATAGACGCCCTTGCCCCCTTTATTGAGGCTGGGCGCATACGTCTTGTCACCGTCGATGGTATCGACTGGGAAACGTGGTCGAATGTAGACTATTGGGACAAACGGGCGCGCATAGAACAGCACGAACGGTGGTTTGGCTATGTCTGTGACGAACTGCTGCCCAACCTTCGTGTCAATCCGCAACAGATGTTTGTCACCACCGGTGCGTCAATGGGTGCCTTCCACGCAGCCAACTTCTTTTTCCGTCGACCCGACCTCTTCAATGGTGTAATCGCCCTCAGTGGACTCTATCATGCCGGCTACAGTTTTGGAGACTATATGGACGACCTGGTCTATCAAAACTCACCGCAAGACTTTCTTCGCAATATGCCCGATGATCACCCTTGGATGCAGATGTACCGGCAACGGAAAATCATTTTCTGCATAGGTCAAGGACGCTGGGAAGACGAAACACTGGCCAGTACACGCGAAATGGACCGTATACTATGTGAGAAGCACGTCAACGCCTCGTTCGAATACTGGGGCTACGACGTAGACCATGACTGGCCGTCTTGGCGGCACATGCTTCCCGGTCTCACTGAGAAAATGCTCAACTGGCAGGTGTAACAGGCGGACACCAATACCTAAATTGCGGCATTTGCAAACCAAATCCAATAGAAACCGCGCCAAAATCCATTTATTATTCTGGTTTTGGCGCGGTTTTTAGTGTGTTTAGTTGATTTTCTTTCGACAGATTTTTACTTTTTCTCCGCTTTTGTTTGTGTTTTTCGTGTTTTTATGGGTGTGCTTATTTCCTGAATGTCTTTTTTACCTTTCCATCGCTCATACGGATGATATTGATACCTCGGATGGGTGCAGAGAGTTTTTCGCCCGTGACAGAATAGCGAGCGGTTTCATATGATTCGGTATTGGTTGAGGTTTCGTTGATGCCTGTTGTACTGTCGAGGCTGACCAACAGATAGTCTGAGGGGTCGGAGTCGGCTGTGTCTGACTCGTAGAGATAGTGTGAGGTGACGCTCACGGCATGTTCCTTGCCTTCAAGTTCGGTGAAACGGTAACTCTCGTTGCCGGCTACAACGTCTGCGGAAGTATTGTAGGTCAGCACGCGGTCGCCTGCCTTGAGATCTTGTGTGACTTTGAAATAGTCAATAACGAATGGTGCGCCGGCGTTGGTCAGCAATACGAGTTTTTGGTTTTTTCCGTCCGACTTCAACGTTATGGTCTTGTCCAAATAGCCCTTCTCGCCGTCCCCCATGTCGTCAAAAGCCAGAGTATAGGTGTTGTCTGCCGTGTAGATGAGCAAATCGTCGCCGTAATATCCGTACGCTTTCACGCTGACGGTAAACTCGTCATTGTTTGAAGTATTGAGTTCTGGAGTCTGCAGATAACCCAAGTAATAGTTGTAGTCGCATCCCATCATACCGTTGAGCGCACCGTTGTTGGTGCCTGTCCATCCGGCGTTGTCTGTGTAGACGTCAAATGAGGTGTCGGTGTAGTTGTCGAAGGTATACAGGTCGTCGATATCGGTGGCATCAGTGACATCGACACCATCGAAGGTCTCTTCCAGCAATACGTGGTCGGACTCATCGTTGGTGGCGGTGTAGACCAAATAGTCGTTGACCGTATAACTGGTCGCTTTGGGCGCGGCCTGCCACTCTACGGTGTAGGCATCGCTTTGTATGTTGTGTGCAGCAAGATTGGTGGGGGCGCTTACGCCGAAAGCATGATAGGTGGTCGACTTGGAGAACTGGCGGATGTAGTGTGAGCGTACCCGGTAGTAGTATTCTGCGGTGGGTTCCAGATCTCTGAAAGTGTACGTGCAATCTTCGGTGTCATCGTAGTAGGTGTCGTCGCCGCCAAACTGTGCGGAGTTGTCGCAGAACACTGCTTCCAAATAACCGGCACGTCCGGTTGTCATATCGAAGTTGTCAAGAATGAGTTGACTGCCCTCTTCCAGTTCCGGACGCAGGCGGAAACCGTAATAGTTGTTGGCAAAAGCATACTGCAACGACTGGTCGATGTCTACCGTGCGACCTTCAAGAAAACCGCCCGCAGTGAAGGCACCCACGCTTTGCCAACCGTCTTCGGCCAGCACGTCGATGTAGATGTAGCCGTAACTGTATTTGTCGAGACCCTCAGGGCCTATCACCTTCATATAGAACTTGGCAGACTTGTATTTGGAATAGTTGTAGGGTGTGGCCAGACTGTCTCCCGAATTGAGCAGCAAGGCGGCTGTGCCATCCTCACCGCCGTCTGTTGACAAAGCATAGTGATTGATAGTCCAACTGCTATCTGGTGCGCTTTCGTCAAAATCAGCCTTGATGTTGGCATCACCCGCTGTGGTATACACCTTTTTGTAAAGGTCGATGCAGTAGTCGTAAGCCTTGCGTACGGGTTGCCAGCGTATGGTAAATCCGTCATCCTTGAATGAGTTGGCGGAGAGCACGTTAGGCTCAGCGATGAACGTGGCCGTGGAGGTAATCTTGATGTCGTCGATTACCAGTCCGTTTTGTGTAGCAAAGGCGATGAAACCATCGTTGTTGGCACTATAGTTGGAAAAGGTAAACTGCACCTCGTTCCATCCTTGTTTGGGATAGACACGGATGGAATAACCGTTTTCGGTATCGGTTTTGGCCTGCGATCCTGACAGGTAGCCGCCTGTGTAGGGTACGATATCCAGCGTAGACCCCTTGGTCACGGTCTCACCGTCACGCACAACGGAGATGGCTTTGATACGGCAAGTGACGGTGATCTCGCCCGAGTAGTCGCCCAATGGGGTCAGTACCTCGGCCACGCTTTCGCCGTCAGGAGAAATCAGGGCGCAACTGCCGCCTGCCGAGTAGACGCCGCTACCTGCCCATGTGCCGTCAGCGGTGAGGGTGGGGTCGATATAGATGTTGCTGTCCTCGTTGGCCAGCGGTTGGGACGTGTCGGGCTGGTCGGATGTACCGGAAGTCCACTTGCTGAAATCCTCGTTGACCAATACTATCGCTGATGTGCTTGACGATCTTATTGCACTTTGACGCAAGCCGGTCGGTTGTTCTGCGGACTTAGTCGTAGTGTGCAAGATGTGTTTTGCGGCACGTTTTGTGGGTGCAGGCGTGAACCACGTCTGTGCCTCTACAGTGATGCTTATGGCAGTGAGAACCACAAGCATGGCTGCTTTTTCGATGTGATGTAGATGAATTCTCATGTGACAATTGCGTTTTGGTAACTTAGTCGGCAAAGTTAGCAATTGTCTGTTGAGTGAAGAGATGATTGTCTGTCGCTTATGTCTAAAATCATGATTTTATACGAAAACGATGGCTTTTTGTTTGCAAAATGCTATAGTCGGGTGACTATTCTTTCTTGTCAGTCAATGCTATCTTCTGATATACGGATGGCGTCATGCCCGTAAATCGCTTGAACAATGCAGCAAAACCAGTGCGCGACTTGAACCCTACGCTCATGGCTATGGCCTCGATGGTGAGATGCCCATAGTGGTCAGCGTCACTCAGTCGCTGGCATGCTTCCTTGATACGATATTCATTGAGCATGGTGTTGAAATTTTCCCCATACTTTTCGTTGACCACCTGTGACACCTCTTTGTACGAGGCTCCGATGAGTTCAGACATCCGGTTCAGACAGAATGTGCTGTCATAGATCTCGGTATTGTGCTCAAGCACATCGGTGATGCGTTGTATCATTTGTGTCTTGTTGTCATCGTCCAGTCTGCTTTGCTTGTATTTGCCTTCACCATTGTCCCGGCGCAGCAAGGCCTCGTTTTTCCGGTACAACATCCGGTGGCTATACCTCAGTTGCCGATAGGCATGCAGTACAATGGCTACCGCTACAAGTAGGATGATGGCGATGATGCCGACAAAGGTAGTGACGATGGACTGTACATGGTGACGGTGGGCGAGTTGCGCCATCTCGCGATTGGTCTGACTGAGTTTGGCCGATGTCTCCACATCACTGATCTCAGAAAGATTGTTATGGTAGGTGAGTGAGTCTTTCTGTCTCAGATAGGCCAACTGATAGCGGTCGGCAAGAGCGGTCAGTCCCATTCGGGCATACATGTCTTGGAGTAGATAGGCGATGCTCATCATGTAGTCGCGGTTGTTTTCTGCCGTGGCGCTATGGAGCAAGCGTTTCAGACTGTCTGTGGCCTCCTCTTTTCGGCCCGCCAGGAAAAGCATGTAGGCCTGGTCGGATCGCGAAATATAGTTGTAACGTTCAGAGGCGGCCCCATTGCGGATCAAGTCGGCTGACTGGGCAAAGGTCTGCGCGGCTTCGGTGTATTGGCGATTTTGCGCCTGCCAAGTGGCTCGGGCAAAACAAAGGGCGTATAGGTCCATTGGCTTCTTTGTGCCTTTGCACCGTTGGCGATAGAGTGCCGTCTCCCTTGCTACATCGATGGGAGAGGTTGCGTAGATAGCCTCGTCGCATAGGGCTACGAGGGTAGTGGCGGCAATGTCGGTATCGCCTGAAGACAAGGCGTGGCGGAAAGCTTTGCGTAGTGTTGCGACATACTTGTCGTGTTGCTTGCCCGAGGTGAGCATGGACATTTTCCATACATTGCACAGGCTCAGATAGATATAAGCCAGATGCTTGCTTCCTCCTTTGTTTTCGGCCAGTTGCTGGGCTTGTATAAGATATTCGTAGGCCTTGCGGTAGTCGAAGAAGCGTGTCATGTAGATGTTGCCGATATTCTCCATAGCGACGATTGCATGGTCGGTGCTTTCTGCGGAGTGGTCGCCGTCATAGTAACGGTTGATCACAATCGTGTAGCACATCAAGGCGCTGTCCGCTTTCTCGCGTTGCTCGAGAAGTGAGTATCCTTTGTCCAGCAGTTGCCGGCTGGTTAGAGACTCGAGTGCATTGTATATCTGCTTATGGTCTATCTCGGAAGCAAGGGCCGAGATGCTTGTCAGTGCTATGGCCATAAGGGTAGTCCATCGGTTGCTCTTCATTTTTGTTCTTTTATATCATTTCTCCTTTCTCTTTTCCCCCAGTCTGCCGAGCATGACGGTGTTGCGGCCGTTGTTGGCGTTGATGGTGTCAATGGCGGCGGAGAGACGCTTGAGTTTGGCGTGACGCTCGGCATCGAAGTCGAGAAAGTTGGTCTGTATGCTTGATGCGTCGCACAGGTCGGACACGATGACACCCCCACGCTTGTATAGAAATCCTGGGCGGAAACACAGATGGAGACTCTCTACGGCTGCCTTGACGATGCCTTGTGTACTGTCGTCGGGCGTGAGAAGGGTGGTGGTGTGCGATCCGTAGTATTGGGGCAGGTCTGTACGAAATCGGTTGGTGCTGATGATGGTGGTGACCGTGGCGCATACGCTATGTTGTTGGCGCAACCGTTCGGCGCACTGTACGGCGTAGCCTGTGATGGCCGTGCGCAGCACTTCCTCGTCATCGGTCATGTCGGCGAAGGTGCGGGTGGTGCTCAGGCTCTTCTTCACGTCGTGTTGCTCGGTGGGGATGCAGTCGGTGCCTTGCAGTTCGAGCCATGTGCGCTCGCCGCCGATATGAAATTCCTTGCGTACCCACGACCGCGGCTTTTCTACAAATTGCTCCGCTGTGCGTACACCGCAGTACTGCAGTTGCGCTCCCATGCGGCGACCGATGCCCCACACTTCACCGATGGGAAAGAGAGTGAGTGCCTTCCGTCGTTTTTCTTCTGTGTCGATGAGGCAACACTTGTTATAGCCCGCATAGTCCTTGGCAAATCGGTCGGCACACTTGGCGAGAGTCTTGGTCGGCGCGATGCCGATGCTGACGGGCATGCCCGTGTCACGCAGTATCTCTTGCGACAACTGCTCTCCCCAGATCTTCAGGTCGATGCGGTTCATACCATCGAGACGGCAAAAAGCCTCGTCGATGGAGTAGCGGTAGAAGTCGGGTGAAGCCTTACGGATGATGTCCATCACTCCAGCGGTCACTTCTTGATAGAGGTCGTGGTGTCCGGATATCACCTTGATGGCGTCTTTGGGAAACATCTCCCGCATCTTGAAGTAAGGCATGCCCATCTTCACGCCCATGCGCTTGGCCTCCGGACTGCGTGCCACAACACATCCGTCGTTGTTGCTTAGTACAACGACGGGTACGCCGCGAAGTTCGGGATGCACTGTCCGCTCGCAACTTACAAAGCAGTTGTCACAGTCGAAGATGGCGTACATGAGGACCTTTTTGTGTCGGATTTGATGATGTTCTTATTTTTCATCTGCCTTTCGCGTCAGCAGGTATGTTGCTACACAGAGGGCCGTGCATACGCAGAGTATGGTGGTGAAGAATGCGGTGTAGCCCATCGATTCTTCCATGGTGCCCGAGATCATCAAGGCAAGAAGGGCGGCTAGGAGTGCCGCTGACGTCTTTCGGGCTTCTGTGATATCGTCTTTGTCTCCTTTGCCTTGCATACGGAATAGGGTCAGCAATACCGTCAGTCCTGCACCGTGGCAGATACCGATGCAGACCATACATACTGTGGTGGCCGTAAGTGATATCGGTGCGGCCAAACTCATCAGCAGGAAGAATAGACACTGAAGGGCGCAGGCCCCTGTCAGCAGTCCTGTTTTTCCCAGTCGGTTGTGCCGTCTGAGCCAAAGGTCGGCTCCGATAGTTCCGGCCGCACTTGCAGCGGCTCCAGCGGTGCCTACGGCAAGGCCAAATTCTTGGGGTGACAGACCTTGTCCGCCGTTGTGTACGGCATCGATGAGAAACAGTAGGCCGATGCAGACGAACAGACTTTCGGCCGTCATGAGCAGGAATGCGCAAATCTCGGACCTCTCATTGCCAGACGTTTTTTCTGTCGGCGGATTCTCTGCGAGACGTATGGTCTCTTTGGGCAGAGCGAAGAGATGGTAGATGCAGCATGCGGCTATTAGGGCGGCAAGGATATAAAAGACGTTGGCCCATGAATAGGGTATGTTGCGGCGCATCACTTCGAGATTTCCTCCAATCATGGTGAGCACCCCAGCGCCAGTCATGAGTGCTATGGCGTGGAAGGCCCGTCCGAACCGGAAGCATACGCCCGACATACGCTCGGCGCTATTGGCGGTGTAGTGGTTTTCGAGTGTGGCTGAGTGTAGAACAGCAGCGATGCTGCCCAGCGTGAGAAAGACAATGGTACATGGTCTCCACACGTTGCTTTGCAGCGTATATCCTGTGGCCCATAGTGAGGTGGCCCCGACAATTTGGGTGGCCATCATCCATGCCTTGGGGCTCGCTATGATACGTTTGGTCAGCAAGCGTGCCCAAGGACGCAGTATGAGCGGCAGGCAGATGATGGCGATGTAGAAGGTGATGTCGGCATTGCTCATGCCAAAGCGCCGGAGCGTCATGAGTGTCACCAGTATGACTGCAGTGGGTAGACTGTCGGTGAAAACCAACGATGGCATCCACTTCCAGGGTATCTCCTTTGTGGTGATACCCTGACGTGTGGGGGAGGTGTGGATGTCGGACTGCATTTTTACCATTGTCGGCCTTGGATGAGTATTTGCTTGGTGTGGGGTGTTATTGTTTTTTCTTTCCGAACGACGGGTCGATCTTCACGAATGCGCATACAAGTATCGTGCAGAGGCAACAGATCATTGTCCATACAAAGAAGTGGCGGTATCCTATCGTCTCCTGCAGCCAGCCTGCAGCCATGCCCGGCAACATCATGCCCAAGGCCATAAATCCGGTGCAGATGGCGTAGTGGGAGGTCTTGTGCTCGCCTTCGGAGAAGTACATGAGGTAGAGCGTGTAGGCGGTGAAGCCGAATCCGTAGCCGAACTGTTCGATGAAGACGCACGCATTGACCGTCAGCAGTGAGTGGTCTTGGAAGTAACTCAGGTAGACAAAGGTCAGACAGGTGAGCGACATGCTCCATGCCATCGGCCATAGCCAGCGTTTGAGTCCGCCCTTGGCGGCGACGATACCGCCGATGATGCCACCGAGTGTCAGTCCGACAATGCCCACCGTACCGTAGACGATGCCCACCTCGCCAGTGGTCAGCCCGAGTCCGCCTTTGTCGATGGGGTCGAGCAGGAAGGGATTGATCAGTTTCACGAGTTGTGCTTCGGGCAATCGGTAGAGCAGCATGAAGAGGATGGCCATGCCAGCCTGCGGCTTGGCAAAGAAGGTGCGGAAAGTGTCGAAGAAGGCTTTGGTGATATTGCCCGCCGTGACATCCTTGGCAGCGTGGTCGCTTGCCGGGCGTGGAAGGGCAAAACTGTGATAGACGGCGCACAACAAGAAGAAGGCCGAGAGTACGCCGAAGACCACCATCCATGCCAAGGGTATGTTGCCGGATGTTCCGGTAAATGTGGCTTGTGTGGCCGTCTTGAGTTTCGGGTCGATATGGAAGAGCAGGTAGGCCGTCTTGTTCCAGTTGGTGGCGGTAAACTCGAAGCGTGCCGGAAACTTGTTCTGCTCAAGGCTGATGCTTTGGTCACCGCTCTTGAGTGAGAAGTTGACAATGACCGTTTCTCCCTCAGCGGGTGGCGCGCTGAGACGCACACCGGCCACGGCGATGTTGCCGACGACCTCTTCCGTTTTGCGTTCCTCCTCGCCGAAGGTCTGGTGTACCCATGCGGTGAAACGTTCTCCCCAACCGTCGTGACTGACAGTGGTGGCGGATACGGCACTGCCCGATGCCTCCTGTGCGGCGGGTGAAAAACCATTAGCCTCGTTGAGGCGGCGTATGCTGTCAGTGAGTGTGGCGATACGTTGTTTGGCGTCGCTGATATATCCCTTGTCGACTCGTGTCCCGGCTTTGATGACTGGGGCGGTGAAGATAAACGTTCTTTCTGCGTGTCCGTCGGCTTCTTGTTGATCCGTAGCAAGTCCTGTCGGGGGAAATTCGGACAACGTGATGGCGTTGTGGTATTCGGGTGAAACCTCTACGATGAGATGGGCCGGAGGTAGTCCGGTGTTGGTCTCAATGAGACCGGCGAGGATGACGAGCAGTCCTTGTCCGGCCACCATAGCGATGCGATAGAATGTGCTTCTGATGCCGACGTAGAGCGATTGCTGGTGCTCGGTGAGCGCGTGCATATAAAAACCGTCGGCGGCGATGTCGTGCGTGGCCGATGTGAAGCCCACAAGCCAGAACACAGCAAGCGTCAGTCTGAAAAAAGCCGAGACCGGCAGCGTGAGGGCGATGGCTGCAAAGGCGATGGCGATGATGGCCTGCATGGTGATGGTCCACCATCGTTTGGTTTTGGCCAGGTCGACAAACGGACTCCAAAACGGTTTGATCACCCACGGCAGGTAGAGCCAGCCTGTGTAGAGGGCGATGTCGGTGTTGGATATGCCGAGTCGCTTGTACATGATGACCGAGATGGTCATCACTGCGATGTAGGGCAGGCCTTCGGCGAAGTAGAGCGTCGGTATCCAAGCCCAGGGGTTTTTCTGTTTTTTCTGTGGTGTCATGGGTCGTTTTGGAAGGTTATTGTTCGCCGTATATCTTCTTGATTTGCGCTCCGTGGTAGTAGTGCAGCAGTATCTTGTCGTAGGCGTAGCCCTGCTCGCCCATCACGGCGGCACCGATCTGGCAGAGACCTACGCCGTGTCCCCATCCGGCTCCGGTGAGGCGGAAGTGGGCGGGGATGCCGTCGTGCAGATGGTCTTTGTCTACCACAAACGCGCTGCTGTACAGATGGCTCTCGCTCAAGGCGCGGCGTATCTCCAGTTCCTTGCCGATGGTGAAGGTGCGGCGAGTACCGACAATCTTCAGTTTGTAGATGCGTCCGCTCTTGCCGCGGGCTACGGGTATGAGGTCGATGATGTCGCCGAAGTCCATCTTGGTCTTCTCGGCGATGAGCGCCGACAGTTGCTCTTGGGTGTAGTCTACCGTCCAGCGGTAGAAGTCGGCCGTCTCTTGGTCGTAGTCGTTGAGCACCTGCGAGAGCGTCTGGCGGTCGTGGGTGTTGCAGAAGGCGGAAGGGGCGGTGCGTATCCACTGTTCGGCGTTGGCTTCTACGGTGAGATCGGGTAGGGGCGAGGAAGAACCAGTTGCGGCATGGTCGCGCGTGGCCAAAAGATAAGGTTTCTCTATATTCTCCCAGCAGTATTGGAATTCCTCGGTGATACCGCCGCAGCACTTGCTGAAACGGGCATCGCAGATGTCGCCGTCGCTCATGAGTATTTCTCCGGCAGTAGCGCGTATGGCTTCGGCCACGTGTGAACTGGTCGTCTTGGTGATGCCTTGGTAGCGCTGGCAGTGGTCGTCGGCACAGACATCAAATATGGTATGGTCTTCGCGGTCGTACCAGCGTATGAGTTCATCGTCTTTCTTGATGAAGGAGAAGAAGCCCGTGCGGCCCTCGTCGCGCTTCATGCGTTGCTCGATTTGCGAGAGCAGCCAACTGCGTGAGATGACGGCGTGCGCCTTGAGCAGTTCGAGACTTGAGGTGGCACTCATCTCACTGGAGATGACACTTTCCAGATAGCGTTCCACGGGCAGCACGTTGATGGCGCAGATACTGTCGGCCTCGACCACGAGGCGAAGTGTACCGAGGAAGGTCTGGGTCTCCTTGCGCTCCCAGTGGAAATTGACGCCGATGGTCACATCCTTCAGTGAGAATGAGGCGTCGGTCGACTGCGGTGTGAAGGTCAGTTCGCGGTAGAGTTTTCCGTTCCACCGTATGGCTCCTTCGGCGAACTCCACGGTCTGCTCGCCTGAGATGCTCTCTCCCTTGGCTGTGTAAGCCTTGTTGAGCGCGAAATCGATGCGTGCGCCGCTGACGATGCCCACCGATACGGTCGGTTCTCCGCCATCGGCCTGCCGGAGCATTTCGGTGAGTGCTTCGGGGTACTGGCGCAGTTGTCGGATGATGGTCTGCATCTCCTCCGTGCTGATGCCACACTCGCGGAGCAGGGCGTGTGTGTCCTCGGCGGTGAGACTGTCGAAATCCTCTTTGCGTGGCGTGATGACCAGCCCCGACATGTCGAGCGCTCCCGGACTGACCATTCTGCGTGTGTCGTCGGTGGCCGAGTAGCAAGCAGGACGATGTTTGCAGCGTGGTATGATGACACAGATATATTCGCCCGTCTCGCGCCATGCCACGATGTTCATCATTGGTTCTGTATCGTCGTCATGTAGTGGCAGAGTGGCGTAGAGTTTTTCGAAGAGCGATGCGCCGTCGGTGGCCCGTCGGCAACGAATGGCGAAGATGGGGGTGAGGGCCTTGTCGGTGGCGGTGAGTGTGGCACCGCTCTCAAGCGTGAGTACGGTTTCCATGTCGTGAGAGAACCGTCCCCACTCTTTTTGTAGAGGCAGGATGCCGCTGGTGCCGGCCTGCAGATGAGCATGGTCGGGGGCGGAGGCGCCGCATTTCGGTCCGTTGTAGAAGATGGTCAGCGTGGGGTACAGTTCCAACAACCGATAAATCTCGGCATACTGGTTGTCTATACGTTGTGGGGTATGCTTGCGTGTGGGAATGGTATAGTGTTCGGGGAGAATGGGGTAGGGATTGACGAGCAGGTGGAAGGTAGAGTCGAGCGGTTTGACAATCTGCTCCTTCGGACGGTTGGAGTCGCACAGAAAGCAGGGTCGCTCGGCCAAATCCTTCTTGGCAATCGATGCTCCGGTGGAGACGATACGGGCCGGATTGTATTGCAGACGCATATAGAGACCATCGTCTTGCAGGTCGCGGGTCTTGATGTCTTGCAGGTCGCGGTAGCGCTTGCGGGTATCGTCCCATATTTCCAGTTGGCGGAGGAAAAAGCGGTGGAGTGGACTGTCTGGTGTCTCTGTGCCGCGATGCTCGTGGAGGCTTTGTCGGGCAGAGATTTCAAGTGTGCGGAGACGGTCTTTGTAGAGGTTGTTGGCATTGACGCGCTCTATGCTTAGTGCAGCGTCACTGTTGCCGCCCCAGCGACGGCAGAGGTACAACTCGTCGTAGATGCGGCCTATGCGGTAGCGGCGGCTGAAGGCCAGACCGAGCGCATAGTCCTCTCCGTAACTGGTGTTGGGAAAGCGTATCTGTCGTACCAATGGGGTGAAGAAGGCGCGTGGTGCTCCCAGTCCGTTGATGCGGAGTGCATTGTTCGGGCCGTTCTTGTCGGTCCACTCGCGGTGGTCGATGAGGCCCGGAGGCAGCGTGTTGAGGTCGAAGTCGCACATACGATAACTGCCCACAATCATGGCCGCATTCTGTTTGTGGAACTCGTCGACGATGCGTTGTAGCGTGGCGGGCGACGAGTAGAGGTCGTCGCTGTCAAGTTGCACGGCAAAGCGTCCGCAGCGGGTGTCGGCGATGGCAGTGTTCCAGCATCCGCCGATGCCCAGGTCGGTGCGGGGGGGGATAATGTGTATGAGTCGGCGGTCGTGGGCGGCGATGTCGCGGAGGATGGCGGTGGTACCGTCGGTGGAATGGTTGTCTACCACGATGACGTTGTAGGCGAAATCCGTCTGCTGGCTGAGAGCCGACTGTACGGCATCGGCGATGGTGCGCTCGCGGTTGTAGACGGGGATGATGACCGAGGCTTCATAGGCGAACTCCTGTTCGCCGAAGTCGGGCAACAGACAGTGTGCGGTGTCGACCGTTGCCCCTATCTCAGTGAGGTGATGTGTGGCGGCTTGTTCCATCTCTATCTGCACGTCGTGGTTGCGCGGATTGACGTAGTCGAACTGCCGTTCACCGCTACGTCGGTTGTCGGTCTCAAGCGCGGTGTAGAGGTTTTCGTCGAGATGGAAGATGGTGGCTTTGCGGCTGATGAAGAGTCGCAACGCATAAAAACCGGCCCAGGTGTAATGCGACTCCTTGTGTGTGGCGGCGTATTCGCGGAGCAGAGATGTGCGAATCAAGACGATGGGGCCGAAGTCGAAATCGTCGCGCACACTACCCTTCTGGTAGTCGATGGCGGGATGGCGCACGGTATTTCCGTCGACGGTGTCGGTATGGTCGGTGTAGATCATGCCTGCGCCGCTGTCCTCGGCTACGCGTATCAGTCGCTCGAGGGTATAGAGGCCGAGGTGTACGGGGATGGCCTTCTGACAATAGAGCGTGTAGGGCGCATTGCTATTGTCGGCCATGCAGAGCATGGCGGCGGTCGAAGCCGGATTGTCTACCGTCACGAGGCTGCAGTTGGCCGGGGCCGTATAGTGTTGTGCAAAGGTGTCGGATACCAGTAGGTGGATGTGGCCTGCCGCCTTGCATTGGCGCAGGTCGTGGAGGGTGGACGCTATCTCTTCCGGATCGTTGCACGGAAGAAAGCAGTCTATCTTTGTTTTTGTCATGTCGATACGTTGTTTTTCGTAGTAGTGGCGTGCGTTGGCGCGTACACCTGTAGTGCGGAGAATGCACCTTATGCAAAGGTAAGGTAATTTGGGCGAATGGCAAAATTTTTTTCCTTCCGTGAATGTCCGTACAGCCCCGAAACGCATTTCTTCCGGATGGTTGTCCGTAGGTGTCACAATCGCGCCTCCTGCGCCAAGGAAACCGCGAAATTCATCGGGACGGTCGAATTGTATGCCCTATTGTGGCCGATCTATCTCTCATCCTATGCAGAAGCGTGGGCGCAATGGCCCTTGTCTGCAGACCCTCTCTGCCTATTTTGAAATCGTACAAAGCCCTTGTATCGATGCTACAAAGCCTTTGTACCGATGCTACAAGGCCCTTGTAGCGGTCGTACACGGCCTTTGTAGCAATGGCGTTTGTGCAGGATTTACAAGGGTCTTGAATATCAGACCATTTCGGGGACATACATTCGTGCATAATTTCTAAATTTGAATTTAATTTATGTAAATTGTTGTAACTTTGCATCCGTATTTGTATCAAGACAGACAATGGACTTGAAAAAGGTGGAATTTCTACCTTAATATCCACGGAATAATTATCCACGAAATAATAAAGCAAGGAAATGAAAAGGAAGTATTTGTCTCCCAGTGTAAAAGTCTTTTGCGTAGAGGGTCCGACATTGTTGTCGGGGTCGGGCGGTGATAGCGGTGATGGCGGTAATGTCGATGTCACTGTGGATGGAAGTGGTTCCGAAATTACCGATGGCGGCACCACTGATCCCGATACGGACTATCAGCCTTGGTAAAACAACAAGAAGAAAGAATGTGAGACCCTCTTTTAATGTGGGTTCTTAGTGACGGTGAATCGTCGCTCAATATTCAGCGAATTATGAAAAGACTTCAGATATATTTGATATTGGTGCTGTCCCTCATCTTCCTCGGGACACTGCCCAGCGTTGCCGACAGCAAGGCCGAATCGTGGAACTATCCCAGTTCCAATCCTGGACTGTCGAGTTTTGACGGTAGCGGCACAGCCTCGTCGCCCTACCTCATCAAGAGCGCGCAGGATCTGGCCAACCTCGCCTATATCGTTACAGACGACAATGACGACGTGACGGGCAAGTATTTCAAGATGACCCGCGACATCTACCTCAACGACTTCACCGTAGATGCCAAAGGAAATATCACTGTCAACGGTGACATCGCCTCCGGTGACGACCTAAAAAAATTAAAGCAATGGACACCCATTGGCGAATACGGTAAAGTTTGGGACGACGACTTCCAAGGCATCTTCGATGGCGACGGTCACACCATCTACGGACTGTATATAAAAGAATTAGCCACTCGAGAATACGTTGGATTGTTCGGTTCCGTCGAGGATGCCGTCATCAAGAATCTTACCATCAAGAACGCTTATGTGCATGCAGAAGGTCCAAAGTCAAAAAATGGTCTCCAGTTCGGCACATTGGTTGGATGTTGCCAAAGATCGACAGTTACCAATGTACATGTAGTGAATTGCTATATGCTGGGTGGTGAGCCTCGTTGTAATACTGTATGTCAGGGAGGACTGATGGGAGTAGGCTCTGAAGACACTACAATCGACAATTGTTCCTTTGACGGAACCATCTATGTACCTCACTACATCTGCACCTTGAATGTTGGCGGATTGCTCGGAAGCTTTTGTATGGCAGATTGGCACAATTATGTTACTCTGCGTCTGACGCATTGCCAAACCAAAGGCGATATAACGGTTGTGAACAAGAGTGGTGCCACGATAGCAATAGGAGGATTTGTAGGAGGGAAGTTTACCAATCCGTCGCACTATGCCTATATCACCGAGTGTGTGAACAGAGCCAACCTGACAATATACGACGAAAGCAAAGAAAGCGATGGCGAATATCCCCCTTATTCGGTCGCTGCCCACAATTTTACTTATTCAGCAAAAGAACTGAAAAGGTCGGTCAATTTTGGGGACATCACCATTACTTCCAAAATATCAAAGGAACCGGATTTGTCGCTAATTTATTTTTGTGAAAAATACCTTGATTGCGCCAACTACGGCCATTACACATTGCCAACGACCATCAACAACTTACAGGCCACCATCAAGCCAGGACAGAATCATGTCTGTCAAGGCGATGGCCAGAACCTCATCGTCTGGCAAGAAGCCAAACCGGCGAACCTCGGCGACAATGACACCTATGAGTCCAGTGGCACCGAACTTGGGGTAGAGTCGCTGAATGAGAACAGAGATCTCGTTGCCCAACTCAATGAGGATGTGGGCGAAAACGTTTGGGGTCTCTACGCTCTGACCGAAAACGACAGAACCTACTACGTGCCATGCCCTATCGCATGCGGCGCCACACCAATAGGGCTATACAAGAACTATATCAGTTCCGAAGCCGACTTACGCATCTTGCAAACCCTCGTCAATAGCGATGCTACCACCGGCGTCACCTATATCCTCACCCATGACATCGATATGTCCGCCAGTGCGCCACTCAAGCAGATAGGCGACGAGGACCATCCGTTCAAAGGTACGTTCGACGGCAGCGGGCACGTCATCTCCGGCCTGACCATCAATGGCCACGCCCTGTTTGGCGGACTGTCGGGAACGGTGAAGAAACTTGGCTTGGTGAACATGAAGTTTACGGGGGACAATGACTACTGCGCACCGTTTGCCTACAAAGCGGGCGGTTCGGCTGATGCCTCTATCCTCGACTGCTATGCCGGAGGCAACATCACGCTGGCCGACAGCACCAATACCGGCACCATACTTGCCGGACTGCTCTACGAGGCTTCCGCCAACAAGGTCAGCGTGAAGAACTGTTACTTCAGAGGAATCATGGCCAATGCCACCAACGTCAGCAACCAAGGACATTTCTACTACGGACTGGTGGGCAGCAACAGGATAGGCACCGCTCTGACGCTAAGTGATTGCTATGCCCACTTCGATGTCAACGAGGATTGGGGTGTAGGTGCAGGCCTCATGCCTACCAATGATGCGCCCACACCGGATAGTACAAACTGCCACTACCTCTGCCCACAGTTTAATGACAGCATCGGACGGGTCTTGACCAACGCCGAACTCGCTGCTTGCTTTGCCGACAAGGAGGGTTGGCTTGCTGGTGCCTACCGCCCCGTACTAAATGGCGCGCGCCACTATGCGCTCACCACATACGACGGGCAGACCGTATATGCCGACGCCATACCTTTGGACGACGATAGTTGCCGCAACGAGATTTTCTGTCATCAACTCACCACCGAGACGGCCAGTGATCCGCTCCTATGGGCGCTGCCAAAGGTGGCGGCATGTGATACGGAGAGTGGCGTCAACTATCTGCTCAACTGCCAACTCTATGCCGACAAGCCCTTCCGCTTCACGCCTCCCGAAGGCTCTGAGACCAAGGGACAGATGCGCTATCCGCTCACCTTCTCCGACGAGAACGATTATGCCATCCGTTTGATGTGTCTGCCCGCAACGCTGCACAAGAGCAATCTGCCCGATAGCACCGAAATCTTCCTCATGGGCAAGCCTACCGGCGACGCGACCGAAGGTTATGAAGCTTATATCGTGGCGTGCGACTCCGTGCCAGCAGGTGTGCCGTTCCTCATCAGTATGAACAAGAAGCCCACCGAGGCCATCGACGTGGTGCTCCGTGGCGACGTCGTAAGCACGCCGCAAACCACCGGCACACTCAACGGCGAGGTGCTCGAGAGCGGTCTTGTCGGCACCTTCAAAGATAAACATCTTGATGGAGGTTGTGCCAACTTCGGATACTCCACCTCCGGGTTCAGCATCAAGTATGAGGAAAACATCGACCTCAAGCCATTCAGTGCCTATATCGATGCCAACGCTGCCGTCTCTTGCAACACCGGCGTGCTGCTCAAGGAGACATCCAACTATATCGACCAGATGCTCGCTACATACAAGGACCGCACGGTCAATGTGTTCCTCTCCCGCAAGTTGCAGACCAGCGGCTGGAACACACTGTGCTTGCCGTTCGATGTCACTGACACTGAACTGCTCAGCAATTATGGCGACAATACCCGACTGGAGGAACTCACCAGCATCACCGTTGATGCTGACGGCACATGCAGTTTGAATTTCACCAAGACCAGTAGCATCGAGGCAGGCAAGTGTTACCTCATCAAGCCGGAGAAAGCCGAGAGTTATCCGTATCTGTTTGCCGACAAGACATTGTGCACCGACCCCATCCCCACCACGCTGGCCTCGTCAGACGGTTCATTCACGGTCAGTTTTATGGGTTCCTTCGCCCGGACCGCCATTGATGGCAACGATACCAGCAAGGGCACTTACTTCACCCAAAACAACAAGATATACAAGGTGGCACAAGGCCGCACCATAGCGATGAACGGATTCCGTTGCTGGATTGAGACCTCCAAGGCAGATGTCCTCACCAAGGCGTTGATTTCTCACGCAGACGGCACAACAAGCATTGCCGACATCGTATGCATCGGTACGACAGAGAATGGCGACCGCATCTACGACATACGAGGCATAGAAACCACTCATCCCGACAACCACCAGGTATATATAAAGGATGGACGCAAATGGGTTGGGGCAGCGCTCCGCTAATCTCTGCATGCCTTTCAGACTCCTTTGGTCGTGGTCGCACTATGTGTGATTTATTGTAAAATATCCACCTGTCTGAAATCTTTTGTCTAACTTTGTACCCCAAAAACGCCATGCTGACAGCACGGTGCCGGGGATAGGCACACTTTTTGCATGGCAGAACAAAAACGATATATGAACAAGAAAGCCAACGCATCGATACATATGATCGCCGACTATGAGGGCGATGTGAGCAATCTTTTCGGGGAGTCCGTGGAGGCTACCCTGCCCTTGCTTGCCACCCGCAATATGGTACTCTTTCCGGGTGTTGTGGCACCCATCGTCATCGGACGTGCTCCCAGCCTGGCCCTCATTGAAGGGTTGCGCAAGCAGAAGGATGCCACATTCTGCGTCTTCTGCCAGAAAAATCCCGAAGTGGAAGAACCTGTTGGGGAGGATCTGTATGAGTATGGTGTCTATGCCAAACTCGTCAAGGTGCTCGAACTTCCCAATGCTGGCAACAATGTCACCGTCATCGTACAAGGACTTGCCCGCTGCCGTCTGCAGGAACTGACGCAGCAGACTCCCTATCTCGAGGCGCACGTCACTCCTTGTGTTGAGGAAATGCCCAAGGCAAAGGACAAGGAGTTCAAGACGGCCATCGACGACTTGCGTCATTCGGCCGTGGAGTATATCCGTGAGAACGAGGATATCCCCGACGAGTCGCAGTTTGCCCTCAACAATATCAGCAACAATGTCATCCTGCTCGACTACATCTGCACCAATATGCCCTTCAGTGCCGAGGACAAGGTCGGTCTGTTGGCTATGGATTCGGTCAAGGAACGTGTCATCGCCACGCTTAAGGTGATCTACAAGGAGATGCAGTTGCTCGAACTCAAGCAGAATATCCGTAGCAAGACCCGCGAGGATATCGACGAGCAACAGCGCGAATACTTCCTGCAGCAGCAGATTAAGAATATCAAGGAGGAACTCGGTACGGGTGACGGTTCGCCCGAACGCAAGGAACTGGCTGCTAAGGCTGCCAAGAAGCATTGGTCGGAGGATATTGCCAAGGTATTTGCCAAGGAACTCGACAAACTCGACCTCTACAATCCGCAAAGTCCCGAGTACAGCGTACAACTCAACTACCTTGAGACGCTTGTCTCCCTACCTTGGGGAGAGTATACCAAAGACAACCTCGACCTCAAGCGTGCCCGCCGCATACTCGACCATGACCATTATGGCATGGAGAAGGTGAAGGAGCGCATCCTCGAATATCTTGCCGTGCTCAAACTGCGTGGCGACCTCAAGTCGCCCATCATCTGTCTCTACGGTCCTCCGGGAGTGGGCAAGACCAGTCTGGGCAAGAGCATCGCCGCCGCCATGAAGCGCAAGTATGTGCGCGTGTCGCTCGGCGGTCTGCACGACGAGTCGGAGATACGCGGACACCGCCGTACCTATGTGGGCGCTATGCCCGGCCGTATCATCAAGAGTCTGCAGAAAGCAGGTACGGCCAATCCTGTGTTCGTACTCGACGAAATCGACAAGGTGACCCAAGCCACCGTACACGGCGACCCCTCATCGGCCCTGCTCGAGGTGCTCGATCCGGAACAGAACACGGCTTTCCACGACAACTATCTCGATGTAGACTTCGACCTGTCGAAGGTGCTCTTCATCGCTACGGCCAATGACTTGAACACCATACCCCGCCCGTTGCTTGACCGTATGGAAATCATCGAGGTCAGCGGATACATCACCGAGGAAAAGATAGAGATTGCCAAACGCCACCTCATTCCCCGAGAAATAGAAAATACGGGTCTCGATGAAGACGGACACAAACCGCAGTTCAATAAGGCTGCCGTTGAAAAGATAATAGAACAGTACACGCGCGAGAGCGGTGTGCGTCAACTCGAGAAGCAGATTGACAAGTCGCTCCGCAAACTGGCCTTCCGCAAGGCCCTCGACGATGAACTGCCTTATGAGAAAATCACTCCGGCGCAAATCGAGGATCTGCTCGGCAAGCCGCCCTTCTACCGCGACATCTATCAAGGCAACGACTATGCGGGCGTGGTCACCGGACTGGCTTGGACCAGTGTGGGCGGCGAGATACTCTTCATCGAGACCTCGCTGAGCAAGGGCAAGGCCGGCAAACTCACGCTCACGGGCAACCTCGGCGACGTGATGAAGGAGTCGGCCATCATCGCCCTCGAGTATGTCAAGGCTCATGTTGATGCCCTCGGTATAGACTACCGCGTGTTCGAACAGTGGAACATCCATATTCATGTGCCCGAAGGTGCTACCCCCAAGGACGGACCTTCGGCTGGCATCACCATCGCTACTTCCATCGCTTCTGCGCTCACCCAGCGCAAGGTGCGCAAAAATACGGCTATGACGGGCGAGATCACGCTCCGTGGCAAGGTGCTTCCCGTGGGTGGCATCAAGGAGAAGATACTCGCTGCCAAGCGGGCTGGTATCACCGATATCATCATGTGTCAGGACAACCGCAAGGATATCGAGGAGATACCGGCCATCTACCTCAAAGGCGTCACCTTCCACTATGTGGAGAACGTGCAGGATGTATGGAACTTTGCGCTCACCGACGAGATTGTAGACCATCCGGTCGACCTCACCGTGGAGGATGACAAGGCCGAGAAGAATACCGACAACGCAACCCCGAACACCAGCAAATGACATTCGAACTGCAACATACCGACAACGCCTCTGACGCCCGCACGGGTATCATCACTACCGACCACGGACAGATCAAGACTCCCATCTTCATGCCCGTAGGTACGTGCGGCTCGGTCAAGGGCGTACATTTCGCCGAACTGCGGGAACAGGTGAAGGCTCAGATTATTCTCGGCAACACTTATCACCTGTACCTCCGCCCCGGACTCGACACCCTGCGCAAGGCCGGCGGACTGCATAAGTTCAATACCTGGGACAGACCGATACTCACCGACTCTGGCGGTTTTCAGGTCTTTTCTCTTACGGGTATCCGCAAACTGCGGGAGGAGGGATGCGAGTTTCGGTCACACATCGACGGGTCGAAACACGTCTTCACCCCCGAGAGCGTGATGGACACCGAGCGTATCATTGGTGCCGACATTATGATGGCGCTCGACGAGTGTCCGCCCGGACAAAGCGACTATGCCTACGCCAAGAAGAGTCTCGGCCTGACCCAGAGATGGCTCGACCGCTGTATCAAGCGTTTCAATGAGACCGAACCGCTCTACGGTTACCACCAGAGCCTATTCCCCATTGTGCAGGGATGTACCTACAAGGACTTGCGCCGCGAGGCTGCCAAATATGTGGCCGACAAGGGTGCCGACGGCAACGCTATCGGTGGATTGGCCGTGGGCGAACCCAAGGAGGTGATGTACGAGATGATAGAGGTGGTCAACGAGATTCTGCCCAAGGACAAGCCGCGCTATCTCATGGGTGTGGGTACACCGCAGAATATACTTGAGGCCATCGAGCGCGGTGTCGATATGTTCGACTGCGTGATGCCTACCCGCAACGGACGCAATGCCATGCTCTTCACCTACAACGGTACGATGAATATGCGCAACAAAAAGTGGGAACAGGACTTTTCACCCATCGACCCCGATGGCTGCGATATCGACCGCCTGCACTCCAAGGCGTACCTACACCATCTCTTCAAGGCGCAGGAACTGTTGGCCATGCAGATAGCCAGCATACACAACCTTGCCTTCTATCTGCGTCTTGTCACCGATGCACGTCATCATATCGAACAGGGTGACTTTGTGCAGTGGAAAGCCAGTGTCATTGACCGCCTCGGCCAACGTGTATAAATTCTCTCCATCGACGTATGAAAAGAACCACTATCAGAAAGTACCGCGGACTGCTCCGCTTCCTAAGGGGTACACGACGCCGCTTGGCATGGATGTCATTCCTGCGCGTACTCAATCCCGGTCGCTACATCAAACTGCTCGACTGGTACATCATACGCAAGTTTATCGGCACGTACATCTACTCCATTGCACTGATTATCTCCATCTCCATCGTCTTCGATGTCAACGAGAACCTGACGAAGTTTACCCAGTACAATGCCCCGCTGCGGGCTATCGTCTTCGACTACTATGCCAACTTCGTTCCCTATTTCGCCAACCTGTTCAGTCCGCTGTTCGTCTTTATCGCTGTCATCTTCTTCACGTCGAAACTGGCAGGCAACTCCGAAATCATCTCTATGCTCGCCGCAGGCGTGTCGTTTCGGCGACTGATGCGACCCTATATGATTTCGTGTGTGCTGATTTCGGCCCTGTCGTTCTACCTCAGTGCCTATGTCATTCCTCATGGTACGGTGGTCAAGCAGAACTTCGAGTCGATGTACAAGAACAAGAAGAAGACTACCACAGCAGACAACGTGATGTTGCAAGTAGACAAGGGTACCATCGCCTACATACAGCACTACGACAACAGTACCAAGAGCGGATACGGTTTTTCGCTCGACCGATTTGAAAACAAAAAACTGGTCAGCCACCTGACGGCCACGCGCATACAATATGACACCATCTCCGACTCCAAGTATCACTGGACCATCGACGGATGGAAGACACGCGAACTGCGCGGACTGCGTGAACACATTACCAGTGGCTCATCACGCGATACGCTCATACAGATGGAACCGACCGATCTAGTCTACTCCAAAGGACAACAGGAAACCTTCACTTCGCCCGAACTCAAGGAGTATATCTCCAAGCAGATTGACCGCGGTAGCGGCAATGTCGTGCAGTACCAAGTGGAGTACCACAAGAGGATAGCCTCGTCGTTTGCCTCGTTTATCCTCACCACCATCGGCGCCTCGCTCTCCTCGCGCAAGCGCAAGGGTGGCATGGGCATGTACCTGGGTATCGGTCTTGCCCTCAGTTTCGGCTATATCATGCTCCAGACCGTATCGTCGACCTTCGCCATCAATGCCGACACTCCGCCGATGCTGGCAGCATGGATACCCAACATCATCTTCGCGGTAGTGGCTTACTTCTGCTATCGCAAAGCACCGAACTGATCATCGTCGGTTCGGAACACACCTCACATTATTAATACACGGGTCTGCCACACAGCAATGTACATTCTCTCTCCCCTCGCTTGGGGAACGTCGACAATCACAGGCAGGCTCAGAAGAAAAAAGAAAAAGACTATGTATTTCGACGAATTGGATCTGAATGACGACGTGCTCGACGCACTGGAAGCCATGCGCTTCGAAACCTGTACTCCTATCCAGGAGAAATGTATCCCCGAAATTCTTAGCGGACGCGATGTGCTCGGCGTAGCGCAGACAGGTACCGGCAAGACGGCCGCCTATCTGTTGCCCGTGCTCAGCAAACTGGCCGACGGTGGTTATCCGCAGGACGCGATCAACTGTGTCATCATGAGCCCGACACGCGAACTGGCCCAGCAAATCGACCAAGCCATGCAGGGTTTCAGTTACTACCTCAACGGCGTGAGTAGTCTTGCTATTTATGGTGGCAACGACGGCAACCGCTACGATCAGGAACTCAAGAGCCTCAGTGCAGGTGCTGATGTAATCATTGCCACACCTGGACGACTGATCAGCCATATCAATATGGGTAATGCTGATTTCAGCAAGGTGTCGTTCTTCATCCTCGATGAGGCCGACCGTATGCTCGACATGGGTTTCTCGGAGGACATCATGAAGATTGCCAAAGAACTGCCCGATACCTGTCAGACCATCATGTTCTCCGCTACCATGCCCGACAAAATCGAGGATCTCGCCAGGACGCTTCTCAAAAATCCTGTGGAAGTGAAGGTGGCCGTGAGCAAACCGGCCGAGAAGATACGCCAGAGTGCCTATGTATGCTATGAAAACCAAAAGCTCGGCATCATCAAGGATCTCTTCGGACGTGGTGACATGAAGCGCGTCATCGTCTTCTCGGGCAAGAAACAGAAGGTGAAACTCATCAACCGCGCCCTCTTGCAGATGCACATCAACAGCGGTGAAATGCACTCCGACCTCGACCAGGCCGAGCGCGACCAGATGCTCTATAAGTTCAAGACCGGACAAATCGATGTGCTCGTCGCAACCGACATTCTCTCGCGCGGTATCGATATCGACGATATCGCTATGGTCATCAATTTTGATGTACCTCACGACAGCGAAGACTATGTGCACCGTATCGGCCGTACAGCCCGTGCCGACCGCGACGGTGTGGCCATCACCTTTGTCAGCGATGAGGAGGCTTACTACTTCAAGCAGATAGAGAAGTTTTTGGAAAAGACCATCGACAAGACACCATTGCCTGAAGGACTGGGCGAGGCTCCCGACTATGACGCACTTGCCAACCGTCGCGGCGGTGCCAAGACCTCGGCCAAGTCACGCCGCCGCAAAGACCGTGACGCTACGTCGCACAAGCGCAAACCGCGTCGCTCTCCCGATGATCAGCAACGCAAACCGAAAACCGATAAGCCTGCTACCACGGAGACACCGTCTGACGCTCCCGTAGGGCAAACGGCATCATCCTCTACCTCGTCTGAACAGACGGGTGACAACGCCCCAAAGAACAACCGTCGTCGCAACTCCCGCCACCGTGGCCGCGGACAGAATGGCGAGGGCAATGCCGAAGGACAGGAGAATACACAAAATAGAGAAAAACGTCAGCCGCGTCAGCAGAAACCCCGCAATGAGGGCGAACAGCGTCGGCAAGATAACGAGCGCAATCCAAAAGGTGAACGCAATCCAAAAGGTGAGCATCTGCCAAAGGGAGAACGTCAAACCAAAGGTGAACGTCAGCAAGGAGGCAATCGAGGCTCAAAGGGCGACCGTCAGCAAGGTGGTGACCGTCAGCCGCGCAACCGTCGTCAGCAAGGACGCAAGGACGGCGCTCGCAAGCCGAATACCTCGTCTTCTGCTTCATCGCAGCGGTCTGCTACATCCGCTCCGCAGGCGGAATCTGCCAAGAGTGGCGGCCTCTCCTCTATCATCAAGAAACCGCTGAAGTGGCTCAAGTCACTCGGTAAGAAATAAAGCCTTACCATAAAGACAGTATCGATATACGAAAAAAGCGCAGGACTTGTTTCCTTGCGCTTTTTTCATATGGGGGTTATAGTGCAAAGTCGATGCGGCGTTTGGTGAGCACGTCAATATTGCTGACCTTGAACGGGCGTATCATTGGTCGTGGCTTTTGGCGGGCAAGCAACACGGTATTGAATATGTCGTGTGGCACATCACATCTATACCATCCGTAGCCCATAATCTCTTGGATGATGGGCTCTAATGCCATCGGCACAACTGCAAAGTCGGCTTTTCCATCGCGACACGCCTCTATCTGACTCCGCCACATGGCATCGGTTGCCCCCCATTGCGCCGCCCAATATTTGCAGGCGGGCATCGCACTAGAGCATATGCCGACATTGACGTAGGCGAAATGCACCATGCGTGCGTGGGGTATCTGTGCGATGATGCGTTCCATGGTGTAACATTCTTGGCGGGCTTGATTGTCTTGTGTGAAGAAGTCACCATAGTCATTGTGACGCAGGTCGTGGATGTAGAGATTGGATAGAGCAAGGATTGCAGCAACGACAATGGTCGCGGCCATAAGTTTTTTTTGTCCAAATTGGAACAAACGGCATGAGGTGACCATACATCCGGCGTAAACGGCAAACGGGGCGTAAATGGAATAGTAGTAGTCGCGTGAATTGATGGAGCAAAGAACCAAAAATACAATATTGCAAGCCAGCGTCAGACGCTTGTACCGAGGCATGAATCTCACCATCGAAATGGCGCAAACACCGAAGAGTATCACGGCGTAGACACCCGTGATGGACAATAGCGTGAGCAGGGTGTTTTCCCGTACTCCGGTGTTGGCGGTGGTTTGGGGTGTCAACAGCAGATACTCATTGACAAAATCGGTGAGGTTGCCCTCAATAGCGAAGCATACGATGAATGGCAGCAATAGAACTATACCTCCTGCCAGCATACACCCTATGGATTGTATTTTCGTAATGACTGGGCGGCGAGGTAGCAACAATGCCAGCCATGCAAACGGCAGTAGCATGGCCGTGATGTTGAATTTCATAAGGAATGTACCGGCAAGTGCTCCGCCGACTGCGCCCATCAACCACCGTGATTCCCGTTTGCCTGTACCAGCGGACAAACGGCACAGTGCATAGATGATAAGCGCCACGAAAGGCATGGCAAAGTCCTCGCACCGCGTTTCATTGTGGACCAGCGGGTTGAGTCCTGCAATGGCAACAAAGAGCGTGGCCATAAAAGCGCAACAACGGTCGGCGGTGAGAATGTGGGCGGAACGGTACGACAACCAAAGCGTCGTGGTCCATGCTACGCACGAGAGCCAAAATACGCCTACATAGTTGTGTGGAGAAAGCAGGTATCCCACTCCGTAGATGAACCAAAGTAGCGGTCCTTTGCTATCGGAAAAATCGACGTATGGCGTGAGCCCGTTCATCCATGCCTTACCGCACATGAAAAACCATGCCGAGTCATTGTGGTGGTAGATGTCGTGCAGGTAAGAGTCTTTCGATGCGATGAGCATCACGGAAAACACGAATATGAATAGCGCAAAGACGATTCTGGCTTCTATATATTTACCTTGTGTGTGAATGGATTTCATTTTGTATTTTGGTGTAGGCAAAGGTTGGTTACACAAAATTAAAAGTTTTTTTTTGAAAGTCTTTTAGAATCTACTGAAAAGCCGAGAATTTCTTTCTTCTCTACTTACCGTTTCATCTTCACTTACCAGTAGAAGCGTGTAACGAGCGGAAGATGGTCGCTGAAGCCATTGAGGTAACGTGGACCGAGATAGTTGCGGCGAGGTTTTACGCCGCCGTATTTCGTGTCTTCTTCCAACAGAAAGGGGGCATCCATGACGTAGCAGTCATTCAGTTTGGAGACTAGACTGGTGCTGACAAGGATGTGGTCGAGGTTCCCCCATAGGCCCTTGTAGCGGTAGGTACCGCGTGCGCCGTGACTACCGGTTGCGCTTTCGGAGATGTCGCGCATACCATGGCTGATAAGCAGATTGATATTTTTTGATGGCGAATAGTCGTTAAAATCTCCTGCAATAATAATGTTCGCATCAGGATTGATATGTTTGATGGAATCAATGACACTCACAACCGTCTCGGCCGCCTTTTGTCTGAAGGCATTGGTCTGACGTGCTCCGCCTCGTTTTGACGGCCAGTGTACGGCAATGATGTGCAAGGTGTCGCCGCCAGCGATGAGGCCTGATACGTAGAGCAGGTCACGGGTGGGTCGCATGCCGGTTGTCGTGGGTATGCGTACGGAATGGTGGCGGAGCAGATAGAAAGAGAATGGAGAGTAGAGTAGGGCGATGTCGATGCCGCGCAGGTCGGGCGAGGAGGTCATAACATAATTGTAGCGGGCCTTTCGAAGCAGGCTACGGCGGGTGAGGTCGCGCATCACCGTATCGTTCTCCACCTCGCAGAGTACAGCCATATCGGGCAATTGCCATCCGGAGTCGTGCTCGCCGCAAGCCAAAATGGTCTGACCGATATGGTCGAGTTTGCGCCAATATCGGGAGCGTGTCCAGTGATAACTGCCGTCGGGAAGAAATTCCGTATCTTGCTTGAGCGTGTCGTGCTGGCAGTCGAAAAGGTTTTCGCAGTTCAGTTCGATAAACGTGAACAGCGACATAAGCAAAAGTCCGATGGTCATTGTTGATTCATGGCTTGTGTAGGAATGATGGTGTGCTACAATAAATAGAACGTAAAATCCGTTGTTCTATTATAGAATACAGATAAAGTTATACTATTGGCAGATAGAGAAATATGGCAAACGACAGTTTTTCGTTTCAGCAGTTTACTGTGCATCAAGACCGATGCGCGATGAAGGTCGGTACCGATGGCGTGCTGCTTGGAGCATGGGCAACGGGTGGTCAGCGTGTGCTTGATATTGGAACGGGCACTGGACTTGTGGCCTTGATGATGGCGCAACGTTTCCCGGAGGATCGTGTCACTGCGGTGGAAATCGATGGTGACGCGTGTCGGCAGGCTATAGAAAACGTGCAGAATAGTCCGTTTGCCGACCGTATTGAGGTCAGATGCATGTCTGTGCAAGATTTCCAACCTGAGGAGAAGTATGACGTGATTGTTTCCAATCCGCCTTTTTATGACAATAGCCTTCGTTGTCCGGACGGTAGTCGGAGCAAGGCGCGACATACGGAGACGTTGACTTACCGCGACCTGTTTCTTGCCGTAGACCGATTGCTTGAGTCGGATGGCACGTTCTCGGCCGTTATACCTACCGAGTGTCTTTCCAATTTTGTAGCAGAGGGTGCCGTGCACGGTTTCTCTGTAGTACGCAAGACACTGGTCAAAACAGTACCGCGGAAATCAGCCCGTCGTGCGCTTGTCGCCTTTTCGCGTCGTGGCGGAGGGTGCTGTCCTGTAGAAGAAGTGTGTTTGATGGATGCGGAGGGCTATCGCTCATCGTGGTACAATACACTGACAGCCGCCTTCTACCTACGATAGAGAGCGGCCGTCAACAATTTTATAGCAACCTACTTTTATTATTTCTTGTCGTAGGCGTGCAGCGGATAGTCGATGGTGTAGTGCAGTCCGCGGCACTCCTTGCGCTCGATAGCCTGTCGGGTGATGAGATAGCCCACGTTGATCATGTTGCGCAGTTCGCAGAGGTCTCGGCTGATTTTTACGCGCTTGAACAGATTTTCCGTCTCTTCGTAGAGCAGATCGAGGCGATCCCAGGCACGCTTGAGGCGTAGGTCGGAGCGGACGATGCCCACATAGTTGCTCATACACTCGCCGACCTCCTTGACACTTTGGGTGATGAGTACTTTCTCCTCGTTGGTCATCGTACCCTCGTCATTCCATTCGGGTACTTGTTCGTTGAAGTCATACTCGTCGACGTGTTCAAGTGAATGTTTGGCTGCGGCATCGGCATAGACCACAGCCTCAATGAGTGAGTTGGAGGCCAAGCGATTGCCACCGTGAAGACCGGTGCAGGAACATTCTCCGAGTGCGTACAGACGGTCGATAGATGACTGTCCGTTGAGGTCTACCTTGATACCGCCGCACATATAGTGGGCTGCCGGACGTACCGGGATGTAGTCTTTGGTGATGTCGATACCGATAGACAGGCACTTGGCGTAGATGTTGGGGAAGTGGTGACGTGTCTGTTCTGCATCTTTGTGGGTGACATCGAGGCAGACATGGTCGAGACCATGAATCTTCATCTCCTTGTCGATGGCGCGTGCCACAATGTCGCGCGGTGCAAGTGACAGGCGCTCGTCGTATTTCTCCATGAAAGATTCTCCATTGGGCAGGCGCAGGATGCCGCCGTAGCCGCGCATGGCTTCGGTGATGAGGTAGGCCGGATGGGTCTCGCCGGGATGGTAGAGGGCAGTGGGGTGGAACTGTACAAACTCCATGTCTTTTACGGTTCCCTTGGCGCGGTAGACCATCGCTTCTCCGTCGCCG
Organism: Flexilinea sp.; assembly: GCA_963653995.1. Taxonomy (GTDB): domain Bacteria; phylum Bacteroidota; class Bacteroidia; order Bacteroidales; family Bacteroidaceae; genus Prevotella. The sequence continues at coordinate 70,924 of CAVJZJ010000002.1, forward strand.
GTGGCGATGACGGGATTGGTTGTGGTCTGGTAGACAGCACCGCAACCGCCGGTACACATCACGGTGACTTTGCTCAAGTATGTGTCAACCTTTTGGGTGTCAGGATTGAGAACGTAGGCACCGTAGCAATTGATGTAGGGTGTGCGGCGGGTGACGCGTGCGCCAAGGTGGTGCTGCGTGATAATCTCTACGGCAAAATGGTTTTCCTTGATGTCGATATCCGGACAGGCGCGTACGGCGGCCATCAGTCCGCGTTGTATCTCGGCTCCCGTGTCGTCGGCGTGGTGGAGTATGCGGAATTCGGAGTGTCCGCCTTCGCGGTGCAAGTCGAACTTGCCGTTGTCCTTTTTGTCGAAGTTGACCCCCCACTGTACGAGCTCGCGTATCTGTTCCGGGGCGTTGCGTACCACCTGTTCTACGGCGGCGGGGTCGCTGATATAGTCACCGGCGACCATGGTGTCGTGAATATGTTTGTCGAAATTGTCTACCTCGAGGTTGGTGACCGATGCCACGCCGCCTTGGGCGAATGTAGTGTTGGCCTCATCGAGACTGGTCTTGCAGATCATGCAGACTTTGCCTTTGTGGGCGCGAGCTATCTTCAGGGCGTAACTCATGCCGGCTACACCGGCGCCAATGATGAGAAAGTCGTACTTGAAAACCATCTTTTATCAGTTTCTTAACGTTGGTGCAAAGGTACACCAACTTGGGAAAATCGCAAAACGAATGTCTTTCTTTTTTCTTTTCCGTCAGTGCTTTGTCTTGTCGGTGTGGGGCAGAAGTGTAAATAAAGTTATGCGTGAGCCGGAAAAACGGATATGTGGATAATTCTTTGTACCTTTGCAAGAATATGAGCAGAACATTTCATCGCCGTCCTGATGCGGAACATGTGGTCATGGTAGTCGTGCTGGCTGCCTTGGCTCTCTTTTTCTTTTTGCAGCGTAGAACCTCTGCCGTGTTGTTGGCATTGCTGTTTGTGGCTGAAGCCGTAGTCACGATAGAGCGTCTGATTCATACGGTGTATGTCTTGGATGGTGATACGGGTGAACTGATTGTCGACGGGGGACGCTTTTCGCGAAAGGTCTGTATACCCTTGTCTGATATTGTGTCGGCCACCTATGTCCCTCATCGTCTGCTTCGGCCCGCCCACGTACTGGTACGCTACGGGGCGGAGCATGAGTGCGCAGTGATGCCCGAAAATAGTCATGCTTTCATTTCTGAAGTTATGCGTAGCGTTGAGCGCATCCAGCAAGGATGATGAGAATGGAGTGTTCGCCAAAAAATATTTGCCACCAAAACATGAAACGATATATCTCCCTTTGTATTGCGGCACTGCTCTTTGCCGCCAGTCTGCAGGCGCAGACCATACTCGTCGATGATGAGAATGAGGATGTTGCCGATACCCTCGTGTTGGACAGCGTGCCACGCGAGACCCTTTCCATGCCTTGGCCACAGGCTGTGCGCGTGCAGATAGACCGATTGTTGGAGCATGATATGTTCAAGACCTCTCAAGTCGGTATGATGATTTACGATCTCGATGCCGACTCTGCCCTTTATTGTCACAACGAACGCTTGTTGTTGCGGCCCGCATCGACGATGAAGGTGGTCACGGCCATTGCCGCCATTGACAAGTTTGGTGGCAGTTACCAGTTCAAGACAGACCTCTGTTATACCGGGACGGTAGAGAATGGGGTGCTGAAGGGAGGCGTGTATTGTGTGGGAGGTTTTGATCCTAAATTCAACGGCGACGACCTTCGCTCGTTTGTCGAAAGCCTGCGCAAGATGGGAGTAGACACCATCCGCGGCACCATCTATGCCGACAAGAGCATGAAGTCGTCCGACCGTTATGGTGAAGGTTGGTGCTGGGATGATGATGACAATCCCGTACTTTCTCCGTTGCTCATCAGCCGAAAGGATGTGTTTGTTGACCGCTTTGTGGGCGAACTCCGTGAGGCAGGTATCGTGGTCGATGCGTTCACTTCGAGTGGAGTGAAACCCGATGATGCCTATTGTGTGGCCCGCCGTTTCCATACTATCGACCAGATACTTATGCAGATGCTCAAGCAGAGCGACAATCTCTATGCCGAATCTATGTTCTACCAGTTGGCTGCCGCCACGGGCAACCGACGGGCCACGGCACACGATGCAGCCAACGTCATCGGGCGGTTGATTGCCAAGGTGGGGCTTGATCCCTCGCGCTATTCCATCGCTGACGGTTCGGGCCTGTCGCTCTACAATTATCTCTCGGCCGAATTGGAAGTGCGGTTGTTGCGTTATGCTTTTGCCAACAACAATATCTATCTGCACCTGCATCCGGCGTTGCCCGAGGCCGGTAATGACGGTACGTTGCGGCGGCGTATGGGCGGTCCGTTTACCAAGGGCAATGTCTACGCCAAAACGGGTACAGTACGCGGCGTGAGTAGCCTTGCCGGATATTGCACGGCAGCCAATGGTCATCGTTTGGCCTTCTCCATTATCTGCAACGGACTGTTGCATACACGCAACGGCCGCAATTTCCAGGATCGTGTCTGTACGATACTCTGTCAACCCTGACACCGCGTATTGCTGGTGCCACTAATTTGAATAGCCTATGAATGACATCCGCCGACAGGAGACCATCGTCTACTCCGTAGCGTGGACCATCGTCTTCGCTGTACCTATTGCACTTGACTATTTGGCTACGGCCACATCGTCGGTCACTTTCAGTTGGACGGCCGTATGCATCATGTGGCTCGGAATACTGCCCTTCTTCCTCCTTTTCCTTGTGCACGACCTGTTGCTCTCGCCGCTTCTTGTGCGCCGCAAACGCTATTTTACCTATGCCGTGTGCGTGACGGTACTGATTGGTTTGTTGGTGTTTGGGCTCTCTTCCGACCTTTGGCGCGAGTGTCGTCTCCGTCTGTCGGAGTCTGCTCACGTATACTATCTGATGCCGCCTCCGCCCCGCCACGAACCGCATGGTGAGACGATGCATCCAGAGGTTATGTTTGAGGTGTTCAATCCCGTGTTGATGGTCAACCTTGTGGTGGCGATGATGATGGTCGGACTGAATATCGGTGTGAAGATGTTTTTCAAGGCGCAGCGTGATGAGCGTGTCATGCACGAAATAGAACACCAAAGTCTGGAGAAGGAGTTGGAATATCTGAAGTACCAGATCAATCCGCACTTCTACATGAACACCCTTACCAATATCTATGCCCTTGTCGACCTTGACCCAAAGAAGGCCCGCACGGCCATTCTCGATCTCTCAAAGATGATGCGCTATGTGTTGCGCGAAGGAGCGGAAACGTTTGTTCCGTTGGCTCATGATGTAGACTTCATGCGCCATTATCTCTCGCTCATGCGTCTGCGCTATGTCGACGGGGTGGATGTAGATATTTGTCTCCCCGATGACTGTGGCCAGGCGATGGTACCGCCGCTTCTTTTTGTCACGTTTGTAGAGAATGCCTTCAAGCACGGCATCAGTTATCGTTCGCGGTCGTTTGTGCGTATCGCTCTTACGATGGAAGACGGCAATGTTCTCTTCCGTTGTACCAATAGCCGTCATGCCGATGATCAGCACGGCACAGGTATCGGTTTGGACAACGTGCGTCGCCGTCTGCACCTCATCTACGGAGAGGACAGTCTGCTCACCATAGAGCAACCCGAAGGACAATTTGACGTTTCACTCAAAATACCCGCATCACATGATCAAATGCATTGCAATGGATGACGAGCCGCTCGTGCTCGAACAACTGCGTACCTATCTTTCTCGCGTTCCCTTTCTCGAAGTGGTGGCCGTCTGTCATGATGCCTATGAGGGGGCGCGTGTCATGGAGGAACAGCAGGTTGATGCCGTCTTTACCGATATCAATATGCCCGACCTCAACGGACTTGATTTCGTGCGCTCGCTGGAGCATCCGCCGCTTGTGGTGTTTACCACCGCCTATCCCGACTATGCCATTGAGGGGTACAAGGTCAGTGCGGTGGACTATGTGTTGAAACCATTCAGTTTCGATGATATCCTAGAGGCTGCCAAGAAGGTGAAGCGACAGTACGACCTAAAAACTTCGCAACTGCAAGAGCAACCTCAGACCGACTATATCTATGTGCGGGCCGACCATCGGCAGGTGCGTGTCGATATAGCCGATATTGCCTATGTGGAGGCCATGAACGAGTATGTGAATATACATTTGGCCGATGGGCAGAGTGTGGTCACCTTTCTGCGTCTCCGCAAATTGGAAGAGTGTCTTCCCGAACCTCGTTTCTTGAGAATACACCGTTCGTATGTGGTCAATATGGACCGTGTGCGGAGCGTCAGCAAGACTTCCGTGCAAATGGCCGACGGTGCCTCCATTCCCATCGGCGATAATTACAAAGACCGAGTGTTGTCGCATATTCAGGGACGTGTGCTCGACCGCTGAATATTCTGTTGAGTGGCGATGATATAATAAAAAAACGAAAAAGAGCGGAAAGAGAATGTTTGTTTCTCTTTCCGCTCTTTGTTTAGCGACGCTATGGATGAGGCCTTTTATTGATTTTCTTTGTCGACGGCCTTGATTTTTTGGCGTACCAGTTCAAGTTCGTCTTTGAGTTTCTGTACCTTGCGGTTCATCTCGTCGATGAGGCTATTGCCCTTCTTCGAACTTGCGTTGAGGAAGCCGAGATTGTTCTCGTAGGTCTGTATCTCCTGACGGAGTTGCTCAAAGCGACGGGTCAGACGGCCACGCTCGCCGGTGAGGGCATCTTCGCCGCGCTTGGCGACATTGCGGAGATTGTTTTTGAAATTGTCGAGACGACGGCGTGCGATGGTGACGTTCAGATCTTTGTAGAGTTTGTCGAGCACGGCATGATACTCATCGTAGATTTTATCTTTCTCTTTGTAGGGTACGTGGCCTATGGCGTTGTATTCTTCTATAAGCGCCTGTACGGCAGCCTGTACATTGTCGGTAGTCTCGGCGGTGATGGCCTTGAGTTTCTCGATGACGGTCTTCTTCTTCTCAAGATTGGTGTTTTCCTCGCTGCGTGTTCCAGACTTGGCGGCATTGCGGGCGTCGAAGAACTTGTTGCAGGCGGTGAGGAAATCGTTCCACAGTTGGTCGCCAATCTTCTTGGGTACCGATCCGATGGTCTTCCATTCCTTCTGCAAGGCAACGAGTTTGTCGCCAGTGGCTTTCCAGTCGGTGCTGTCGGCAAGGGCCTGTGCCTGTTCTACCAGTTGACGCTTCTTTTCGGCGTTTTCGGCGTAGGCTTGCTTCATCTCTTTGAAGTAAGCGGCCTTGCGTCCGAAGAAGTCGTCGCAAGCGGCGCGGAAACGCTCGAAAATCTTGACGTTCATCTTCTGCGGTGCAAATCCGATGGTCTTCCATTCTGCTTGCAGGGCGATGATGGTCTTTGAATGTTTTTCCCATTCGCCGGCGTTCTTGCATTCCTGTGTGGCGATGGCCTCTACCTGTTCGCAGAGTGCGGTCTTGCGGTTGAGGTTTTCTTCCTCTTTGGCACGCAGTTCCTCAAAGTGCTGCTGGTAGCGCTTGTTGATGATGGTCGAAGCTGCCTTGAAACGTGTCCAGATCTGCTCGCGCAGGTCTTTGGCTACAGGCCCGGTTTCGCGGTATTGCTGATGCAGTTCCTGCAACTGGCGGAAGGCGGAGATGATGTCCTGGTCTTCGGTCAGTTTCTCGGCGGCTTCGCAAAGTTCGGTCTTTTGCTCAAGGTTTTTCTTGAAGTCGTATTCGCGTGCTTCGCTATTGAGTTTGAGCAGGTCGTAGAACTGTTCCACATAGAGTTGATAGTTGCGCCACAGTTCAGCTGCCTTTTCGGCAGGTACTGACTTGATGTCGCGCCACTGTTGTTGCAGTTCCTTGAATTCGTTGTACGACTTGTTGGCCTCGTCGGGCGACGTGGCCATGGCTTTTATCTTGTTGATGATGTCGAGTTTCTTCTCAAGGTTAGCCTGCTTCTCTTCTTCTTGTTGTTGGAAAATCTTGGCTCTCTTTTCGCGGATGACACCCATTTCAGCCTTGAAGGTCTCCTCGTCCTCATCGGGATGTATCTGATAGGTCTCAGGCTCTCCGCCTTCTTCGATAAATTTCTTGAAGTTGGCTTCGCGTTCGGCTACGTGCAGTTTGTAGAAAACGGTTTTCAGCGTGTCGATTTCGTCTTTTTTCGGGGCTTCGTCGTTGGCGATGATTTCCTTGAGACGACTGATGACATCCTTTTTGGTCTTGTATACTTTGGTCGTTGCGGTTTCCTTTTCAGTCGCCTGTGGTTCGGGTGCAGATGCCTGTTCGGTGGTCTCTGTGGCCTGCGCTTGCTGTTCGGCGGTGTCGTCGTTGGCGTTTTCCACTTGGATGGGGGCCGTAGCCTCGCCCTTCACTTCTTCTGTTGCACCCTGCAGCGGGGCTTTCTCTTGAGAGTCCATCATTTCACTGTTTTAAGTTTATGACAATGGTTTGTTCTATACATACCGCCACTTGTGTTTCTCCATGGTGTTGTTTTACGGATTGTCTGTGTGGTATGTGCAATGTTGTTATGTTGTGCAAACTTAAATAAAAAATATGTAATTGCGCAAGAAAAACCGATTTTTTTGTGATTTCTCTGTTATATGAGCCTCTTGTGGCGCAATATTACCCATGAAAGTCCTGACACGAATACCGACAATACGAGGGCGATGGGAAATCCCACGGGAGAGGTTTCCATGCCGTTGACGAGGTTCATACCGAAGAATGAGGAGATGAGCGTCGGGATCATCATGATGATGGATACGGAGGTGAGTGTACGCATCACGGTGTTCATATTGTTGTTGATGATCGAGGAGTAGGTGTCCATGGTCGACTCCAGAATGTCGGAGTAGATACTGGTGGTCTCGCGGGCCTGTGTCATCTCGATGTTGACGTCTTCGATGAGGTCGGCATCAAGTTCGTCGACCTGCAGTTTGAATTTCAGTTTGGCCAACAAGGTCTCGTTTCCTCGGATAGAGGTGGCAAAGTAGGTGAGTGAGTCTTGCAGTCGTGAAAGGGCGATCAGCGACTCGTTGTTCACGTTGTGGTCGAGATTGTGTTTGGCCTTTTCGATGAGTGCGCTGATCTGCTTTAGGCGTTTCAGATACCATACGGCCGAGGAGAGGAAGAGACGGAAGATCATGTCGACGTAGTCGGTGAACCCTTCGCCGCGTTTTTGGTGATAGGATACAAAGTCTATCATCATGTTGGTCTCGTAGTAGCACACGGTGATGGTGACATCACGCTTATGGATGATACCCAACGGCACGGTCGTATATGGCGTGCGTGAGCGTATCTCCTTGACGTAAGGTATACGGAGGATGATGAGCATCCATCCGTCGTCGTACTCATAGCGGGCACGCTCGTCGGTATCGCTGATGTCGGAAAGAAAATAGTCGGGTATGTTGAATTTCTCTTCCAGGTATTCCTGGTCTTCTTCGGTGGGGCAAGTCACCTGTATCCAACAGCCGGGTTGCCATTCGTCGATGGTCTTAAGCGTGTTGTTTGTATTCCAAAGTGTTCTCATACAGCCTTTTCTCCATGGTTTGTGGGTAGGGAGAACGGCTGCGTGTGCAAGCCCGCCCCCTGCCTTACAGGTTCATATTTTCCGCGTGGTAATCGTCCATAAACTTGTTTGACATTTGGTTTGCGGTGCAAAAGTAATCATTTTTTGGTATATACCGTTCCCCGTCTCTTCTTTTTCTGTCTTTTGTCATCGTTTTTTCACACTTGTGTGTTACCCCTTCGCCGATATCATCTTGACACTTGTAGAAGGCGGTGCTGCGGACTGTAGCCGTATTTTTATCCCCGTTTTGCCAATAGTTCAAAAAAAATGAGTAAGTTTGCAAAGTTTAGGCGGAATTTGGGTGATAGAAAAATGCAAGGCAGAGAGACTGTTGCCAAAAAATAAAAAATCCGCCGATGGTTAAGTTTAATATTGCGTGCCGTTTACGGGTGCGCCCATATAGATGCAAATGCAGAAGGAAAACAACGGTTACGGACTGCTCAGTCAGATAGCATACCCTGCCGACTTGCGACGGCTTGATGTCGCACAATTGCCTGAGGTGTGCCGCGAATTGCGCCACGATATTGTAGAGGAACTGTCGGTCAATCCCGGCCATCTTGCCTCTTCGCTTGGTGTGGTCGAACTGACGGTCGCTTTGCACTATGTGTTCGATACTCCTGACGACCGTATTGTGTGGGATGTCGGCCATCAAGCCTATGGTCACAAGATACTCACAGGTCGCCGTGAAACCTTCTGTACCAACCGCAAGTTGCATGGTGTGCGTCCCTTTCCCTCGCCACTTGAGAGCGAGTACGACACGTTTGCCTGCGGCCATGCCTCCAATTCTATCTCTGCCGCCCTCGGTATGGCTATTGCCGCCCGTCGCACGGGGCATGATCACCGTCATGTCGTGGCCGTCATTGGCGATGGTGCGATGAGTGGCGGATTGGCCTTCGAAGGGCTCAACAATGTATCATCCTCTCCCAACGACCTGCTTATCGTACTCAATGACAACGATATGAGCATCGATCATGCCGTCGGCGGGATGGAAAAATATCTCCTCAATCTTGATACCAATGCCACCTACAACCGTCTGCGCTATCGTCTGTCGCAGTGGTTGCACGAGCGTGGCTACCTCAATGACGACCGTCGCAAAGGACTTATCCGTCTGAACAATGCCTTGAAGTCAGCCCTCAGCCACCAGCAAAATGTGTTTGAGGGTATGAACATCCGCTATTTCGGACCTTTCGATGGCAACGATGTGGGCGAGGTAGTGCGTGTGTTGCGACAGATTAAGGATATGCAAGGCCCCAAACTGCTCCATCTGCACACCACCAAGGGCAAAGGGTACGAGCCTGCCGAGAAAGCCGCCACCATTTGGCACGCCCCGGGACGCTTTGATGCTGCTACAGGAAAACGTCTTAGCGACGGAGTTGACGGACAACCGGCCAAGTATCAGGACGTGTTTGGTAATACCTTGCTCGAACTGGCCCGTGCCAACGACCGTATCGTAGGTGTGACACCAGCCATGCCTACCGGTTGCTCGATGAACATCATGATGAAGGCCATGCCCGACCGCGTGTTCGATGTCGGCATCGCAGAGGGTCACGCCGTGACCTTCTCCTGCGGTATGGCCAAGGACGGCCTTGTACCATTCTGCAATATCTACAGTTCGTTTGCGCAGCGCGCCTACGACAATATCATACACGACGCGGCCCTGCTTTCGTTGCCCGTCGTCATCTGTCTCGACCGGGCCGGATTGGTCGGCGAGGATGGCCCGACCCACCATGGAGCCTTCGATATCGCCTCGCTGCGTACCATACCCCATCTCACCCTGGCCTCTCCGATGGACGAACACGAACTGCGCCGTCTCATGTATACAGCCCAGTTGCCGGGGCATGGCACTTTTGTCATACGCTATCCGAGGGGTAGGGGAGTGCTTGCCGACTGGCAGTGCCCGTTGGAAGAGATACCCGTGGGACGCGGTCGGCGACTCCGTGAGGGCCACGATGTGGCCGTATTGAGTTATGGTCCGCTGGGCAATGATGTGGCGCAGGTCATCGATACGCTCCAACAAGAAGAATCGACGCTCAGCGTCGGCCATTACGACATGCGTTTTGCGAAACCGCTCGATACCGATCTGCTCGAGGAAGTGGCCACCCGATACTCGCGTATCGTGACCGTAGAGGATGGTGCGCTGGCCGGCGGTATGGGGTCTGCCGTGCTCGAATGGTTGAGTGACCACGACTATCATCCTGCCGTGACACGTTTGGGACTACCCGATGCCTTTGTAGAGCACGGCACAGTTGCCGAACTGCGTCATATCGTCGGTCTTGATGCCGATGGTATCAGAAAAGCCATTGTAGGGTGAAGCCTTCCTTTTGGTCCTACATATTAATATAGCGACAATGAAAATCATCATATCCGGCGCATACGCCATCGGTACGCATCTGGCGCGGTTGCTTTCTCGCGACCATGAGGACATCACGCTCATCGACTCAGACGAGGAGCGCATTTCGCGTATCGACCCCAGTCTCGACATCCTTACCGTTCAAGCTTCGGCCACGAGCATCAAGGCTCTGCGCGAGGCGGGTACGCAGCACGCCGATCTCTTCATATCGGTCACGCCCGACGAGAATCTCAATATGACGGCCTGTGTGCTGGCCAAAGCGCTCGGTGCCCGCAAGACCGTCGCCAAGATTGACAATGCCGAATATATCGATCCCGCCTCACAGGAATTTTTTGCGGGTATGGGCATCGACCGGCTTATCTATCCGGAGATGCTGGCCGCCAAGGATATCAACAACGGACTCAAAATGTCGTGGGTGCGGCAACGCTGGGATGTGCACGATGGTGCGCTCGTCATGCTGGGTATCAAACTCCGTGAACAGTGTGAGATCCTCGACAAACCTCTCCGCGACCTTTGCGGACCCGATGACCCCTATCATATCGTGGCCGTCAAGCGCGATGGCGAAACCATCATCCCCGGCGGAAACGATGTGCTGCACCTCTACGATATGGCCTACTTCATGACCACGCGACAGTACATCCCCTACGTCCGCCAGATCGTCGGCAAGGAGCACTATGTCGACGTGCGCAATGTCATGATCATGGGCGGTGGTGCCACGGCGGTGAGAGCCGTGAAGACCATGCCCGAATATATGAATGTGAAGATCATTGAGACCGATGAGGCCCGTTGTGAGCGACTCAATGATTTGCTTGACAACTCCCACGTCCTGGTCATCAATGGCGATGGCCGTGACCTGTCGCTCCTCATCGAGGAAGGTATCAAGAATACGCAGGCATTTGTTGCGCTCACAGGCAATGCCGAAACCAATATTCTTGCCTGTCTTACCGCCAAACGGCTCGGTGTGCGGAAGACCGTGGCGATGGTCGAGAATGTCGACTATGTGAGCATGGCTGCCAGCCTTGACATCGGTACCATCATCAACAAAAAGGTCATCGCCGCCAGCCATATCTACCAACTGATGCTCGATGCCAATGTGCACAACGTGCGCTTCCTGATGACCGCCAATGCCGATGTGGCCGAGTTTATCCCCGTGGAAGGCTCGCGCGTCACGCGAAAGCCCGTTGCCGAACTGGGGCTGCCCAAGGGAATGACCATCGGTGGACTCGTGCGCGACGGACAAGGTATACTTGTCTCCGGACGTACGCAGATACAGGCAGGTGATACGGTGGTGGTGTTCTGCCACAAGTTGAACATGAAGAACGTCGAAAAACTGTTCTTATGATCAACTGGAAAATCATATACAAGATACTCGGTTCGCTGCTGTTTATCGAAGCCGCGCTCCTCACGCTTTGTCTTGCGGTCGCCTTCTACTACCGCGAAGACGATACGGTGGCCTTTCTCTTCACTGTCCTTATCACGGCCTTCGGCGGGTTTGTACTCCGTTTGCTCGGACTTGACAATGACAATACGCTCTCCCGCCGTGACGCCTATCTAGTGGTGACGCTCACTTGGGTGATATTCAGTCTGTTTGGTACGCTGCCATTCCTTATCAGCGGTTATCTGACCGATTTTACCGATGCCTTCTTTGAGACCATGTCGGGATTTACCACGACCGGGGCGACCGTCATCGATGATCTCAGTGTTGTGCCTCACGGTCTGCTGTTCTGGCGCTCGCTCATGCAGTGGATAGGTGGATTGGGTATCGTGTTCTTCACCATCGCCCTGCTGCCCTCGCTTGTCGGCGGTTCGGTCAAGGTGTTCTCCGCCGAGGTCACCGGCCCAATCAAGACCAAACTGCATCCCCGCTTGAGCATGAGTGCCAAGTGGATTTGGATTGTCTATATCATCATCACCATCGCCTGTACCGTCTGTCTCTATTTCGCGGGCATGGGCGTGTTCAACAGTGTAAACTACTCCATGGCCTCGGCGGCTACCGGAGGATTTTCCACCACCAGTAGCACGATGGAACTCTCGCCGCTGATACAGTATGTGCTGACCTTCTTCTGTTTCGTGTCGGGCGTCAATTTCACGTTGCTCTATGTCTCTGTCACCCGCCGTAGGGTGAAAACCCTGTTCGGCAACAGTGAGTTCCGCTTCTATTTCTGGCTGGTGGTCGCAACGACAGCGTTTATCATGCTCGAACTGATATGGCGCAACCACTATGGTCTGGAGCAAGCGTTCCGTGCGGGCGTGTTCCACGTCGTGTCGTTCCTCACCACTACGGGCTTTGTCTGCGACGATGCCGGACAATGGCCGCACGTCACTTGGGTGATACTGGCCATCTGTATGTTCTTCGGAGCCTGCTCAGGTTCCACGAGCGGTGGTCTGAAGTGCATCCGTGGAGTGATGTTGCTCAAGGTGATTAAAAACGAGTTTCGGCAGATACTCCATCCCAATGCCGTGCTTCCCATGCGTATCGACGGTGTCAATGTGCCCAGCAGCAAGCGGGTCACCCTGCTGGCCTATCTCACGGTGTACCTCATACTCTGCCTTATCTGCTCGTTTGCGATGATTGCATCGGGTATAGACAATACCAACGCCATCACCATCACACTGAGTTGTTTGGGCAATGTCGGTCCGACGCTCGGGCTGGAGATTGGCCCCACCATGTCGTGGTCGGTACTTCCCGATTTTGCCAAATGGATCTGTTCGGTGCTGATGTTGGTCGGCCGTCTGGAGATATTCAGCGTGCTGGTCATCTTCACCCCCGCCTTTTGGGAGGAAAACTGAGGCTGGCACGACTTTTATGCCTTTGAAAAAAGAAAATATCATATACCAAAAACGTATACAACTATGAAACCACTCAAATTCAACGCGCTTCTGAAGTCTACACTTTGGGGCGGATCAAAGATTATCCCGTTCAAACATTTGGACGTACAGCAGGACAATGTCGGTGAAAGTTGGGAAATTTCCGGCGTCCCCGGCAATGAGACCCTCGTCAGCGAGGGCGAATACAAGGGCAAGAGCCTCAATCAACTTGTAGCCGAACTCAAGGAGCAACTGGTCGGCGCTGACAACTACAAGCGTTTCGGCAACGAGTTCCCCTTGCTCATCAAGTTTATCGATGCCCAGCAAGATCTTTCCATTCAGGTGCATCCCACCGACGAGATAGCCCATCGTCAAGGCAAGGAGCGCGGCAAGACAGAGATGTGGTACATCATGGAGTCTGATCCCGAGGCAACCTTGCTTTGCGGTCTCAAGCAGAAGATTACTCCCGAGGAGTACGCCCAAATGGTAGCCGATGACACCATTGTCGATGCCATCACCCGCTATACTGTCAAGGAGGGCGACTGCTTCTTCCTGCCCGCCGGCCGTATACACGCCATCGGTACCGGTTGCTTCTTGGCCGAGATACAGCAGACCAGTGACGTGACCTACCGTATCTACGACTTCAAGCGTAAGGACAAAGACGGTAATTACCGTCAACTGCATACCAAGGAGGCTGCCGAGAGCATCAACTACAATGTGGAGAGCAACTACCGCACGGAGTATACTCCGGCCAAGAATAGCGGTGTGTCGCTCGTGCAGTGCCCCTATTTCTGCACCGCCGTCTACGACCTCACCGAACCGATGACCATCGACTACTCCGATCTTGACAGTTTCGTCATCCTCATCGGTGTCGGCGGCGAAGGCACAATCGTCGACAATGAAGGCAATGAGGTGACCCTCCGTGCCGGAGAATCCATCCTTGTGCCCGCCACAACCAAGGAACTCAAGGTCAGCGGCACAATCAAGTTCCTCGAGACTTACGTATAATACTTTTCTCTGAACTTATTTATAACTTAATATTGGGGCGAGATGAAGAAGCGCATCTCGCCCCCTTGGTTTTTTGATGGAACTTAAAACATACCTTTGGCGAATTTTGTTTTTGCCTGTATCAAGTGATGGGTAGGTTTGTCTTTTGTCTGTATTCGGGCTTGCATACTCTAGTATTCAGGCCGAATACTGCAGTATTTGAGCCCGAATACTCGTGTGGTTTGGCCCGAATACTAGAGTACGCAAGCCCGAATACTCAAGTCTTACAGCCCGAATACAGGAGTGAGGCAGATAGTTGGGTGGTCTGATAGGGTATTTAGATGGCTTTGATGTAATAAAAATGTATAGTTTTTCGCTTTTGCCTATGCTTTTTGTTGTTGGTTTGTGATGTTTTTCGTACTTTTGTCGGGTGTACATCTTGTTTCCCCATATGCCGGGAAGCAGGGCAGCAGAATGATTGACAAAACCATCAAAAAACCAATAACCATGCAAATTTCTACTCGTATCAAGCAAATCCTGCACGGAAGCCGTGCTTTGGCAGTGGTTGCGCTGATTGCTGCAGCGTGTCTGCCCTCACTTGCGGAAGAAAAGACCATGCTAGTAGTCATCCTTCAGGGTGGCCAGCAACAGAGTTATGTGTTGGCAGACCGTCCCAAGGTGACGTTCGATGCCACCAATCTCTACATTACCAATGCCGCTGTAGAAGATTCCTATGAGATGTCCAAAGTAGTGAAGTTCGTCTTTGAGAAGGGCGATGCTACCGCTATCACTCCCGTTGTGGCCGGTGAAAACCGCATCACGTTTGTCGACGGTGAGCATGTCGTGCTCGAAGGACTTGCGCCCGCAACCAGTGTGAGTCTGCTCGACCTTGGCGGTCATCTCCTCGGCAAGACTGCTGCCGATGCCTCCGGATCGGCCAGTATCAGTCTCTCCAGCCAACCCGCTGGTGTATATATCGTCGGCGTGTCCGGCGGCAAGTCTTACAAAATCTTGAAACGATGAAAACAACGCATACCTTGATACTCACGGCCGCTTTCCTCATGTCGGGACTTGCGGCCAGCGCACAGTCGTTCACTGTACATACCAAGAGCGGCGAAGCGGTGACTTACGAAAGTGCAGATGTCGACAGTATCGTGTTCCACGACAGTACGACCCCCGATGTTGTCGCTCCCCGTATCGGTGATATCTATTATAGCGACGGCACCTGGAGTACAACGCTCAAGGCCGATGCTACCCCTATTGGTGTCGTGTTCTGTGTGGGCATCGCCTCCGACTACAACGACCGTGTGGCCTACTATACGCAGAAAGATGGTACGACCCCGATGGATGAATTCCACGGTTATGTCGTTGCCCTCAAGGATGCAACCTATGCCGATGGCAGCAACGATGGCGTGTGGTGGAGCGCGTTCGACTCCAATTTTGAGGGTACAGGCGCTTCTACCAGTACGGCCGACTTTTTGGGCTACACCAATACCCAGTCCATCGTAGCCACCGCTGTGCGCGACAAAGGTTCGCTCTCTCCGTCGACCAACAACTACCCAGCCGCCTACTATGCCACCTTGGGTTATGAGGCCGTCTGCCCCGCACCGGAGAAAAGTTCAGGCTGGTTCATGCCTTCCGCAGGACAACTCTCGTATATCTACAACCGCGTCTATTTCGATGAGGATGCGTCGGGCCGTTCCTGTGTGGCCAATACCCTTGCCGCCCTTGGTGAGGAGGTAGCCATGCCGATGTACGCCACCGACTCTTCGTATTGGACCAGTACGGAGAAGATTGACTCTTACGGTACCTCCACATGGGCCTACTATTATTGTTTCGACTCCAGTATGTTCAATCCGGGTTTTATCGCCGACTACCGCAAGAACACAGAGATGCGTGTGCGGTCTGTGCTCGCCTTCTGAGCGGATGGGCATGGATTGCAATTCCCATCTTTAGAAATATCAAGATATCTGAAAAACAATGAAGACTATCCATAAGGTCCTCGCCCTCTTGATGCCGCTTCTTCTTGGCGTATGCTCCGTGCATGCCCAAAGTGTGAAGTTGCATCTCAAGGGCGGCGATGTATTCCAGTACAATACGGCCGATGTCGACAGTATCGTGTTTGATGCTCCCGAAGAGGTCAGTCCCAAGTTCACACTGCAGTACTCCAAACTCACCTCCACCACCGTCACCCTCAATGTAGTGCCCGACAATGATACGGTGCGCTACTATTTCGACTTGGTCACCAAGGAGCAACTTGCATCGTCTGACAACAATATCGCTTCCGTTGTGGAAGGCTACATCTCTTATTTACAAGAGACATACCCCACGCTGTCGTTGACCAACATACTCGATGCCCTTCTTTCGAAGGGCCCTGCTGCCGACGATCTGAGCAGTCTGCCCGCGGCGACCGATTTTATCTTCTACGCCATAGCCGTCGACGACAATGGCAAGTGCTATGGTGACCCGTCGACCATGACGTTTACGACCTTGCCCGGCGGCGATCCGGCCGACTGCTCGTTTACCATCGACTATGCCAATCTCTCCTCTGACGGGTTGACCGTGAAGGTGACACCTTCAGATGCATCAGTACGCTATTGGATGGGTATCTGCTCCGTCGACGAGTATCCCGGTGACTATGCCATGACCGTCAACGTGAAGAGCGAGATTGCTGCCTACGCCGCCGACAAGGGCATGACCGTAGAGCAGGTGGTGAAAGGTGTCACCTTCCTTGGTGAAACCTCCACCCAAGAGTCCGGTCTGCAGGCCAATACCGACTACTATGTCTACGTCTATGCAATGGACAATACCGGTGCCAGTGCCGGTAAGGTATACAAGAAGAAGTTCTATACCCGTTCGGCCGACTACTCCGATGCCGACATCAGTCTGAAGTACCGCTACTTCGATGGTGATGCCCTCTATGCTATGGATGCCGAGAAGTTTGCCAGTGTGCGCGGTCGCGTCTATGTGCAGGCTGTCATCACCCCCAATGATGCCGCTACCAACTGGGCTGTTGCCCTTGCCTCTTCCGACCTGAGCGACGAGACCACCTATCCCGAAGAGTCGACCAAGAATGCCGTGCTGCAAGGCGGTTTCCTCAATGTCACATCGAAGAATCTCATTGCCGACTGGAAAACCTGTACCTTCCTCTATTTCGCGGCCGACGAGAATGGTATCGACGGCGAATTGCATCGCCTTGTTGTCACTTTCGACAAGGACAATGCTCGCCCCGTATCCGAATATTCCGAACCCGAGGAGAGTGCTGCGGCAGCCGTCAAGTCGCTCCGTATACCCGCCCGTCCTGCTCCTGCTACGGGTGTTGCCAAGCGCATGGGGCGCAACACGGTAGTGGAAGGATTCCGTGAACGTGCGTTCTGAATACTCTCCATGTCATTTATATAATGTGAAAAAATACAATAGAAATACAAGATGAAAAACCGATTTGTTCTGCTCGCCTTCCTGCTTTGCATCCTTGGTGCGGCTTCTGCCCAAGATGACAAGCAAGTGTACCTTGTCAAAGGTTCGAAGATTGTGGGCACCTATTCCCGTTCCGATGTCGACTACATCACGTTCAACAAACCATCTGATGCCACCCAGTCAGAATACCGTATCACACCGGTCAACGGCGAGATTTATGAGTTCAATTGTCCCAAGACCGCTGAGCGTGGTCAGGATGTACTCTTCTCCGTCTATATGGACGACAACACCAAGCGTCCGGCCAAGGTCTATGCCAACGACCAGGAATGTACGCGTATTGGTGACGATGGAGTGACGTGGTATTACACTTTCAGTATGCCTTCCAAGGACGTGACCCTTACGCTCACGACCGAGCAGAATATGCATGTCATCACGCTCAAGCAAGGCGCGCACACTACCATCACCATGCTCAATTCGAGCGATGATTGGGAGAAGGACTCCGCCGACCGCGTGTTTGACAATTTCGCCGGTGAACCCGTCAAGTTCCTGTGGAATGCCCATCTCGGCTATGAAGGTACGCTCAAGGTCTATACGGCCAGCGGCACCGATGTGGCTTGCGAGTATGTTACCGACGACGAGGACTATGGCGAATGTTGGAAATGTATCATGCCCAATGAACGTCTGATTATCGAAACCATTGCCACGGAGAAGACTGACTATCTCGGACAACCCTTTGTAGGAGACTACAAGGGTTACGGCATCACGGTAGGCGCACAGGGTGTGGTGAGCGGAACAACTCCCGAGTTTGCCCTCTCGCTCAACTCCAATTCCTCGTTCCTGGCCAAGTCGACCGATGCCAACGCCTTCAATTTTGACGGTTGCTACACCTACGATGCCACCAAGAACACCTTTGCCTATATCGCTGAGTACAGTTCAGATGCCTATGGAGAGAAAGACTATGGCGTGAGCGGTACTTGGTTTACGGCCAACGATGCCCTCGTCTCTGTCTCCGATTTGCAGAATGACAAGCCCGACAACATGAAGTACTATTTCGTGAGCAAGTCAGACTTCACCTATGCCGCTGCTGCCAGCGATGCCTACGGTTCGCGCTTCCTCATCGAGATGCATACCACTGACGGCAACCGCTACTACTATTTCAGCAAGATAGACAATACCGTGCAGCAGGTGACACTAGACTACACTTCAGGCGCATCGGTAGCCGAAGCCTCGTCGGCCATGGTCTACGATATGTCGGGCACACCGCTCTTCCGCTACACCCGTGCCACGTCTACCGCTCAGCCCGTCTTCACGCTGAAAGGTGCTGAGGCTGGTACATACACCAAGCAAGACGGTACCTCGTCTGACGCTACGCTTGTGCTTGACGGTTTCGGCAATGCTACCTATGGCACAACAACCGGAACGTACACCATCGACAAGTCCATTGTGTCCTTCACACCTGCTAGCAGCGCTGACAAGCAGACCTTCATCATCGACCAAAGTGCGATGACCTATACCGTCAATGCCTCGTCTGTATGGGACGGAAGTGAGAGTTTTGCTGCACTGATTGTAGGTCGCTATGACGACAACTCCGCCTCTTCTGGTATGTTCGCCCTCACACTCAACCATGACTATGCCGGCAACGAGAAAGAAGGCGCAGTCAAGGTACAGGTGACACTCACCGATTCCTACTACGACACCAAGAGCATCATCGCCAGCACCGCTTCCTATACCTATGACGCTGCTGCGCAGACCATCACTGTCACCGGTATTCTTGTCGGAACGGCAGATGGCCGCTCTACCGAGCGAACTAGCGTGGTGTTCAATGTATCGGCTGACAAGAAGTCGCTCACCTGCAGTGAGGACAAACTGCTCCGTGCTCCTTCCGGCGGTTCTACCCGCTACATCTCGGTCAAGGATGTTATACTGACGGCACGTGATTAGTCGCCCTTAGAAATACTATAGGCGGGTTCTATAAATTACCTTTGTTGGATTTTTGAATTTTAGCCGAACAGATTTTTCTTTTTTTTCTGAAGGAGCATAGCGGGCTATGCGACTAAAGAAGAAAGAAAAATATGCCGGATAAAAACAAAAAGACACAAAGAGCAACCTGCCTAAAATATAAATTTAACAGTGCGTGGAATTTATAGAACACGCCTATAGCCATGAGGCCAACCGCTACCCTTGTGAGATGTATCACATGGATGTCGGTTGGCCTTTTCTTTTGACAATGCGGCAATGGTAGACAGTAAAAGTTGCTTTTCGAAAAAATATATATACCTTTGCAATGCCTTGTAAGAAAAAACATTTTCAATATATCACTCTTCATGAAGAAAATTTACACCTTGATTCTTTCCGTGTCAATGTTGGCTGTCTCAGCATGGGCGGCCACAGATGACACCCGACTCGTCATTCCAGCCAGTGATGTGCATGCGCGCACTGCGGCCAGTGCCGATGTACAAGCCACGGTGATTGTCGATGAGGATTTCTCGGGACTTACGCGCGGTACCGAGACAAAGCCCGACTCTGTGTCGCTGCTCAACACTTTGGGCTTTGTGGCCGACACGACCCAGTTCAAACCCTACGCCCCTGACTGCTCCCGCACTTGGGGAGGCTACAATCTGTACTCTGCAGGTGGCTGCTTGGCTGTGATGAACGGCGGTTTTGTCAATACGCCCGCCGGTGACTATTCGGGTCAACTGACCATTTCGTTTCGGGCCAAGATGCTCGACGGAGTGACCACCTCGGACCGTGACCTTGATATACTGCTCTGTCGGAGCAATGCGCTCATCGACTTCAAACGTGTGACCGTAGAACTCACGTCTGAATGGAAAACCTACACCATGACGGCCGACAACGGCGGCTTTGCCACGACCATGGTGCAACTTTTCACGATGAACGATGAAATGTCGTACCTGGTCGACGACTTCCATATCGAGCATATCATCAACTCCATCCCCGCGCCGGAAGCCTACGACGCTTCCGACTTGCAATCCGACGGATTTACAGCCCACTGGGATACGACTGAGACGGCCAAGGAATATTTGGTCAGTGTCTATACCAAGTCTGAAAATTCAGAGGGAACCTTTGCTGAGGAAGGTTTTGAAAGTGTCAACTGCGACGCCTCTGGTGTGGTAGACGCGACAGACCCCAATCTTCCCGAAGGATGGGAGATACAGTGGAAAGGTGATGGCTCGAAGGGCGGTATGTGTCGCGAGGCTGGCTATTACGCTAACGGCAAACAGTCGTTGCGTCTCAGCGCCGATGGCGATTATGTAGCCACGCCGACCTACAAGAGCAACTTCACGAGTTTCAAGTTCTGGATCAAGGGCCGCAACAATAAGAAAAACTCAGACTCCGCTCCCGAAGGACTGGTACAAATCTCCGCGCTCACCTCTGCCGGATGGATGCCTTGGGCCTATGTGAGTGTTGACCAACTCTGCAAACTCGGTAAGGGTGTCGTGCTCGACCGTACCGACAAGGTGGATGCCTTTGAGGAACTATGGGGTGTGAAACTGACCTATATGCCGGGTGAGAATGATGATTGCGAGATATTCATTGACGATATCACCTATCGTGTGCCCGGTGCTGACCTCATCGATTATGCCGTGTTCGACCATGTCGTGACGGGCCGCGCATCCGACAGTTATACCGTCCGCGGACTTGATCCCGACAAAGATTATTGGTTCTCGGTCAAGGCCCGCAACGATGAGTACACTTCCGCTCCGTCGGAAGAGATCGAAGTGTTTGATGTGCATCAGCCGACTGCCCTTGACGCTACCAATGTAGATATAGAAGGCGACCGCTACACCGCCAATTGGACGTGTGGGGCTAAGGCCGACTATTTCCGCGTAGACCAAGTGAAGACCTTGACGGTAGACAAGGATGTCGATGACTATGTCATTCTCGAGGAAGATTTTTCGAAGGTGGTCTCTGACCGTACGGAAGAAGATTTCGATGATCCCGAATTGGGTGAGTACACCTCTACCTACGAGCCGATAGATCAATATACCCATATCGCCGGATGGAAAGCATCGTCGATACAAAAGATCAACGGTTGGCTCGGAGGCATGGAGAAAGGTACTGAGACAGGTGTAATCGCCGGTGCTATCGTCACACCGACCATCGACCTGAGTCACAATGACGGTGAGTGCAATGTCACGGTGCGGGCTTACGGAACGCAGGGCGACTGGCTCATTGTCCGCGGTACCAATGAGGCCGCCTACTCGGCTATCAGTTTTCCCGACGATGGAGTAGTGGAGTCTACGGTGTCTGTACCGCTTTGTACGTCGGCAGAAAATCTCACGTTCTATAGCAACAACTATCTGCCGTTCCTTATCGATAATATCAAGATCACGCAGAACGTGAAGGCAGGTGAGCAGATCACAATCGTCAATAAGTCTGTTGCAACAACCGATGCCGCGACAAAGTCACTGGATATGACCGATGCCGATCTCTCCGGTAACTATGATGTGAAGTACAAGGTGACTGCCTTCCGCTATTACCACGGCGATACCAAGAATATTTGGAGTTCGCGAGCCTCCAATTTCATGACGGTACGCAAAAACGATCCGTCGGGCATCAACGAGGCACCGAAGGCGGGTACCACCGTTGTGCGTGTTGTTGCAAATGGTGTGGCCATAGACCTTTCCGCTGCCGCCACGGTTTGCGTATACGACGCTTCGGGTATGTTGGTGGAAAACCGTCCTTGTGAGGTCGGAACGACCACTTTGTCTTTGTCACACGGATTTTACGTCGTCAAGGTGGCCGGACGTGCGTTGAAGGTGGCCGTGAAATAGTATCGTCTTATCATTCATACAACATTGCCCCTGCAGGGTAAGCGCATAATCCGCAAATGAAAATGCGGATGTGCGCTCCTTGCAGGGGCAATATCGTATATTGATGGTTCTTTGTTGAGGTCGTCAATAGGCAGCCTTGTCGCCCATGACGGCATTGGCAACCGTCTTGTAGATAATATAGATGTCGAGCCAGAAACTCCAGTTTTCAAGATACCAGATGTCGCCGCGGATACGTCCTTCCATCTGTGAGAGTTCTTTGGTCTCTCCACGGAAACCCGTCACCTGACTCCATCCCGTGATGCCCGGCTTGGCGAAGTGGCGCATCATGTAGGTGTCGATGAGGTGGGCGTATTCTTGGGTGTGCTTGAGCATGTGCGGGCGAGGACCGACAACGCTCATGTCACCCAGTAGTACATTGATAAACTGCGGAGTCTCGTCGAGGTTGGTCTTGCGCAGAATATCTCCCCAACGGGTCTTTCGCGGGTCGTTCTTGGTGGCTTGTAGGGTGTCGGCCTCGGCATTGACCTTCATGCTGCGGAATTTCAGGCAATAAAATTCCTTGCCGTTGATGCCGTTGCGCTTTTGACGGAAGAAGATAGGTCCGGGCATGGTAATCTTTGTGACGATGGCTACAACGATGAAGATGATGGGGAAGAGTGTGCAGAGGAAGACGAGGGAGAACGCGATGTCGAACAACCGCTTGATCAGTCTGTTCTCCGGCCGCATCAGCGGGTCGCGGTAGAGACTGAGAAAGGGTACGTCGCCTAGCATGTTGAAGTAGACACGGTGGTGCAGATAGTTGCTCACGTTGGGTACACTATAGAAGTGTACGAGATGGTTGGTGCAGTAGCGTATAATCTCTGTGATCTCGTCTTCGCGTTTGGAGGGTAGACAACAATACAGTTCGTGGATGTCGGGATGGTCCTTCATGTACGCGATGGCCTCTTGTGGCCGACCCAAATACTTGCATTTCTCGGGAATTTTGTCATTGGGCGCATCGTCGAAGTAGCCTTCCACAGTGCACCCGATGCTTGGCGTGCCGGAAATAGTGTTGTATAGGCGCACGTTGTTCTCATATCCGCCGATGAGGATGACCCTCGATGTGTTGGCAGAGATGCTGCGGTATTTTTTTACTAAGTAGTGTGCGGCGAAGCGAAACAGTATGATTCCTGCGGTCATCAGTGCCCAATAAAGTATCATGGCGGGCAGACGGTAGCGAAAGAAAAGACCGAAATAGAAGACGACCGACTCCACAGCGACAAACTTGAACATATTGCTCAGTACGCGCATGGCAATCTGGTGGTTTTCTACCCGAGGCTTGTACAATTCTACACCATTGCGCATCGTGCAGAGTAGATAGAGTACTGATCCGGCAATCATGGACTGGTACAATACACTTACGTCTTCGTGCCGTGTGCTGAAGAAATATTGGAATACCCAAAACAGGACATTGCTGATGAAGAGGTCGCCGCAGAGTACGGCAACCTTGAGAATGTCATTCTCGTGTGAACGGAATTTTTTGTCAATCATATTCTTTTCACGGTTGTAGGATGAGAAATCTCTCTATGGCTTAGAAACCATCCGAAATGTTTCTGTTGTTGTATCTTGGTGCTGCTGGTGGGGAAATTCTGGGTGTGCAGGAAGGGAACGCCGCAATTCTATCCGTTTTCTTGGAGTAGGGTATCGAGCAAGCCTTGGCAGGCATCCTCTATGAGTGAGAGCGCATATTCGAAGTCGCGCTCGCCACCGTAGTAAGGGTCGGGGACGGTGTCTGCACCATCATGGTGGGTGGTGTATTTGGTGAGCAGATGCACCTTTTGCGCGTCCTCATGGGTAGGAGCGAGGGCGGTGACGGTGCGGTAGTTGTCGTGATCCATGACGAGCAATAGGTCGAAACGGGAAAAATCGTCTGTACAGATTTGGCGTGCGTGACTGTCGAAGCAGTAGCCGTGGCGTTGTCCGCAGGCCCGCATCCTTCGGTCGGGCAGTTGTCCGACGTGCCAGTTGCCGATACCGGCCGAGTCGATGTGGAATTGTTCGGCGAGTCCTGTGTCTTCTACCATCTTGCGCATGACACCTTCTGCCGCCGGTGAACGGCAGATATTGCCAAGACAGATGAAGAGGAGAGATATCTTATTTCGTTTCATTGTTATCGTTTGTTTGCTGTTCGTTGTCTATGCGCAAGTCTTCCTGCGTCTCGGGTATGGGATGGTTGGCACTCTCCTTGACACCGAGCGCCTTGAGTTCGTTGGCTTTTTGTACGATGCTCTGACGCCCGGTGTAAACCTTGTTGTAAGCATCGTCGTAGTCTTTGTTGAGCGCATCAATGTCCTTCTTGACCTTGTCGAAGCGGCGGATGAATTCTCCTACGCGCTTCACCATCTCGTCGGCAAGGCTATATACCTTTTTCTGACTTTCGGTCTGGGCGTATTGCCGCCAGGCAATCTGTATCATGCGGAGAATAGCCATAAGGTTTTGCTGGCCGGTGATGAACACATGACGGTCGAAAGCGTCGCGCCATAGTCTTGGGTCATGGTTCAAGGCAAGGGTGAGGGCACCATCATTGGGTACGAACATGATGACAAAGTCGATGGCGTGGCGCGGACTCTGCACGTATCGGCTGTAGTCTTTCTGTGCCAGTCCGGTGGCCTGATTGCGTATGCTGCGCACAAGGGTATCGGCATACTTGACGCGCAAGTTTTTGTCTTCGGTGGCCATATAGTCGTAGTAGGCCTCAATGCTCATCTTGGCATCGATGATCACATCCTCGTTGTTGGGATAGTGCAGTATCACGTCGGGGCGCATCGTTTTGCCACTGTCCGTGTTGGTGATGGCGTTGCCGTGTGCATCGGTGATGGTCTGCTGCACATCGTAGTCTTCGCCGATACGGAATCCCTGCATATCGAGAATCTCGGTGAGTTGACGTTCTCCCCATCGCCCCTGCTCAGTGTTGCCGCCTCGAATGACATTGGTCAGTCGGGTGGCCGCCTGGTCTATCTTTTGGGTCTGCTCGCTCATGGCTTTGAGTTGCTCAGAGAGAGAGGCCGTGCTTTTGGCGGTCTCGCTGTTGGTGTTGTGGATGGCTTCCTGCAATTGCTTGAGGTTGTCGCGCAGTGGGCGAGTGATATTGCCCATCGACTCGTTGTTGTCACTTTTCAGTTGGTCGGCCGTCTGACGGAGTACCTGTGTGGCGAGGTTGGAAAACTGCTCCTGTACGGTCTTAAGTTGCTGCTCGAACTGCTTTTTCTGTAGTTCTGCTTCGCTGGTATGACGGCGTTGCTCGGCTTGCAACTCTGTATTGACACGCTCATACGCCATGCGTTGCTCAGTGGCTTCGGTCTGCGCGTTGTTGCGCTCCTGCTCAGTCTGTTGAAGACGACGGACGAGGTCTTCCTTGATTGCCGTCTGTTGCTCGACCTGTTGTTGGGCCAGTCGCAGACGGGTCTCGGTCTCCTTTCGTTTGCCTTGCATCAGAAAGGCGGTAAGTACGGCACCGATAGCAGCGCTCAATATGATGTAGAGGAAAATCATGCGTTGATGGTTGTTTTCCGCAAAGTTACAAAAACTTTGTGAGATTTTTTGAAAAAATATGGTTGAAAAACCCCGTTTCTACATCTGCTGTCGACGCTTGCCCGAAGCGTATTGCACACTCAATATTGTTGTGCGCATTTCTGTGCGAAACTATTTTAAAATATTTTAATTCGCCGTCTTTTCTGTCTTATTTTTACCGTATATTGGTTACTTTTGCAGTAAGTGGCGGGTAATGTTGACATATAGTTTCCCGCGCTGACAAACGAAAAAATCAACTGAAACGATATGTTTGAAAATCTTAGCGACAGACTTGAACGCAGTTTCAAGATCCTCAAGGGTGAAGGCAAAATCACTGAAATCAACGTAGCCGAGACCCTCAAGGACGTGAGACGTGCGCTGCTCGATGCCGATGTCAATTATAAGGTGGCCAAGACGTTCACCGACACGGTGAAGAAAAAAGCACTGGGTATGAACGTGCTCACGGCGGTGAAGCCCAGTCAACTGATGGTTAAAATCGTGCACGATGAATTGGCCGAACTGATGGGTGGCGAAGCGGCAGAACTCCACCTTGCCCACCGTCCCGCCATCATTCTGATGAGCGGTCTGCAAGGTTCGGGTAAAACCACGTTTAGCGGCAAACTGGCCAATATGCTGAGCAAGAAGCAACACAAGAAGCCCTTGCTCGTGGCGTGCGACGTATACCGTCCGGCGGCCATCGACCAGTTGAAGGTAGTCGGCGAACAAGTCGGCGTGCCTGTATACTCCGAGCCCGACAACAAGGATGTTATCACAATAGCCAACCATGCTCTGCAGGAAGCCAAGGCCAAGGGCAATGATGTTGTCATCGTCGATACCGCTGGTCGCTTGGCAGTAGACGAGGCAATGATGGTTGAGATATCCCAACTCAAGGATGCCCTCCAGCCCGACGAAACCCTGTTTGTAGTTGACTCCATGACGGGTCAGGATGCCGTAAATACCGCTAAGGAATTCAATGAGCGCCTCGACTTCGATGGCGTTGTTCTGACCAAACTCGATGGCGATACCCGTGGTGGTGCCGCCCTCTCCATACGTACAGTGGTCACGAAGCCTATCAAGTTTGTCGGTACGGGTGAGAAGATGGAGGCCATCGACGTGTTCCATCCTGCTCGTATGGCCGACCGTATCCTCGGCATGGGTGATATCGTCAGCCTCGTGGAGCGTGCGCAGGAACAATATGACGAGGAGGAAGCCCGCCGTCTGCAGAAGAAAATTCAGAAAAATAAGTTTGACTTCAATGACTTCTTGGGACAGATCGAACAGATCAAGAAGATGGGTAACCTGAAGGATCTCGCTTCCATGATACCTGGTGTAGGTAAGGCTATCAAGGATGTTGATATCAATGACGATGCATTTAAGGGTATCGAGGCTATCATCCGTAGTATGACTCCCAAGGAACGTACCAATCCTGAGATACTCAACCAAAGCCGCCGTCAGCGTATCGCCAAGGGAAGCGGAACCAATATACAGGAGGTAAACCGCCTTATCAAGCAGTTTGACCAAACCCGCAAGATGATGAAACTGGTCACCGGTAGCAACATGGCCCGTATGGCTGGTATGATGGGCAAGATGAAAGGTATGCCCGGCATGCCCAAGATGTAAGACGACAAGTCTGAAAAAACAAAAAAAACAACATTATGAATTTGATCGACGGAAAGGCTACGGCTGCCAGTATCAAGGCCGAAATCGCCGAAGAGGTGCGCCGTATCGTGGCGGACGGAGGAAAACGTCCCCATTTGGCCGCCGTCATCGTAGGACACGACGGCGGATCGGAAACCTATGTGCGCAACAAGGTCTTGGCCTGTGAGGCTTGCGGTTTCCAATCTACCCTTGTGCGTTATGAGGAAGATGTCACCGAGGACGAACTCTTGGCGTGTATCGACCGACTCAATGCTGATGCTGATATTGACGGATTTATCGTGCAACTCCCGTTGCCTCGCCATATCGACGAACAACGGGTCGTCGAAGCCATAGACTATCGCAAGGATGTTGACGGCTTTCATCCCGTCAACGTCGGACGTATGGCCATCGGTCTTCCCTGTTTTGTGTCTGCTACTCCGCTGGGCATTCTTACCTTGTTGAAACGATACGATATTGCCACCTCAGGCAAACGTTGTGTCGTGCTTGGCCGCAGTAATATTGTGGGCAAACCTATGGCCCAGCTCATGATGCAAAAACAATACGGAGATGCCACCGTCACCGTGTGCCACTCCCATACACCCGACATCAAGGCCGTGTGCCGCGAGGCTGATATCGTCATTGCGGCTATCGGTCGCCCGGGATTTGTGACAGCCGATATGGTGAAGGAAGGTGCCGTGGTGATCGATGTAGGTACAACCCGTGTGCCTGATGCTTCGCGCAAGAGCGGATTTCGTCTGTGCGGCGATGTGGCTTTCGATGAGGTCGCCCCACATTGCTCCTATATCACTCCCGTACCCGGAGGCGTAGGGCCGATGACCATCTGTTCGCTTATGATCAATACATTGGCGGCCGCCAAGAAAACCAATTATCGCTGAGCCATGACCGCAGAAGACTACTACCTGCTCGGCAACGAGTACCGTCGTAAGGGAGACTGGCAGCATGCCATCGACAACTATCTTGAGGCTATCGCCCTCGATCCCGATTCGCCGGCGGTGGAGGCCAAGAGAATGCTTGATGACATTCTCAACTACTATTGCAAGGATATGTACAATCCTTGAACCGACCAGAAAAATACACAGAACGGTGCTTGCGGCGCATCGCAGACAACGTCAGCGTTTCCCCACCTCCGCCGTTCTCCTAAAATACTAAGACTATGGGAAAAATCAAAGGTGCCATCGTGGTCAATACCGATAGGTGCAAGGGATGCTCGCTCTGCGTTGTCGCTTGCCCAAAGGACGTGATTGCCTTGGCGCAGAAAGCGGTGAATGTGCACGGCTATCCCTACGTGGAAATTGTCCACCCCGACGATTGCATAGGCTGTGCATCGTGTGGCATCGTCTGTCCTGACGGATGCATTACTGTTTACAGAAAGAAAATGGAGGAATAATCACTATGGCAGAACAAGAAGTGAAACTCATGAAAGGCAACGAGGCGCTCGCTCACGCTGCCATACGCTGTGGTGTAGACGGGTATTTCGGATACCCCATCACTCCGCAGACTGAAGTCATCGAGACCCTTGCCGAACTCAAACCGTGGGAGACCACAGGCATGGTAGTTGTGCAGGCTGAGAGCGAGGTGGCTTCCATCAATATGGTCTACGGCGGCGGCGGAGCCGGTAAGAAAGTCATGACCTCATCGTCAAGTCCCGGCGTGTCGCTCATGCAGGAGGGTATCTCCTATATGGCTGGTGCCGAAGTGCCCGGACTGATTGTCAACGTACAGCGCGGCGGTCCCGGACTTGGTACTATACAACCCTCGCAGAGCGACTATTTTCAGGCTACCCGCGGTGGTGGCAACGGTGACTACTATGTCATCGTGCTGGCCCCTAACTCAGTGCAGGAGATGGCCGACTTTGTCGACCTCGCTTTCACGCTCGCCTTCAAGTACCGCATGCCTGCCATGATACTGAGTGACGGTGTTATCGGACAGATGATGGAGAAGGTCGTCCTTCCGCCCATCAAACCGCGCCGTACCGACGAGGAAATACTCCGTGAGTGTCCTTGGGCTTCCACCGGATGTCCCGGCAATCGCAAGCGCAATGTGATCACCTCGCTTGAACTCAAGTCGGAAGTCATGGAGCAACGCAACCTGCACTTGCAGGAAAAGTACAAGACCATCCGCGAAACTGAAGTGCGCTACGAAACCAAATTCATGGACGATGCCGAATACATGATTGTTGCCTTCGGCAGTGCAGCCCGTATTGCAGAGAAGGCCATAGAGATGGCTCGCGCCCAAGGTATCAAGGTGGGTCTGCTACGTCCGATTACCCTGTGGCCATTCCCTACCAAGGAGATTGCCGAGGCTGCGAAACAGGTCAAGGGTATCCTTGTGGCCGAAATCAATGCCGGACAGATGATAGAAGACGTGCGTCTCGCTGTCGGTGGGTCAGTACCCGTGGAGCATTACGGACGTTTGGGAGGTATAGTACCCGAGCCTGAAGAAATGGTAAACGTATTAAAGGAGAAACTGCTATGAACGATATCATATCACCCGAGAACCTGGTCTACAAGAAGCCGGATCTTCTCAACGATACCCACATGCACTACTGCGCGGGCTGCTCGCACGGTATGGTGCATAAACTCGTGGCTGAAGTCATCGAGGAAATGGGCATGCAGGACAAGGCCGTAGGTGTCAGCCCCGTGGGTTGCGCCGTGTTTGCTTACAACTATATTGACATCGATTGGCAGGAAGCCGCCCACGGACGTGCTCCCGCTTGTGCCACTGCCATCAAACGTCTGTGGCCCGACCGTCTCGTGTTCACCTATCAAGGCGATGGAGATATGGCTTGTATCGGTACGGCAGAGAGTATACATGCGCTCAACCGTGGCGAGAATATAACCCTTATCTTCATCAACAATGCCATCTATGGTATGACCGGTGGCCAAATGGCCCCGACCACGCTCATTGGCCAAAAGACTTCTACCTGCCCCTACGGACGTGACCCGAAACTGCACGGGTGGCCGCTCAATCTCTCGGAGATCGCCGTCACGCTGCCGGGTACTTGCTTCGTATCGCGACAGAGCGTTGAGAACGTTGCTTCTATTCGCAAGGCCAAGGCTGCCATCAAGAAAGCCTTTACGGCCTCGATGGAAGGCAAGGGCTCTTCGCTTGTCGAGATTGTCGCTACCTGCAATAGCGGATGGAAGATGTCGCCCGTGAAAGCCAACAAGTGGATGGAAGAAAATATGTTCAAACAGTACCCCAAAGGTGATCTAAAAGATACGACAAACCTATGAAAGCAGAAATCATAATAGCAGGTTTCGGAGGACAGGGCGTACTCTCTATGGGCAAGATACTTGCCTACTCCGGACTCATGGAAGATAAAGAAGTGACCTGGATGCCGGCCTATGGACCGGAGCAGCGCGGCGGTACGGCGAATGTGACGGTCATTGTCAGCGATGAGCGCATCTCCTCACCGGTACTCAGCCACTATGATGTGGCCATCGTGCTCAACCAACCTTCACTCGACAAGTTTGAACCGAAGGTGAAGCCCGGCGGCATACTCATCTACGATGGCTTTGGTATCATCAACCTACCACAACGAAAGGACATCCATGTCTACCGCATTGACGCTATGGACAAGGCTGCTGAACTGAAAAACTCGAAGGTGTTCAACATGATCGTTCTCGGCGGATTGCTCAAGGTGTGCCCCATCGTCAGTACTGATGGACTCAACAAGGCGCTCTTCAAAACCCTTCCCGAACGTCACCACGATCTCATACCGCTCAATATGAAAGCCGTAGAGGAGGGTATGAAGATTATTACGGAGCAGTAGACTCCATACATTACGGTTTTTCTCTTAGGGCCGGCCACGCTGAATCATGGCCGGCCTAATAAATAAATATAGGTGGACTCTATATATTATTGTATTATTGAGTAATTCCATGAAATGGGGATTTTCATGGAAATATAGCGAAAATGACATATTGCTCATTTTGTAATGTTCTTATTTCCTTATAAGGTGTTCGTATTTTCCGATTTATTTGGAGGGTACATCCGATTTGTATACTTTTGCGAGCACTTTGAAAGGATAACTGATGCATAACATCGCAAAATCAATAAAGACAACATAGAAAATTATGAAGAAAACATTACTTTTTCTCGCTGCCGCAGCAATGGCAGTTTCTGCTTCTGCCCAGACTGTGACAGAAAGCAAGACTTTCGACAACTTCTACATTGGCATCAATGGTGGTATGGCTACTGCTACCACCGGTAGCGCTTGGCTGAAGACCATGTGTCCTAACGCTGGTCTGCGCATTGGCCGCAACTTCACTCCCGTATTCGGTCTCGCTGCCGAGAGCAACGTGTACTTCAAGGGCGTTGACGGTGCTACAACCAATACACTTGTCAACTTTATGAACACCTCTCTGCTCGGTACAGTGAACCTGACCAATTGGTTCGGTGGCTACAAGGGCACTCCCCGTTGCTTCGAGGTATCCGCTCTCTATGGCTTTGGTTGGGGACACTCTTTCGGTCATCCCTATGCTGAGTACAAGGCCGACGCCCTCACATCCAAGGTGGCCCTTGACTTCGCTTTCAACCTCGGCGAGAAGAAGGCATGGCAGTTCTATATCGAGCCCGCTATCATCTACAACCTCAACGGTAATGGCTATGAGGGTGTCAAGTACAACATCAACAATAGCATGGTACAGTTGAACGTAGGTTTGGTATACAAGTTCAAGAACT
This sequence comes from Flexilinea sp., assembly GCA_963653995.1. Taxonomy (GTDB): domain Bacteria; phylum Bacteroidota; class Bacteroidia; order Bacteroidales; family Bacteroidaceae; genus Prevotella. The sequence continues at coordinate 102,718 of CAVJZJ010000002.1, forward strand.
CTAACGGTACTCACAACTTCACTACCGCTCAACTCCGCGACCAGTCTGAAATCGACGCTCTCAACGCACAAATCAACGGTCTGCGCAGCGATCTTAACAACAAGGATGGTGAACTGTCTGAGAAGGATCAGAAGATCGCTGATCTGCAGCGTCAGCTCGACGAGTGCAACAACAAGAAGCCCGTCTACGTGAAGCCCGCTACTGCTACCAACCTCCAGCCCACCGTTATCTTCCGTCAGGGCAAGAGCGTGGTTGATCCCGCACAGTACGCTTCTATCGAACTGATCGCCAACTATATGAAGAACCACAAGGACGCTAAGGTTGAGATTAAGGGTTACGCTTCTCCCGAGGGTTCTGCCGAACTCAACCAGAAACTGTCTCAGGCTCGTGCTGATGCAGTGAAGGAGGCTCTTGTAAAGAAGTACAAGATCTCTGCCGATCGTCTGACCGCTACTGGTATGGGTGCTACCGACAAACTCTTCGAGCAGGTAGAATTCAACCGTGTTGCTACCTTCAACGACAATAGCAAGTAATTCGCATAAGTCATACATTACCTTAGCCTCGGCATCTTTCGGTGTCGGGGCTTTTTTGTGGTATGTACTGTCTCGCTTGTGCGCTACGTAGAGATTATTGCTTATTCCCTGTAATAAATATGATGGTTGGCCAAATCCCAAAAACATGATATCTCCCCAAATCGGTACGGCAAAAATAGCGTAATATGCGAGAATTTCCGTAATTTTGCACTCCGCATCAACATTGCAATGAGAACAAACTCAGTCATAGCCCTCTTGCTCTTCGCTTTCATCTGTATGATGGCGGGAACAAGCACACCCTCAACGCAGAAGCAGAAGAAACGCAAGCGCGTGCAGCAAGCCGACACAATCATCGTCGGTGATAGTGCTTTTGTTGCTGACTCGCTAGGAGGGCTGGCCGTCGACACTACGAGGATGGATTCCCTGCAATTGGCTATCTATCACCACAATAAGGCAGTCGATGACTCTATGCGTCTTGATTCTATCAACCGCTCACGTTCGGGCGGTATCAATTTTCCTGTACAATATACAGCCTCAGATTCCCTCGTCTACGATGCCAGCACCCGTACGGCCCATCTCTATGGTCAAGCCACGGTGAAGTACGAGAATATGGATCTCGCTTCGGAGAAGATTTACATGAGTATGGACAGTAGTCTCGTGCATGCCACAGGTATACGCGATACCGCTGACACGACAGGGCGCACCCTTACCGGAACGCCTGTATTCAAGTTGGGATCTGACTCATACGAAAGCGATACAATGGCTTTCAATTTCAAGACCAAGAAGGGACTTATCTCCAATGTCTATACCCAGCAGCAGGACGGATATATGCGTAGTGAGATATCTAAGCGCAATGACAATGGCGATGTCTATATGCAGCACGGACGCTATACTACTTGCGACAAAGACCATCCCGACTTTTATATCTCGCTATCGCGTGCCAAAGTCCGTCCCGGAAAGGATGTTGTGTTCGGACCTGCCTATTTGGTAGTGGCTGATGTGCCGTTGCCATTGGCTATACCTTATGGTTTCTTCCCCTTCTCAAAAAGTTATTCCAGTGGTTTCATCATGCCGACCTATGGTGATGAAAACGACCGAGGGTTTTATTTGCGCGATGGCGGTTACTATTTTGCCATGAGTGACAAGTGGGATCTCAAACTCCTTGGCGAAATCTATACCAAGGGTTCGTGGGGCCTCTCCGCAGCCAGCAACTACCGCAAACGATACAAGTACAACGGCAGTTTCTTTGTCAGTTATCAGAATACCAAGACCGGTGACAAGGGTATGCCCGACTTCACGCGGCAAACCAGTTTCAAGATACAATGGAGCCATAGTCAGGACGGCAAGGCCAATCCCTATAGCCATCTTTCGGCCAGTGTCAACTATGCAACGTCGAGTTATGAGCGCAACAATCTCAACTCGCTCTACAATCCGCAGACCCTCACGCAGAGTACGCGTACCTCTTCGGTGAGTTGGAGTACGACGATGTCGAGCATCGGACTCTCGCTCAGTTCTACGGCCAACCTCTCGCAGAACATGACCGACTCCACTATATCTATGACCCTGCCCGACCTCAATATCTCCATCAGTCGCTTCTATCCCTTCAAACGCCGTCATGCAGTGGGAAAGGAGCGTTGGTATGAGAAAATCTCAATGAGTTATACCGGACAACTCTCCAATCGTATTGATACCAAGGAAGACCGTCTCTTCAAGTCAAACCTTGTGAAGGATTGGCGCAATGGTTTCAATCACTCTATTCCTGTCAGTGCCAATTTCACCCTCTTCGGCTATATCAATGTCAACCCATCATTCAGTTTCACCGACCGTATGTATACCAACAAGGTGATGCGTTCATGGGACGAGACCAACCAAACTGAAATTTGTGACACGACCTATGGTTTCTACAATGTCTACAACTGGAATGTGGGCATCTCGATGTCGACCAAAGTATACGGATTCTGGATACCCAACCGTAAAATTTTCGGTGACAAGATACAAGCCATCCGTCACGTTGTCACCCCCTCGGTGACTTTCAGTTATGCACCAGACTTTGGATCTCCTCGTTATGGTTACTGGGATACCTACCAGAAGACTGATGCTAATGGCAATGTGACATTGGTGCCTTACTCGCCATATTCGGGCGGATTGTATAGTGTGCCGGGACAGGGAAAAACTGGAAGTGTTTCGTTTGATTTGGGCAACAATATCGAGATGAAAATCAAGTCGGACAAGGACTCTACGGGTATACGCAAACTCAGTATTATCGACGAGTTTGGGCTTGCCATGAGTTACAACTTCGCCGCCAAGGAGCACCAGTGGAGTGACCTTTCGATGCGTCTGCGCTTGAAGTGGTGGAAGAACTACACCTTCAATATGACGGCCGTCTTTGCTACCTATGCCTACGAACTCGACCAGAACGGCAATCCCTATGTCGGCAATCATACAGAGTGGGGTTATGGACGCTTCGGGCGTTTCCAGGGCACATCCCAAAACATCTCGTTCACGCTTACCCCCGACAAACTGCGCAAACTCTTTGGCGGCGGCGATGTGGAGGACGACGATGACAAACGTCGCAACCGTAAGGACGATGAGGGAGTGGATACTGATATCGAAAGCAATGTCGATGATGACATGATCGAGGCGCAGCGTGGTGCCAAGAAACGCAAGAAAGGCTCAAAGGCCGAAACCGACGGTGACGGCTACATGAAGTTCTCTATGCCTTGGAGCATCACCTTCGGCTATGGTGTGACGATGAGAGAAAATACATCGGGAAAGTTCAATACCAAGACAATGCGCTATCCGTACAAGTTCACGCAGAACCTTAACGTGAGCGGAAACCTGCGCATCAGTGACGGATGGAACATCAGTTTCTCCTCGGGCTATGACTTTGATCGCCACAAGATGTCAATGACGACTGCCTCTCTGCAGCGCGATCTTCACTGTTTCAATATGAGTTGCTCGGTAGTGCTCGCTCCGTACACCAGTTACAACTTCTCCTTCCGTTGCAACGCCGCCACGCTGACTGATGCGCTCAAGTATGACAAACGTAGTGGATATAGCAATTCGGTACAGTGGTATTGATGACGGCACAGAACATATCTGAGAGCAGATGTGCAGTGTCGTAAATGAAAAGCAAACTAAAACCTTATATCTATGAACAAATCAGTAATGTCGGGACGATTGTGCTCCCGTCTCACCTTCATTCTTGTTTTCTTGTTTGCCGCGCTTTCCTCGAAAGTCAGCGGTCAGTCTATGACACCTCGCGAAAAGTTGGCTCCCACACCCCCGATGGGGTGGATGACGTGGAACTTTTGTAAGGGTGATATCTCTGAACAACTTATCCGTGAAGTAGCCGATGCCATGGTGACGAATGGTTTTGTTGAGGCTGGTTACAAGTACATTTTCATTGATGATTTGTGGCAAGGTGGTCGCGACAGGTTCAACAATATCATCCCTGACGCAGAGAAATTTCCTTCGGGTATGAAGGCGTTGGCCGACTATGTGCATGCCAAGGGGCTGAAACTCGGAATCTATTCAGACGCAGCACAACTCACTTGTGCCGGATGTACTGCCAGTTATGGTTTTGAGGAACAAGATGCCCGTACTTTTGCTTCATGGGGTATCGACTATCTGAAGTATGACTACTGCAATGCTCCCGCCGACGAACAGACTGCCCGGGTACGCTATAAGGCTATGGCCGATGCATTACAGAAATCGGGACGTGATATCGTGCTTGGTATTTGCGAGTGGGGCCAGCGTCATGCCGAGAACTGGTGCGCTGAGGTCGGAGGACAACTCTGGCGTACATCCTACGATGTGCGTGACATGTGGAAAGATATCGTCTATCAAGGAGGTATGGGCATTCTTGATATCATTGATGTGACTGCACCGCTTGCCGAAAAGGTGCGACCCGGTCAATGGCCCGATATGGACATGCTTGTGGTCGGTTTGCGCGGTAAGGGAGGCCCATCGAGCGATCTTGGTGGAATAGGTTGTACGCCGACCGAATACCGTACGCAGATGAGTCTTTGGTGTATGATGGCCTCTCCGTTGGCTATGACCAACGACTTGAGCCATCTTACTCAAGACGACCTTGATATACTGCTCAACAAGGAGATTATCGCTATTGACCAAGATACGCTTGGTGTCGCTGCCCGTCGGGTGGTATGCGAGAACAACCGTCAGGTGTTCGTTCGCCCTTTGTCGGGTGGTCGGCATGCGGTTGCCATCCTCAATCCGTCTGATCAAGCGGTAAAGACCTCCGTTGACTTCGCTTCGCTTGGTTTGCAAGGCAAGTATACGGTGCGTGATGTATGGAAACATGCCGATGTCGGCCAAAAGGCAGTGCGTTGGCGTGGTACAATTGCTCCTCATCAGACTGTGGTTCTCGTATTGAAGAAATAAAAGGCAGAGCGTCTCGCACTTGGTTTAGACAAAATGAAAGACGACCAAAAGGAATTCTTCTTTTGGTCGTCTTTTCCGTGTTTATAGCACCTTCTATTTGAGCGTGCTACTTTTTTGCTTACTTGTTTTTGCAGCCACCGCAAGCGCTGGAACTGGTTCCGGCATTATCCGTAGCAGGCTTCTCCTTGCAACAAGCCGGTTTCACTGCAGTATCAGTGTTCTGCTTGCATCCGCCGCAGGAAGGCTTGTCTGCAGTCTTGTTTTTGCAACCGCCGCACCCACCTTCAGTTGTAGTTTTGTTTTTGCAGCATCCGGCACCGCTTGCTGCGCTGCATCCTGTTGTACCTTCGGAAGTACCGCAAGTTGTTTTCTTGGTTTTCTTACACTTGCCTTTTCCTTTGCAAGTGGTTTTGTTCTTGCAGTCGGTGGTAGTAGTGGTCACCTTAGTGGCGGTATAGCCGAACTTGGTGAAGGCAGCGATGAGGTTGGCCTCTGTTGTCTTGTCGGCATCGTACTCTACCGTTACGGTCTGGTTGGGTACGCTTGTCGTGATGTTCTTCACGCCAGTCTCGAAGCGCAGGTTGCCCTTTATCTTGTTCTCACAGTTCTCGCAGTGCATTTGGGGTTGTGTTGTCAGCACTACGGTTTTCACGTCTTTGGCTGCAGCCACCATACAGGTGACCAACATAGCCATCATAAAGATTGCTTTTTTCATTGTCGTTTGTATTTGTTTTTATTAGTGGTTGTTTCTTTTTGGAAACTGTCTGTTTACAGTTTTTTTCCGATGTTTAGCCGGATGCCTACATAAGCCATGGCTCCGTGTACGGGTCCCCATATCATAGTCGGTTCGAAGGTCGAACCCCATGCATCTGTTGCACCATAGATGAGTGTGTGCTGACGACGGCCGGTGAGGTTCTCTCCGCCGATATAGATGGAGAAATGGCGAAACCAGCGAGTGACCTGCGCACTCACTTGCTCGAAGGCGTGGTAACGTGTGGGCCACGAGAGTGTACCGTCTGTCTGTGTATAGGGGGTGGGCATACGTCCGCCGCCGTTGATTTGTATTGTGGCATCAAACTGCCACAGGCCGAGTGGTGTCTTATAAGAGGCCGTGACCAGTCCTTTGTACTTGCTGGTGAGCGGTTTGTCCATGAGGTATCCGCCATAGGTGGACTTCACGATGTTGCGTCGGTAGGCTGCGGTGAGTGTCAGACCGCGTAGTATCTCGTAGTTGGCATCAATCTGGAAGGTGTGCGAATAACTCTTTCCGTCAAGGTTGCCGATACTGATGTGTCCATTGCTGGAGTCATAGTCGATGACCGTCTGTTGTAGGAAATGTGTGTAGTAGTATTCCGCATTGACGGTCAGTGTCTTGCCAAGCAATGGTATGTTGAGTGCGGTGCTGATGCCGTAGTTCCACGCTTCCTCCTGTTTGAGGTCTGCCGTTACTTGGAGTTGCCGTCCGCTTGCCATGAGATAGTTGTTCTCTGCGAGTGCAAACGGGGTACGGTATCCTTTGCCTGCAGAAGCCCGAAAACCGATAAGGTCGCAGGGTTGCCACTTGATGTGAATACGGGGTGTGACAAAGGTGCCGTATATGCTACTATGGTCGATGCGGATGCCTGCCATAGCAGTGACACGGTGCTCCCAGTCGAAGGTGTATTGGGCGTATGCGCCGGGTGTTGTCTCCTTTTGCCGGATGGCGATGGTGGAGTAGGGCAGTCCGTCGGGGTCGGGCTGCAGATTGGATATAGTGACCGTCTTTCCGCCGGTTGTACCCGTGACCTGTTGCCCAAGGTAATCGTGGTTGAGACTGAGACCAACAGAGAGGTTGTGCATCTTGGTGATGTCGGTCTCAAAGAGCAACTGCGCATAGGCGTTCTTTTCGTTGACGGCATAAGATTTCATGCCATAGGTGGCCGACTGCTCGTGCATAGATGCCGTGCCCATGATGGCGATGCTAGCGTTGTGGGCACGGTTGAGTACAAAGGCGTGTTTCATATAGGCCTCATAGCGGTCGCTTTCAATACCAATCTTATAGAGAGGCAGTCCATTGTCGTGTGTAGTGGAATGGTGGGACACCTGTCCGCTATTGCGGTCTTCACTGATGAGGCTGATGCCACCATGGAAGATATAGGTATGTCCGAGGTAGTCCCATCGGTTTTGCAGATTATACTGGCGTATGCCGGGCATGTCTTGAAATCCGTCTCCGTTGCCGTCGTGGTGTCCCCAACGGTTCTCGTAATGGGCCAGAATTTCGGTGTTGAGATGAGATGAGATGTGAAGGTTGGCATCGGCGTTGGCCTCAAAGCGACTCTCGGTGTCGCCATAGAGGTTGACCGTGATTCCAGGGTCTTCCTCGGGTTTGAGGTATTCCACGTTGATTTGTCCGGTGATGGACTCATATCCGTTGCGTACAGACGAACTGCCTTTGGATACTTGGATGCTTTTCATCCATGGACCTGGTACATATCCCAGTGCATAGGGAGCGGCTACGCCACGGAAATTGGGGAGGTTTTCGGTGAGCATCTGCACGTAGGTGCCGCTCAGTCCGAGTAGCTTGATCTGCCGCGCTCCAGTAGTTGCATCGTTGTAGTTGACGTCTACCGACGGGTTGGTGACGAAACTCTCGCCCAGATTGCAGCAGGCCGCCTTGAAAAGTTCGTCTTGGTTGATGAGCGACCCGTTTTCGGCTCCCCGTACTCTAGTTACACCCATGCGGCGACGGGTGATAGTGACCCCTTCGATATGTTGTTCGGCGAAGGGGGATATGGAGTCGGTGGATAGTGAGTCTGTCTTTGTGGACTGGGCGGCGACACCTTGAGCAAGCATTGCCAGTAGTCCGGGAATGATGATTTTCTTGTTGGAAGTCATATTGGTTGGATTATGTAAGATATTGTTTTCGCTTGGGGTGAAGAGTGAAAACAATATTTCAAATCCGCAATATGCGCAAGAATGCCAAGTACCTTCGTGGAGGCCCGTGTCGGAGAAGTAGCGAAAAATCGCGTTCTATCTGTCTGACGCAGACCGTCAAAAGTGTAGTCTGTGCCCATGCTGACAATTTGCAGAGCACGGGTGCTTGACTGAAAATGTAATGGATGGAATGAGAAGGAGTGCCGGGCGAGAGTTTCAGTACCTCAATGCTCATGCAGGGTGATGTCGGATGGCACTGCATGGACTCTTGTGTAGAGGTGTCCATACGGTGATGTGCGGCCGTTGATGTGCTTTCCTGACAACAGGAAGAAGAGCAAGATGTCTCGGCAACAAGCGGTGATACTTCGCCCGTATGGGCGCAGTGCAACATAGCAACTCCCGCACTTGTCCAAATGATGACAAGCGAGAGAATGAACGTTGTGATGATGCCTGTTATCCTTTTCATCGGCACAAAAATAGTGGTAATGCCTGAATTGACAAAAGAAAACCGATTGCTTCGGTCTTTTGGCGCGTTTTTTTAATATGTTTTAAGGTGCGCTTCTTGGTGATACCTTCTTTCAGATGGTGATTTCTGCACTGCCGATGCACCGATGATGCTGTTCGTCGTAGACCACACAGAACTGGCCCGGAGCGACTCCTTGTATCAGTTCGGTGGCATGTACGGTGTAGGCACCGTCGCCAGTACGCTCAAGACGGGCAGGATGATACCCCGGTGTATGCCGAATCTTGAAGGTGACAGGAATGTCGGTAGCACCGTCGCCCCACGGGTTTTCGGTGAGGAAGTGAAAATCGTGTATGGGGAAAGTGTCTTTGTAGGCTGTACGTGGTTCGAAACCGTGGCTGACGTAGAGAATGTTGTGCTCTACGTCTTTCTTGACGGCGTACCAAGGGCCGCCTCCGAATCCGAGACCGTGGCGTTGTCCGATGGTGTGAAACCATAGTCCACGGTGTTGTCCGATGCGTTTTCCTGATTCCAATTCGAGTACATCTCCGGGATTCTCACCCAAGTAGCGGCGGATATAGTCGTTGTAGTTCACCTTGCCGAGGAAGCAGATACCCTGTGAGTCTTTCCGTCGGGCATTGATGAGATGTTCGCGTTCGGCTATCTCGCGCACCTCATTTTTCTCGTAGTGACCGATAGGAAAGAGGGCCTTGCGCAGTTGCCAGTCATAGATCTGGGCGAGAAAGTCGGTCTGGTCTTTGACAGGATCGGGACTGGTGACGAGCCATTTCTTGCCATCGACCATTTCGGTCTGTGCGTAGTGGCCTGTGGCGATGAGATCGTAATCGTGCCCCCGCTTTTCATTGAAGGCGCCGAACTTGATGAGACGGTTGCACATCACGTCGGGGTTGGGTGTAAATCCGGCTTTCACCTTGTCCATCGTGTAGCGTGTCACCTCGTTCCAGTATTCCTTGTGACAGTCTACCGTTTCCAGTCGGCAACCATAGCGGGCTGCGACGGCGGTGGCCATTTCAAGGTCTTCTTCTGAGGTGCAGTCCCATTCTTCCTTCTCTTCGGGTCCGATCTTGATGTAGAAGCAGTCAGGATGCAGGCCCATATTGGCTAGTTCGTGTACAACGACCGAACTGTCGACACCGCCCGATAACAATACGGCGATGCGTTTGCCTTCAAGGTCTTGCTCGGTAAACAATCTTGGCAACATTTTTATTGTCGTTATATTAGGTCGATTCTAATGAATACTACCTTTATTTTTCTTTCTCGTTCTTCTTTCTTTCCATCTCCTCCTCGGCCAAAAGGTCGGTGCCGAGGTGGGTGATGCGTTCGCGTTCGAGTCGCTCGCGTATCTCTTTAGGTTTGGTGGCGTAGACAATCATACGGATGGAGTCATCGTAGGTGACGTAGTTCCACATCCAGTTGAGCAACACCATAAGTTTGTTGCGTATGCCGAGGATGGAACGTAGGTGTACGACGAGCCAAAGTACCCACGCGATGAAGCCCTGCGTATGGAACTTGCCGAGTTCCACGACAGCCTTGTTGCGCCCTACGGTTGCCATTGATCCGAGGTTTTTGTAGCGGAACGGTCGCAGTTGGTTGTCCCCTTTGGCGATATGTTGCAGGTTGCGGGCGAGGTTTTGGGCTTGCTGTATGGCCACCTGTGCCAGTTGCGGATGACCGTTGGGGTAGGCTGGGTCTGTCGTTTGCAGACATTGGTCACCGATAGCGAATATATTGTCCATGCCTTCTACGCGGTTGTAGGCATCAACGATGATGCGCGCGCCGCGGCCCAAGTGGTCACCTTCCACGCCGGTGATAGTATTGGCCCTGACGCCCGATACCCAAATGAAGGTACGTGTGGGGATCGACGAACCGTCCTTCATTGTCACCTTGTGGTCTTTGTAGTCGGTCACCATCTTGCCGAAATGCAGCTCTACTCCCATCTTTTCCAGAAATTCGCGTGCTTTTTCTGATGAGTCTTTCGACATTCCGGCGAGCAGACGGTCACCTGCTTCGATGAGGTGGATATGCATGCGCGATGCGTCCATATCGGGGTAGTCGTAGGGGATGACGTAGCGTTTCATTTGTGATAGAGCCCCGGCAATCTCCACGCCCGTGGCACCACCGCCTACAATGACGACGTTGAGCAATTCTTGCCGTTCCTCTTCTGTGGCGCAGGTGACGGCACGCTCAAGGTTGCTCAGCAGAGCGTTGCGTAGGCCCATGGCTTCGGCGACGGTCTTCATCGGTATGGCTTCGTCGGCGATGTTGCTGTTGCCGAAGAAGTTGGTGGTTGTGCCTGCAGCGAATACGAGGTAGTCGTATTCTACCTTGCCGATGGATGTCTGTATGAGTTTCTTCTCGGGAAAGACAGCCCGAACTTCGGCCATGCGGAAATAGAAATCGTCGCGCTTGCGGAAAATCTTTCTGAAAGGAAACGAGATGGCTCCTGGTTCGATGCCGGCCGATGCCACCTGATAAATCAAGGGTGGAAACTGGTGGTAGTTGTTCTTGTCGATGAGGATGACCTGCAGGTCGGTTCTGCGTAAGGCGTTGGCCAAACGGAGACCACCGAATCCTCCACCGACGATGATGACACGTTTCTTCCCGTTTCTCTTGATGTTGATGCTCATGATGTAGTGATTTTGTGCTTGTGATACTGATTTCTCTCCGATGTCCTTGTTGGGAAAAACCTGTCCGCCCGCTGTGCGAAAAGGTACACGACTGTTGTGCTATGCAACGTCCGTGTGGACTCTCCCGTGTTGCAAAGTTACTACAAAATCGGTATATATCCGGAATAAAAGCAGTAATTTTGCACCCGCTATGCGACATAGAACAGACAATTACACATTCTTGACGGAGGCTCCTGTACCCCGTGTTATCCTCAGCATGGCCGTTCCGACCATTATCAGTATGCTGGTGACCAGTCTTTACAATTTGGCCGACACCTATTTTGTCGGTCGTATCAATACCCAGTGCACGGCGGCTGTGGGCATTTCCTTCTCGGTCATGTCGCTCATACAGGCACTCGGTTTCTTCTTTGGGCACGGGTCGGGCAACTATATTTCCCGTCAGTTGGGTGCGAAAAATGTACAGAATGCCAGTCGGATGGCGGCAACCGGATTTTTTCTCAGTGTGGCGAGCGGATGTATTGTCGCCTTACTCGGACAAGTCTTTTTGACGGATATAGCCTTGCTGCTCGGTTCTACGCCTACCATCTTGCCTTATACGGAGCAGTACTTGGGTATCGTGTTACTGGGTGCTCCACTGATGACTGGCTCGTTCACGATGAACAATCAGATGCGTTTCCAAGGCAATGCTGCTTTTTCTATGCTTGGCATTGTGAGTGGTGCCGTGCTCAATTTGGTTCTTGCGCCTCTTTTTATTTTTGTTGTTGGATTAGGCATTAGAGGTGCAGCCGTAGCCACGGTACTAGGCCAGTTGTGCAGTTTTGTTATACTGTTTGTCATGACGCGACAGAAACGTAATATCGGAATTTATCTTCGTAATTTTACGCCCCGTTGGCCGTATATCAAAGAAATTATATTGGGTGGAACCCCTTCGCTCTCGCGGCAAGGCTTGGGTAGCGTTTCTACCCTTGTGCTCAATCTTGCAGCCGGGGCGTATGGCGATGCGGCCATTGCCGGTATGTCGATTGTGACCCGTATCTCATTCTTCATTTTTGCGGTGGTCATCGGTCTTGGACAGGGTTTCCAGCCACTCTGCGGATTTTGTTATGGTGCGCGGCTTTACCGCCGAGTGTATGAGGGATATCGGTTTGGTGTTCGTTTGGGTACGGCTTTTCTTTTTGTGGTGGCTGTGGTATGCTTTGCCTTTGCTGCTCCCATTGTAGAAGAATTCCGTCGTGATGTCGCAGTGGTGGAGGTTGGAGAAGTTGCGTTCCGCTGGCAGTTGCTGTCCTATCCGCTGCTGGCCACTATCATTCTGACCAATATGCTGATGCAAACCATAAGAAAACCACTGCGCGCCAACCTCGTGGCGGCTGCGCGCAGTGGTCTGTTTTTTATTCCTATTGTGTTGATACTTCCCCATTGGCTGGGACTTTTAGGCGTAGAGATGAGTCAAGCGTTGGCCGACGTCTGCTCGTTCGCCCTCTCTGTCCCCATTGCCATGTCGGCCTTCCGCGATATGCGGCGCATGAAGAAGGAGCAGTCGTCTATTTCTTGACAGGGAAGTAGATGGTGTAGGTCTCGTCTGCAATCTCGTAGAGCGGACGGAATCTTAACAGTTTCTCTTGCCCTAATGTGCGGTAGTGACTTTGCGTCCAACGTACTGTTGCGTATTGTTGGTCGTACTCTCGTGTGAGTATGCCTTCGGGATGCTTGGCGTCGCCCTTGAGCGGCGTTTCGGTAGTAGGAGCGGCCAGTACGATAGGGCCCTCCATGAAGGCTACTTCGCCCGTCTTGCTACCCGACAATGGCTCGGTCCATAGTCGGTCGGCAAATTCCACAATGACTTTGTCGTCACTCCATGTGCGGTCGACGGTAGCATAGCCGTGAAGTTGGTCTATTTTAGCCGGACTGCCATTGACTGTAATGCTAGCCTTCTTGTCGAGCCACCACGGCAGACGTACTTTGAGGGAGAAAGCGACGGGTTTGTCTGCTTTCACTTGCATGACGATACGCCAGCGAGGAGCATCGTAGTTTTTGTTCCACTGGTTGCCTTCAAAGTCTTGTGTGATGCTTACCGGTATACTGTCATACTGCCAGGACAGTGTCGAAGGAATATATTGGCTGACGGTCAGACCGCCGTCGTGCTCAAAATAGATGTATCTCGGATAGCGGGTCTGTGCCTGTACGAGTGTGCCGTGACAGCAATAGAAATCCATCGTTGGGTCTCCCCAACCCTTTTCTCCACCTTTCTTATAACCAGAGGCCATCGGTAGGAAGTAGGCCACCATACCTGTCTGCGGATGTTGCTGAGCCAAGATGCCATTGTAGAGGTTGCGTTCTACATAGTCAGCGTATTCTACGTTGCCCGTCCATTTGTATAGATATTCGGCTGTGCGCATGAGGTTGTATACCGTGCAGTGTTCCTGATTGTTCTCTCCGGCGAAATCGGCAAGGCGTCCTTTGGGTATCCAGTGTTCTCCTGCGTTCTGTCCGCCGGTGGCAAACTGCTCGCGTTCGTGTACCGCACACTTCCAGAAATCCTCGGTCAGTGTGCGCCAATAGTCATCCCCCGTCACCTCATAGCATCGTGCCGAACCGTGTGACCAAGGTACGGAGGCGTTGCAATGATCGAGCGACAAAGCATCCTCTCCTTTGAGCAGTTGGGTGAAAAGCCACGGATGTCCGTAGCGATCCATCAACTCGCGGTATTTCTTCTTGCCAGTGAGTCCGTACATAGATGCCCATATCTCCAGCATGCCGCTTGTTTCGCCATTGAGTATGGCCGACGCTTTCCCATGCTCTATCATCTCGGAGGTCCAACGGTACATCCAGTCGGCCATCTTGTCGAGCACTTCCAATGCCTGCTGGTTGCCGGCGACGGCATACATGTCGTACAGTCCCATAAGCGTTTTGTGCAAGGTGTACTGTGGTGACCACATTGGTTGGCCGTCGGCCATGAGGTAGAGGTACTTTTCCGGAATGGAACCGACCCACTCTCCTCCATTGATGCGTTGGCATCGTGCCAGTTCGCTGACAATGAAGTCGGCGCGTTGTTTGATGGCCGCATCACCCGTTTCGGCCCACATATAGGCGCAGGCCGAAAGGTAGTGGCCGAGGAAGTGACCGCGGAGTTGGCCCATCGGACTTTCCCAACCCCAATACATTTTGCTAGTGTCACCGTCTTTTCCGACCATGTACTCCTTGTTGAGTCCGGCTTCGGCGTAGAAGTTTTGTAGAAGTTTTGTCGGTTCGAGTGCCATCATGTACTTGCGGTTGAGTTCGTAGCGGTCTTTGAAGAGTCCCGGCAATAGACGTACTTGATTGGCGGCAACTGGGCGCAAGACCATGCGAGGGGTACCCTTGTGGACAAAATGTGATGCATTGTCGGTCTCTGGACCTTTCCCCGAGTCGTCAATGTAGATGATTTGAGCCGTTGTGGCGCAAGGCATGGCGAGCAGCGCGAAGGCTGCAAGCCATGTGTGAAGTGCGTGTGTGTGCATAGTGGTCAGTGAGATTTATGGTAATGTACTTTATTTGGCGATGAGGCTGACGGCGAATCCGCCTCCTCGTGCCTGTGTGATCTTG
>CAVJZJ010000003.1:0-112789 GCA_963653995.1 Flexilinea sp.
CTCTCGGCTGGCAAAACGAAGTCAAACCCTGTCTAAAAATGGGGAGTACTATACAAAAACACAACAACGCAGTTCAAATAGCAACAGTTCCATTTGGACATGGTAGTCTCTCATCCCAACATAATTTCAAATTAGATTCAGCAATGAAGAAGATAATATTTCTTTTGACAATGACATTTATGTGCATCAACGTAGATGCACAATATGTTGTCGACTCCCATTATAAAGCGATGTCTTTTGACGAAATGGCTGCACCACTTCTAATGGCAAAAAAGTTTCAAGAAGAATGTCTTAATAGTCTCGAAACTTTGGCAGAACAGACAGAGCAAGCAGAACAGTTCATCAGCAAAGAAAATGACCCCAAAACATGGAGTACATATGCAGACTGCTATAATTCGATTATTGATGAATACAATTCGGTATTGAAGAAAGGTACAGGGCAAAATACCAGAAAAAATATTTCTGAATTGAAAAGGCGAAGTTCTGCTTTGTTGGGAAGCATTAGAACCGCATATGACCGACGTAATAGACTAGCCAACGAGCAGTACGCACGTTTAAAATCTGTAGAAGGTCTAATGTGTAGTCGATTTTTCTCCGATATATCAATTGATGAGTTTATGAATGGCAACACTCCATCTGTAACTTATCAAACTAGAGAGGAGTACAATTCTACTCATCGCTAAATCTATTATTAGATAACATCTTCAATCGCTTGTTCTCTTAAGGTGGGTTCTATAAATTAGCTTTGCTGGATTTTGAGACTATTTTCGAATGCATATCGTCAGCGAGTAAGGGAGTAATGCGGGCATTACGACCGAGCGAGGTGGCGATATGGGTCGAAAAGAGTTCAAAAGACGGCAAAACGTAACCCATATTATTTTGTTGTTTGTTGCGGTGGTAATTTATAGAACCCACCTAAAATATATGCTGCAAAGGTAATGAAAATGTGTGCGATATCAATAATGTCGTAATTGTCTTTTCAAAAAACGTATAGGACAATAGAATAGAACCGAGGCTCGAAAAATATTGTAACATTTCTTGGGGGATAAAGTTCTGTATTAAGATTTATTCGTAACTTTGCAAACTGAAAATAGCAATTTTGGGGTGAAACGGTTCGTTTCGCGACCGTGACCGTTTCACAGAAGCCTTAAAACCTGTGGTTTTCAAATACGTATTAAATATTATTATTATATCTTTTATGAATTTTATTTTCTTAATTACCGTTATCTTGACGGCCGTTGTATTGGTTGTGGGAGCATACGTGATTGCGAAACTCGTAGGCCCGCGTTCGTACAATCCGGTGAAAGGACAGCCGTTTGAGTGTGGTATCCCGACGCGCGGCACCTCATGGCTTCCCGCCAACGTAGGCTACTACCTCTTCGCCATCCTCTTCCTGATGTTCGACATCGAGACCCTCTTCCTCTATCCTTGGGCAGTGGTTGTCAAGCAGTTTGGTCCGATGGCCCTCGCAAGCATCGGTTTCTTTATGCTGGTATTGGTATTTGGCCTTGCATACGCATGGCGGAAAGGAGCGTTGGAATGGAAGTAAGAAAACCTGTCATCAAGAGCATCCCCTACGACGAGTTCAAGGACAACGACACACTCGAAAAAATTGTCGACGAACTCCACGAGGGCGGCGTCAACGTCGTGCTCGGAACACTTGACCAGGCCATCAACTGGGGCCGTTCCAATTCTCTTTGGTCGCTTACTTTTGGTACATCTTGCTGCGGTATCGAGTTTATGGCAGTCGGTTGTGCTCGTTACGATTTCTCCCGTTTTGGCTTCGAGGTAACCCGAAACTCTCCCCGTCAGGCCGACCTCATCATGTGCGCCGGTACCATCACCAACAAGATGGCACCCGTATTCAAGCGACTTTATGATGAAATGGCTGAGCCGAAATATGTTGTGGCTGTGGGCGGATGTACTATCTCTGGAGGTCCGTTCAAAAAGTCGTACAATGTGGTATGCGGTATCAGCGAACTGGTGCCTGTAGATGTGTATGTGCCCGGCTGCCCTCCGCGTCCGGAGGCCATACTCTACGGTATGATGCAGTTGCAACGCAAGGTGAAAGTAGAGAAATTCTTCGGCGGTGCCAATCACAAGATGACCAAAGAAGAAAAAGAACTCTCTATGTCGAAAGGCGGCCTTCGCGGTCTGAGCAACGAGTGTCTCGCCGACGTGAACTTGCTCCACCACAAAGAACCGATCATTGTGAGTGACGTTCCCGAAGATTTCGATGCCAAGAAAGGCCTTGGCGACTAATATAATAAGGTGTAAGAAAAATGAAACTGAATAATATAGAACTCTCATTCGACAACTTCGCAAGCGAAATGTCGAAACTGAAGAACGAGAAACATTTCGACTACCTTGTTACCATTATCGGCGAAGACTTCGGCGAAGAAGGACTCGGATGTATCTACATTCTTGAGAATACTGACAACAACGAACGCTGCTCGGTGAAGACCATCGCCAAGAAGGTTGACGGTAGCGACGTTATCCCCTCGGTACTGAATCTGTGGAAAGGTGCAGACCTACTCGAACGCGAGGTCTTCGACTTCGTAGGCATCAAGTTCCTTGGTCATCCAGACATGCGTCGCCTCTTCCTCCGTACCGACTTCAACGGTTATCCCCTGCGTAAGGACTTCGATATGAGTCCTGAGGCCAACCGTTTTCCCCTGACAGACGAACCCGAATCTGACTATACCGTAGAGTACAGCCTCGATGGTGATGGTCATCTTGTAGCCACCAAACACCGCCTTTTCGGTGAGGATGACTATGTGGTGAATATTGGTCCCAACCACCCGTCCACCCATGGTGTGCTTCGCCTGCAGACCGTTCTCGACGGCGAAACAGTCAAGCGTATCTATCCTCACCTCGGATATATCCACCGCGGCATCGAGAAGATGTGGGAAGGCATGACCTATCCCCAGACATTGGCTCTGACCGACCGTCTGAACTATCTCTCCGCTATGATGCACCGCCACGCTCTTGTGGGTGTCATCGAGGAAGGACTCGGGGTGGAACTCAGCGACCGTATACACTTCATCCGTACCATTATGGACGAGTTGCAGCGTATCAACTCGCACTTGCTCTACCTCGGATGTACAGCACAGGACCTTGGCGCATTGACCGCATTCCTCTACTGTATGCGCGACCGCGAGCACGTACTCAATGTCATGGAGGAGACTACTGGCGGACGTCTGATCATGAACTACTACCGCATCGGTGGATGCCAGGACGATATCGATCCGAATTTCGTGGAGAATACCAAGAAACTATGCAAGTATCTCCGTCCGATGATACAGGAATATCTCGACGTGTTCGGTGACAATGTCATCACGCACAATCGTCTCGAAGGTGTCGGCCCGATGAGTCTCGCCGACTGTATCAACTACGGTGTGACTGGTCCTGCCGGACGTGCCGCAGGTTGGAAAAACGATACCCGTAAGCGTCATCCCTATGATATGTACGACAAGGTGGAGTGGAAGGAAATCACGCTCACTGGTTGCGACTCTATGGATCGCTACTATGTACACATCCAGGAATTGTACCAGAGTCTCAATATCATCGAGCAACTCATCGACAATATTCCCGCTGGCGACTTCTACATCAAGCAGAAGCCCATCATCAAGGTACCTGAAGGACAGTGGTACTTCTCTGTCGAAGGTGCAAGCGGTGAGTTCGGTGTTTATCTTGACTCCAAGGGTGACAAGATGCCGTACCGCATGAAGATGCGTCCGATGGGTCTCTCGCTCACTGGCGCTCTCGACAAGATGTGTAGCGGCCAAAAGATAGCCGACCTTATCACTACCGGCGCTGCCATAGACTTCGTTATCCCTGACATTGACAGATAGTCGGGCAAGCATTAACATTAATGATATACAAGAATGTTTGATTTTAGTATAGTAACCAACTGGGTCCACAATCTCCTTTCCGCAACGCTCGGACTGGGTGATTTTTGGACAATACTGATAGAATGCATCTTGGTTGGTGTCTGCCTTCTAGCAGGATATGCCATCCTTGCCATCATTCTCATTTTTATGGAACGTAAGGTTTGTGCCTACTTCCAGTGCCGTCTCGGCCCGATGCGTGTCGGTCCTTGGGGCGTGTTCCAGGTGTTTGCCGACGTACTGAAGATGCTCATCAAAGAAATCTTCTGTGTCGACAAAGCCGACAAACTGCTCTACTATGTGGCTCCGTTCCTCGTGATCGTCGCTTCTGTAGGTACATTCTCATTCCTGCCTTGGAACAATGGTGCCAATGTACTTGACTTCAATGTGGGCATTTTCTTGATGTCTGCCATCTCAAGCATCGGTATCGTGGGTATCTTCATGGCCGGATGGGGTTCAAACAACAAGTATTCCGTCGTTTCGGCTATGCGTGGTGCCGTGCAACTCATCTCCTACGAGATGTCTCTCGCACTCTGCCTCATCACCGCCGTCATTCTCACTGGCACTATGCAGGTGAGCGGTATTGTGGACTATCAGACAGGTGCATGGGGATGGCTCATCTTCAAGGGACACATCCCAGCCATCATCGCCTTCCTTGTATTTCTTGTGGCCGGCAATGCTGAGGCCAACCGTGGTCCGTTCGACCTTGCTGAGGCTGAGTCAGAGTTGACCGCCGGTTATCACACAGAGTATTCTGGTATGGGCTTCGGATTCTACTATCTCGCCGAATACCTCAACCTCTTTGTGGTGTCGGCCTTGGCCACCACCGTATTCCTAGGCGGATGGGCACCCTTCAATATCGGCGTAGACGCTGTCGACACGATACTCAACTACATCCCCGGCATCGTATGGTTCCTCGGAAAAACCTTCGCTGTGGTATGGCTGCTGATGTGGGTGCGCTGGACCTTCCCCCGTCTCCGTATCGACCAAATACTGAAACTCGAGTGGAAGTACCTCATGCCGCTCGGACTCATCAACCTGATACTCATGACTATTGTCGTGGCGTTCGATTTGCACTTCTAAAACAATCAGATTTTTGAAACAATGGAACAAAACAAAAAATCATATTTCGGTGAAATAGGTGCTGCCGTCAAGACTCTCGCCGTGGGTATGAAGACTACCATGAAGGAGTACTTCACCGCCAAGAGTACCGAGCAGTATCCCGAAAACCGCAAGACGACGCTCCATATCTCAGCACGTCACCGTGGCCGTTTGGTCATGAACCGCGACGAGAACGGAGCCGTGAAGTGTACCGCCTGTACGCTTTGTGAGAAGTCTTGCCCCAACGGTACCATCAAGATCGTTTCGCAGATGGTGGAAAATCCCGAGACCGGCAAGAAAAAGCGCCAGTTGACCGACTATCAGTACGATCTTGGAGACTGTATGTTCTGCGAACTTTGTGTCAACGCCTGCAATTTCGGCGCCATCAAGTTTGTGAACGATTTCGAGAACAGTGTGTTCGATCGCGAGAAACTCGTTCTGCACCTCGATAAGGAGGTCTACGAAGGCGGTTCTCTGCCCAACATTATCGACGGCGGAGCACCGATGGAGATCGGAAAGTTTAACACCAAAACAAAATAAGGGAGTAGAAAGAAATGGCTAGTTTAGTTATGTTTTGCATCTTGGCGGTTGTGATCTTGGGATCTGCTGTCATGTGTGTGGCTACCAAGCGCATCATGCGTGCTGCCACGTTCCTGCTATTCGTACTCTTCGGAGTGGCAGGCATCTACTTCCTGCTCGACTACACCTACCTCGGTGCAGCGCAGATCAGTGTTTATGCTGGTGGTGTGACGATGATCTATGTCTTCGCTATCCACCTTGTCAACAAGCGTACACTTCAGGGTCTGGTAGAAAGACTCAAGGGTGGCCGCGTGGTTTATGCTGCCTTGCTCTCCTTGGTGGGCTTGGTAACGGTAGCGGCTATCTTCCTCAAGAATATCGCCCTGTGCGGTACGATGAGCGAAGAAGGTAAAGAGTTGCCCATGGCGGAGATTGGACAGGCCCTGCTTGGTGCCGATAAATATCAGTATGTACTCCCCTTCGAGTTCATCTCGGTATTCCTTCTGGCATGTATTGTCGGTGGCATTGTTATTGCACGTAAAGAAAAGGAGAACAAATGATTATGGTACCAGTAGAATATTATTTCGTGCTTAGCGCACTGTTGTTTTTTATCGGTGTCTTCGGTTTTGTGACGCGTCGCAACCTGATAGCCATGCTCATCTCCATTGAACTGGTGCTCAACTCCGTCGACATCAATTTTGCAGCGTTCAACCGCTTGCTCTATCCCGGACAGATGGAGGGTATGTTCTTCACACTCTTCTCCATCGGTGTTTCGGCGGCAGAGTCGGCCGTTGCCATCGCTATTATCATCAACGTTTACCGCAGGTTCCACAACGATCAGGTGAACAGTATTGAAAACATGAAATATTAATAAGTTATGGATTTTACATATTCATTATGGATACTTCTGTTGCCGCTGATCAGTTTCCTGGTCATCGGTTTGCCTGACTTCGCAGGCAACAAGTATGCCTGGTCGCACAAGACTGCGGGTCTGATCGGTACCTGTTCGCTGGGACTGGTGACCATCCTCAGTTATATCACGGCGTTCCAGTATTTCACGTCGCCTCGATTGGCTGACGGTACTTTCCAGACGTTTGTACCCTACAACTTCACATGGTTGCCGCTCGGACACCTGCATTTCGATATGGGTATCCTGCTCGACCCCATTTCGGTGATGATGCTCGTTGTCATCTCTACGGTCAGTTTGATGGTGCACATCTATTCGTTTGGCTATATGCATGGTGAGAAAGGCTTCCAACGCTATTATGCTTTCCTGTCACTCTTCACCATGTCTATGTTGGGACTCGTGTTGGCCACCAACATCTTCCAGATGTACATGTTCTGGGAACTTGTAGGTGTAAGTTCTTATCTTCTCATTGGTTTCTACTACACGCTACATGCTGCTGTACACGCTTCAAAGAAGGCGTTTATCGTGACCCGTTTCGCTGATATGTTCTTCCTCATCGGTATCCTTATCTTCGGATACTACACGGGCAGTTACAACTTCTCGTTCACGGGAACTGATATTGCTTATGGTGCCGCAGCCCAACATTTCACCACTGTTGACACCGCGCGTGCTTTGGCTGCTGGCGGTTTCATCTTGCCTACCGCCCTTGTCTTGATGTTCATTGGTGGTGCGGGTAAGTCAGCCATGTTCCCCTTGCACATTTGGCTTCCCGATGCCATGGAAGGTCCGACTCCTGTTTCCGCCCTCATCCATGCTGCCACGATGGTGGTTGCCGGTGTTGTGCAGATTGCCCGTCTCTTCCCCATTTGGATTGAGTATGCTCCGCAGGCCCTGGAGATAGTTGTTGTCGTAGGTGCCTTCACCGCTTTCTATGCAGCCGCAGTGGCTTGTGCCCAAAGCGATATCAAGCGTGTGTTGGCTTTCTCCACCATCTCTCAGATTGCCTTCATGATGGTTGCCTTGGGTGTTTGTCTTCCGGGACATCATGGTGCAGCGCTTGACAATCATGCACAGTTGGGTTACATGGCTTCGATGTTCCACCTGTTCACCCATGCCATGTTCAAGGCTTGTCTCTTCCTTTGCGCCGGATGTATCATCCACGCTGTACATAGCAATGAAATGTCTACCATGGGTGGTCTTCGCAAGTACATGCCCATCACCCATGCTACGTTCCTCATCTCCTGCTTGGCTATTGCCGGTATACCATTCTTCTCTGGCTTCAGTTCGAAAGACGAGATTATCACCGCCTGCTTTGAGTATTCTCCCGTATGCGGTTGGTGGATGACCGGTGTTGCTGCTATGACAGCCTTCTATATGTTCCGTCTTTACTACGGCATCTTCTGGGGTACAGAGAACAAGGAACTCCACGCTGAGCATACTCCTCATGAGGCTCCTGCTACGATGACCTTCCCGCTGGTATTCCTTAGCATTGTGACCGTAGGCGTCGGTGTTGTCACCACCCTCGGTGGATTCCTCGGATGGGATTGGGCAAGTTTCGGTTCGCTCGTCAGCGCTGCCGGTACTGCCTATACCGTACATTTCTCGACACAGGTAGCCGCTACCTCTACGGTGATAGCCATCCTTTCGATAGCCCTTGCCACTTATATTTACAAAGGTGAGAAGCAACCTATCGCCGACAAGATGCAGGCTGCATTGCCTCGTCTTCACCGTTGGGCCTACAAGCGTTTCTATATGGACGAGGTCTACATGTTCGTCACCCACAAGATACTGTTCCGCTTTGTTTCGCGTCCTGTACAGTGGATTGATGAGCACATCATCAATGGCTTGATTGATTTCACCGCTTGGGGAACCAACGAGGCCGGAGAGACCATTCGTCCTTGGCAGAGTGGCGACGTGCGCCAGTATGCAGTTTGGTTCCTTACTGGAGCCGTGGCATTAACATTAGTATTACTTTGCATATAATAAGAAGATGAGTATATTAAGTTTATTCGTTGTAATCCCCGTGCTGATGTTGCTCGGTCTTTGGGCCGCACGCAATGTCAATCAGGTGCGGGGCGTGATGGTGACGGGAGCATCCTGCCTTTTGGCAATGTCCGTTTGGCTCACGTTCTATTTTGTCAGCGAGCGTGCTGCCGGCAACCACGCTGAGATGCTTTTGTCAGCATCTACCGTCTGGTTTGCTCCGCTGCATATCAATTACGCCGTCGGTGTGGACGGTATATCGGTGGTCATGCTGTTGCTCTCAAGCATTATCGTGTTTACCGGTACTTTTGCCTCTTGGAAACTCAAACCGTTGACGAAAGAGTTCTTCATGTGGTTCACCCTGCTTTCCACGGGTGTCTACGGCTTCTTCATTTGCATTGACCTTTTCGCCATGTTCATGTTCTATGAGGTGGCACTTATCCCCATGTACCTTCTCATCGGATACTGGGGTTCTGGTCGTAAGGAGTATGCTGCCATGAAACTGACATTGATGCTGATGGGTGGTTCTGCCCTGATTATCCTCGGTTTGGTCGGCATCTACTTCTTCAATGGAGCCACTACGATGAACATCCTTGAGATTGCCCATAACAATCATATCGCTCCCCATGTACAGAACGTGCTCTTCCCGTTTGTCTTCATTGGCTTCGGTGTGCTGGGTGCATTGTTCCCCTTCCATACATGGTCACCTATTGGTCACGGATGTGCCCCGACATCAGTATCTATGCTCCACGCAGGTGTGCTGATGAAACTTGGTGGTTACGGTTGCTTCCGTATCGCCATGTTCCTGTTGCCCAATGCTGCTCATGACTTGGCTTGGATTTTCCTCATTCTGACGACCATCTCTGTGGTATATGGTGCCTTCTCTGCCTGTGTACAGACCGACTTGAAGTTTATCAATGCATATTCTTCGGTTTCTCACTGTGGTCTCGTACTCTTCGCCCTTCTGATGATGACCAAGGTGTCTTGCACCGGAGCCATTCTCCAAATGCTTTCTCACGGTTTGATGACGGCCCTCTTCTTTGCCCTTATCGGTATGATTTATGGTCGTACACATACGCGTGACATCCGCAAACTGGGTGGTCTGATGAAGATTATGCCTTTCCTCTCTGTCGGTTACGTCATTGCCGGTTTGGCCAACCTTGGTCTTCCCGGTTTCTCTGGATTTATCGCAGAGATGACCATCTTCAATGGTTCGTTTGAGAATGCTGATACGTTCCATCGTTGCTGCACCATCATTGCCATCACATCGATTGTGGTGACTGCAGTTTACATTCTGCGTACTGTCGGATTTATCCTCTTCGAGAAAGTTAAGGATCCTCACTATCTCACACTGACCGATGCTACTTGGGACGAGCGTTTCGCCGTTTGCTGTCTCATCTTCTGTGTTGCCGGTCTTGGTTCCTTCCCCTTCTGGGCAAGCAATGCCATCACCGATGCAGTGAGCCCCATACTCGACCAAATCAATGTTATAGCATCCTTATAATATAAAATAAGAAAAATGGGTTATAGTCAATTTCTAAATATGATACCGGAGGCCATGCTGATGGCCATCCTCGTCATTGTCTTCGTGGCAGACTTTGCCTCCAATGGCAAGCAAGCCCGTAGATGGTTCAACCCGCTGGTTTCAGTGTTGATGTTGGTCCAGTTAGCGGTGAGCCTTGTTCCGCAAGATCCCGTTTCCCTTTTCGGTGGCATGTACGTCACTTCCTCGGCCGTCAATGCCATGAAGGCCATCCTTGCTTTCGGTTCGCTGATCGTATTGATACAGAGCCGTGAGTGGATTAGTCGTGAGGACACAATGCATCGTGAGGGTGAATTCTATCTGTTGATTGTTTCTACTCTCTTGGGTATGAACATGATGATGAGTGCCGGACATTTCTTGATGTTCTTCCTCGGTCTCGAGATGGCATCTGTGCCGATGGCCTGCCTTGTGGCACTCGACAAATTCCGTAACAATTCCGCAGAGGGAGCCGCCAAGTTTATCTTGACCGCCACATTCTCAAGCGGTGTGATGCTCTACGGCATCTCTATTCTGTACGGAAGTGTTGGTACACTCTATTTCGATGACGTGACAACCGCTCTGACCGGTTCCGACAAGTTCGCTATGAACATCCTTGGTTTGGTGTTCTTCTTCAGCGGTCTTGGTTTCAAGATTAGTTTGGTTCCCTTCCATTTTTGGACAGCCGATACTTATCAAGGTGCTCCTACTACCGTCACTGGTTATCTGAGTGTCATTTCCAAGGGCGCTGCTGCCTTCACGCTGATGGCCATTCTGATGAAGGTCTTTGCACCCATGGTGGAATACTGGCAGTATCTTCTTTACATCGTCATTGTGTTGAGTATCACCATAGCCAATCTCTTTGCCATCCGTCAGAGCGATCTGAAGCGCTTTATGGCATTCAGTTCTATCTCGCAGGCTGGATACATTATGTTGGCCGCTTGTGGTGACAGTGCACTTGGTGTTGCCTCACTTTCTTTCTATGTGCTTGTGTATGTGGTTGCCAATATGAGTGTCTTTACTATCATCAGCATTGTAGAGCAAAGAAATGGCGGTACGACAGAGATGAGCAGTTACGATGGTTTCTATCAGACCAATCCAAAGTTGTCGTTCTTGATGACCCTCGCCCTGTTCTCATTGGCAGGTATACCTCCGTTTGCTGGTATGTTCAGCAAGTTCTTCGTGTTCCTTGCCGCTGCCAAGACCGGTACGCCGTTGGCTTATGGCATTGTGTTCATCGCTTTGATCAACACTGTCATTAGTTTGTACTACTATCTGCTCATTGTCAAGGCAATGTATATCAACAAGACGGAGACTCCGCTTCCCACCTTCAAGAGTGACTGCAATACCAAACTCGCTCTTGCAATCTGTACTGTTGGCATACTTGCTTTCGGTGTATGCAGTTGCATCTTCGACTGGTTGGCTGGCGCGGCCGCTACTTTATAAGGACATCCATCCTCATGCGTTGTAAAGACTCGCATGATTTGAATACGAAAAAACCGCTTTCCTGTGCAAAAACGGGAAAGCGGTTTTTTGTGGTTGGTTGACTTGTCAACCATTGTTAGGTATACAAAAAAAGGTTTCACTAATGTGAAACCTTTTTTCAATCAATAACTATTGAGTGTATTTTGAGCCTCTTGTCGGATTCGAACCAACGACCCCGAGATTACAAATCACGTGCTCTGGCCAACTGAGCTAAAGAGGCGGGTGGGCAAGCTACTTGTATCGCGCCGCTACAACCAACTACCTTTGCTACGTTCCCGTCCTGGAGGATTCGAAGGGAGCTGGCCGTACAAGACTTGCCCGTCTTGCTCGAAAGCGGTTGCAAAGGTAAGAAAGAATTCCGAATTCGACAAGTATGAGCGCGTATATTTACGCATTTTAACTTATTTTGTGCGCCTTTCGTTGCTTGTTTCCTTGCTCTTTCGCAAGTGTCAGTAGGGTAGTGAATAATATAAGTTAAAATGGATAGGTCATGTGCATCTGTGTGAGATTTTTGCTAATTTTGCAAGAAATAATGTATTAGTATGTGTGAAAACAACATAGAGAACAAAAAACGTATCAATCCATTCTTTCTACCCTATAATACTCCCCACGATACCGTACCCTTCGATAGACTTCAAATCTCGGACTACGAGGAAGCGTTCATGGAAGGAATACGTCGTGATGATGAGGAAATCGATAAAATTGTCAACGACCCGGCAGAACCCACATTCGAGAATACCATCGTTCGGGTGGACAATGAGAATGGTGAGCACTACTACGATTTACTCGATCGGGTGTCCAACGTGTTCTCCTGTATGCTCAGTGCCGAGACGTGCGACGAACTCGATGCTTTGGCACAGAAGATGAGTCCCATCTTGACCAAACATTCCAATGATGTGCGGCTCAACCGTCGACTTTTCGACCGCATCAAATATGTCTATGACCATCATCGTGAATTGACTTCCGAGGAGCAAATGTTGCTAGACAAATGCTACGATGGCTTTGTACGCAGTGGTGCGTTGCTCGATGAGGAGGGTAAAGAGAAACTCCGCAAACTGACAGAGGAAGCCAGTATGCTTTCGCTACAGTTTTCACAGAACTTGCTGAAAGAAAACAAGGCTTTCACTTTGCATATCACCGACGAACATCAGCTCGACGGCCTTCCCGAGACAGCCCGCGAAGCCGCGGCCCAAACAGCCAAGGATGAAGGCAAAGAAGGATGGGTGTTCACACTCGATTTTCCGAGTTATTCCCCCTTTATGACTTATTCTACGCAACGTGACCTCCGCCGTCAGATGTATATGGCTCGCAATACCGTGTGTACGCACGACAATGCCGAGAACAATCTTGAGGTCTGCAAGCGCATTGTCAATCTCCGTCGTGAGATTGCACAATTGCTCGGCTTCGATACCTATGCCGACTATGTGCTCAAACACCGTATGGCTAGCAACGTGGACAATGTATACCATCTGCTCGATGATCTTGTCGAAGCCTATCGTCCCGCAGCCTTGCAAGAAGTAGATGCTATCACAGCCGAGGCCAAGCACATTGACGGAGAC
The DNA here is from genome assembly GCA_963653995.1 of Flexilinea sp. Lineage (GTDB taxonomy): Bacteria > Bacteroidota > Bacteroidia > Bacteroidales > Bacteroidaceae > Prevotella. The sequence goes on from CAVJZJ010000003.1 coordinate 12,964, forward strand.
GATACTGAGGTGGAACCATGGGATTTCAGTTACTATTCCCATAAACTCAAGATGGAGAAGTACAATCTCGATGCAGAGATGCTACGCCCCTATTTCGAATTGTCGCGGGTTATTGATGGCGTGTTCGGATTGGCAACCCGTCTGTATGGCATCACCTTCAAGGAAGCAAAAGATATTCCCGTATACCATCCTGATGTCAAGGCCTATGAGGTATACGACAAGGACGGCTCATACCTTGCTGTGCTCTATGCCGACTTCTTCCCCCGCAAGGGGAAGCAAGGTGGAGCGTGGATGACCGAGTTCCAGGGACAATGGATTGACCGCAAGGGTAACAATGTGCGTCCCCATGTCAGCCTAGTGATGAACTTCACCAAACCGACCGAAGAGAAACCTGCCCTTCTCACCTTGGGCGAGGTGGAAACCTTCCTCCACGAGTTCGGTCATTCGTTGCACGGCATGTTTGCCAATTCTCGGTTTGAAAGTCTCAGCGGCACCAACGTATGGTGGGACTTTGTGGAACTTCCCTCGCAGTTTATGGAGAATTTCGCTGTTGAGAAAGACTTCCTCCGTACCTTCGCCTTCCACTACAAGACGGGTGAGCCGATGCCCGATGAACTGATAGCCCGCATTGTGGCCAGTCGCAATTTTATGGCTGCCTACGCCTGCATGCGACAAGTGAGTTTCGGACTCCTCGATATGGCCTATTATACCCGACGCGATGCTTTCGACGAGGATATCATCGCCTTTGAAAAGAAAGCATGGCAACGTGCTATCGTTACCCCACAGTTGACAGACACCTGTATGACCGTGCAGTTCTCGCATATCATGGCTGGCGGCTACGCTGCTGGATACTATAGTTACAAATGGGCCGAGGTGCTCGATGCCGATGCCTTCAGCGTGTTCAAGAAGGACGGCATCTTCAATCGCGAAACGGCCCAGCGTTTCCGTGACTGCATACTCTCAAAGGGCGGTACGGAACATCCTATGACATTATACAAGCGGTTCCGCGGTCAGGAACCCACAATCGATGCATTATTGGAACGCAATGGAATCAAACGAGAAGCAACGCAATCTTGACCTGCGCTACCTGCGTATGGCCCAAATCTGGGCAGAAAACAGTTATTGTGTGCGCCGCAAGGTGGGAGCACTTGTCGTCAAGGACAAGATGATCATCAGCGACGGCTACAATGGTACGCCCAGCGGATTTGAAAATGTCTGCGAGGATGAGGACGGACTGACCAAGTCGTATGTACTTCATGCGGAGGCCAACGCTATCACGAAACTTGCACGCAGTAGCAACAATAGCGACGGTTCTACACTCTACGTCACGGCTACCCCCTGCATAGAGTGTGCCAAACTCATCATACAAGCAGGTATCCGTCGTGTGGTCTATGGCGAACCTTATCGCTTGGACGACGGTCTGAGATTGTTGCAACGTGCCAATATTGAAGTGTTGTATCTTAATACTGACGAGAAATGAATATGAAAACGTCAAATCGGTACTTGCCCCTACTTATGGCCCTGTGTGTGGTGTTGGGCATTGTCATCGGAACCTTCTACGCCAACCATTTTTCGGGCAACCGCCTGAATATCATCAACTCTGGAAGCAATCGCCTGAGCAACCTGCTTCATATCATTGATGACCAGTATGTCGACAAAGTCAACATCGACTCGCTTGTCGACAACGCCATACCTCAAATACTGGCCGAACTCGACCCGCACTCTGTCTACATCAGTGCCAAGGATGTGCAGGCTGCCAATGACGATCTGAAAGGGTCGTTCTCGGGTGTCGGCATTGAGTTTACCATCCGCAACGATACCATACATGTGCAGAATGTTATCAGCAACGGACCGGCAGAACGTGCTGGCATTATTGCCGGTGACAAGATTGTCAGTGTCGATGGCAAACCGTTTGTCGGAAAAATTGTTACCAACCAAGAAGCCATGCGCCGCCTGAAAGGGCCAAAAGATACCAAGGTGAAAATCGGTCTGCTGCAGTACGGACAGAAGAAGGTGAAGTATGTCACGGTCACCCGTGCCGAGATACCGCAGAAGAGTGTCACCGCCACTTATATGCTTGACCCCAATACTGGCTACATACGTCTCAAGAATTTCGGGGAAACGACATATCCCGAAATGCTTATCGCATTGGCTAAACTGTCACAAGAAGGATTCTCCAATCTTGTTATCGACCTTCGCGACAATACGGGTGGATTGCTTAGTTCTGCTACCCAGATAGCCAACGAATTTCTGCCCAAGAACAAACTTATCGTCTATACGCAGGGCCGTCGCTCGGCCCGTCAGGAATACCGTACCGATGGTCATGGCAGTTATCAGAGCATACCGCTAGTCGTACTGATCAACGAGGGTTCCGCTTCGGCTTCCGAAATATTGGCCGGCGCCCTTCAAGACAATGACCGTGCCACCATTATCGGTCGTCGGTCGTTCGGCAAGGGTCTTGTGCAACAGCCTATCGGATTCCCCGACGGCAGTATGATACGTCTGACGGTAGCCCGCTACTACACCCCCTCCGGCCGCTGCATACAAAAACCCTATGTGACCGGTGATGACAAAGATTACGAACAGGATCTGCTCACCCGCTATCAGCATGGCGAATTCTTTTCGCAAGATAGTATCAAACATGTCGGACCTGCCTACCATACCACTCTCGGACGTGTGGTATATGGTGGCGGCGGCATCACTCCTGATATCTTTATACCCGAGGATACGCTGGGCATGACCTCTTATTACAAGGCGGCCAGCATGAGCGGATTGATCTTGCAGTTCGCCTTTGCCTATACTGACGACAACCGTCCCAAACTGCGTACCTACAATAATATGGCAGAACTATCCAAGTATCTTGTCGGTCAGAACATGGTGGAGAAGTTTGCTGCCTATGCCGACAAGAACGGACTGCGTCGCCGCAATCTCCTGATACGCAAGTCGCATACCCTTCTCGAACGCTATATCAATAGCCGCATTATCTACAACATGCTTGATGAAGAGGCGTGGACAGAGTATATCAATAGTGATGATCCCGTCATCAAGGCTGCTTTGAAGGTGTTCCGCGAGCATGCGGCCTTCCCCAAGAAACCGATTGCTCCCGCTAAGGCCAATGGAAAGCATGCTGCTCTGTCCGGATACGAGAGACCAAGCGCAACGCCTTGTGACGGTCGGCGGAGAAAAAATACGGTATCTGTATGCTGAAAACCGAACTGCGCGAGCGTATAAGAATACAGAAGCGGCAGTTTGCCGGGGTATCCGGCGAACTGTCGCTTCTGTATATGTCGCGTCTCTTGTCGCATCCGCGCATTGTCTCTGCCCGCACCATACTGATGTATTGCTCACTTCCCGACGAGGTAGATACCCATGATGCGCTCGACCGTCTTGTGGAGATGGGCAAATGTGTACTCTTGCCGCTGGTGACGGGGCGCGATAGCATGTGTCTGCGTGTTTATCGTGGTAGAAACGACCTGCGTGAAGGGGCTTTCCATATCTCTGAGCCACAAGGGCCCGTGTTCACTGCGTATGACGAGGTAGATGTGGCTGTCGTACCGGGTGTGGCATTCGATCGGAACGGACACCGATTGGGCCGTGGACGTGGCTACTACGACAGACTACTTCCACAGTTGCTGCATACCTACAAAATCGGGGTATGCTTCGATTTTCAGAAAGTAGATGAGGTGCCGACCGGTCCGTATGATGTAGTGATGGACGAGGTGTTGTAGTCGTCAATAGATACGCACGTCGGTGATGACGGTCGATCCGACGGCTGTGTTCAGCCTTCTGACCAATTGTGTGCGCATCATTGAAAGGTCTTGTCTGAGTGCCGGATTGGTTATCTTGACGTACAACGTCTGGTTCTTGATAAACTTGTCTTCTGTGTATCGGGATATCATATTGCCAGTCACCGTACTCCATGCATCTATGAGTCGCTTTTGTAGAAGTGGCGTTTCCAGACCTTCATTGCGCAAGTAGGCGTTCAGAAGGTCGCCTATGGATTTGGGATGGCGTTTAAACATCTTTATTCTCAGTTATTTCTCCGCCCGTCACATCGAAAAGTTTATAACCTTTCGAGTAGTTGTGCAGTATCTTGTCGAGGTGCTCGCGGTTGGTGTCGGTGATGAATATCTGTCCGAATCCGTCTCCTGATACCAGTTTTACTATCTGTTCCACGCGATGAGCATCGAGTTTGTCGAAGATATCGTCAAGCAAAAGTAGCGGTGTGGTGTGTGAGGCGGTGCGTTTGAGAAAGTCAAACTGTGCCAGTTTCAGTGCCAAGACAAACGTTTTGTTCTGTCCTTGGCTGCCCTCACGCTTCATCTGGTAGTCACCCAGTTTCATGTCGAGGTCGTCACGGTGTATGCCATGCAGTGAATAGCCTACGGCCCGATCGCGCTGACGGTCGCGCCGAATGACCTCCAGCAGTGGTCCGCGTTGGGCGTGCGACGTATAGGTGAGCGATACCTCTTCGCGCTCTTCCGACAATGTACGGTGTATATGTTGGAATACAGGGACAAACTCTTCTACAAATTGTTGCCGCGCTCTGTATACAGTCTCACCGTGGCTGGCCATCTGCTCTTCCCAAATGTCGAGTAGGGCAGGGTCGGGTTCTGTATCCATCTTCAGTAGGGAGTTGCGTTGTTGCAAGGCCTTGTTGTAGGATGTGAGGGCTTCGATGTAGGTGTGGTCGTACTGCGAGATAACAATATCCATCAGTCGGCGGCGCTCTTCGCTTCCTCCGCTGATGAGCATCGAGTCGGCTGGTGACACAAATACCAATGGTATGAGTCCGATATGCTGCGACAGACGTTTGTATTCCTTCTTGTCGCGCTTGACGTGTTTTTTTGTTCCCCGCTTCATACCACAATAGATGCTGAGCGCATCGCCGTCTTCTTTTTCGTACAGACCGTCGATGACAAAGAACTCTTGGTCATGAAGTATACATTGGGAATCAATGGGATTGAACGCGCTACGGCAAAAAGAGAGAAAATAGATGGCATCCAAAAAGTTGGTCTTGCCTTCGCCGTTGCGCCCGATAAAACAGTTCATTTTCGGCGACAACTGCAACGTCGCTTCGCGTATGTTCTTGAAATTGAGAATGGAAATATTATTGAGTATCATCTCTGTGCGCAAAGTTACCTAATGACGGCGTTTTTAGAACGACCGTATGCAAAGTTAGTCCTTTTACCACTGAAACAAGAAAAAAAACACGATATATTTCAATATATGAGATAAAATACGTAATTTTGCGCTGCACTTTTTTCGGACCTATGCATATCATAAACACTGTCCGGAACAGCCGTATACGGAAATAAAAACAACAAAAAAATAATGACAAACAAAAATGTAGCAAGCGCTCTCAATGGTCAAGAGACGCTGAACACAAAGGAGGCTTTCTTCTTGAAATACAAGAAGGCCATCATCATCGTCGTTGCAGTAGTCGTGGTAGTAATCGCCGGTCTTCTGCTTTTCCATGCCTATGTGGCCGCACCCCGTGCTGAAAAGGCTAGTACAGCCTTGGCCAAGGGACAGGAGTATTTCAATGCTGAGCAGTTTGACAAGGCTCTCAATGGTGATGGCGCAGGCTATGCCGGTTTTGTGAAGATTGCCGATGACTATAGCGGTACCGACGCAGCCAATTTGGCCGACCTCTATGCAGGTCTTTGCTATGCCAACCTGAACAAGTGGGCAGAGGCCGTGGCCTATCTTGAGAAATATTCTCCTTCCAGTGACGCTATGGTCAGCCCCGCTGCTGTTGCAGCCTTGGGCAATGCGTATGCACAGACTGGCAATGTCGACAAGGCCATCAGCACACTGAAGAAGGCGGCTTCCATGGCTGATAGCAAGGCTGCCGACGATGTCAACGTGAGTATCTCTCCCTCTTTCCTCCTGCAGGCTGCCCAGTTGCTCGAAAGCCAAGGCAAGAAAGACGAGGCACTGAAGATCTATCAAGACATCAAGAAGAAGTATCTCAACGCTTCTATCGTACAGTCGTCCGAGATAGACAAGTACATCGAAAGAGTATCTGAGTAGTCGATATGGCAACAGCACTTCATCATCTTTCTGAATACGATCCCCAGCATGTGCCCGATGCCAGCAATATGTGCTTCGGCATTGTAGTGGCAGAGTGGAATCCTGAAATCACCGGTGCGCTGCTTGACGGTGCCGTCAAGACGCTTGAAAAGCATGGTGCGATGACCGAGAATATCCATGTGAAGACCGTTCCAGGAAGTTTCGAACTCGTCTATGGTGCTCACCAGATGGTACTCCACGGCGGCTACGATGCCGTCATCATTCTGGGTAGTGTCATTCGTGGTGAGACCCCGCATTTCGACTATATCTGTCAAGGTGTGACCTATGGTATCGCTCATCTCAACACCATCAGCGAGATTCCCATTATCTACGGCCTTCTCACTACCAACGATATGCAGCAAGCCATCGACCGTAGCGGAGGCAAGTACGGTAACAAAGGCGACGAGTGCGCCATAGATGCCATCAAGATGGCAAAGTTTTAGGATTCTACAATATTTGATAATACCAAAAAGGAAGAAGTCATGTCGCTTCTTCCTTTTTTTACGCTCGTTCGGTTTATATTTGTTGCGCCCTACGCTACAGGACTTGCGATCTGCGATATTTTACCGGACGCCCAAAAAACAAAATTATTGGTTATTATATAATGTTGTAATCTATTGAAATTCTATCTCATCGAATTTGGAATCAACTTCGGTGCTGGCAATCATCTTCTGTTTATGAGTTCGTGGTCGTAATCAACAGAATTTATTACCATTCGATGGCGTTTTTTGTTAAACTTGTCATTTATAAAACTTCTCGTCGGCGCGAAATCTTTGCATGTTATTCCTGCCATATTAGTAATGGAATGTCCTATGTCGTCTGTGCAAATAGGGTCGTGCTTTGCGTCAGAAAGTCGTTGGGCAATTTGTGGGTTCGCTTTTTTGAGTTTTAGCGGACAGCAATATTAGTATATATATCCTAAGATGAATGAATTTATATTTGTGTATTGGCTATGGTTGGCAGCTATAGGCAGGTAACACTTCTTTTTTCTTTCCGCCAGTAAAAATGGTTCTTGAAGAGAAAGTAACAGGAAATATGGCTGTTGGGTAGCAAAATTTGTTGCACAAGATTTGTTTTTCATTTTGTTGGTTCTTTCTTGTCACCCAACAAAACAATGCTTACGTTTATACTTTCGTGTACCTACTGATAATCAAGTAGGTAACAATTAAGGGATATCGGCTTACTATGTACAATGCAGAATCCCACGCCGATATGATATACTTCACCCTTGGCATATCCTATCTTGCAATAGGGCATACCTTGGGCTTAGATGTATACACATCCGCAAGGCATCTACCGTTGCCTTATCCTTGACTGTGACAAGAAGGTTGCGAAGTTTCGAGTTGTCAAGAACAAAGCGTTAGTAAACGCTTTTCTATATATGTAGTCTCATCTTTCAGACTTCTGCATGGCATCTGCCTTTTTCTGTGAGATATTGCAAAGTTATGAAAATTAATGGAGATATGTCATATCTGTCCTGTAGATTGTTCTCCAATAAAATATTTTTGTGTACTCGTTGGGGGATTGCCTAATAGAGAAATATTCCAATCCAAGTGAACCTAAATTGCGTAAATTGCGCTTATCAATATTTTATTGTGTAGATTTCTAGTATCAATAGAGCGTGTGTGCTTACACTCCGTCTTCTTCCGCTTTCTCCAATTCGGCTGAAGGCGCGTCGCTTCCCGTGTCGAGTTGGGTATCCTTATAGATGCTTATCTGTCCGGTGCGGCCGATGCGCATCACGAGTGGTACATACTCGTCGCTCATGGTGTCGGGTGATCCTACGCTGGCGGCAAAATATAGACAGTCGCCCTCGGCTTTGTCGAGAACGATGCCCAAAAGGGCTCCGCCACGGTAGATCTCGTCTACATATTGTGAAAAATCGCTTTTGGTAAAGGTGCGGCTGAAAAATGTGGTGCCGTCCTTGCGGGTGATATTCACGCTGATGCGGTTGTCGTAGTATTTGTTTCCTGCACCATCGTCAACGAGAGGAAGTGAGGTGTCGGCCTTGCGGTCGACGGCTACCGTATATTCACTTCCCAACCATTCTACGTTGCGGCTTTGCGAGTAGTCGCCCACCTTCTGGGTCTTCTTGGGGGCGGTTACAACCTTTTTGTGTGTGATGATATTGGTGTCTTTCTTGGCTTCCTTGCACGATATGGCCGTGAGGGCCAATATGCCGGCGGCCAATAGTTGTATTTTGTTGCTCATTGTATGGTTTTCTTGTGCCCGGCCGGAATAATATCTTTCTTTTCGGTCGGGTCAGTGAGTACACAAAGGTAACAATTATAATTGAGATACCGCAGTATGCTGCCGTTTTTCTCCCGATGTCGTGTTTTTAGTGTTGTGAGAGTATTTGGTCTTGAAGACTGCAGTCCTTGGGCCGAATACTGGAGTATTCAAGGCCGAATACTGGTGTGCTTTGGTCCGAATACTGGAGTGTGCAAGGCCGAATACTCGAGTATTTCGACCCGAATACTGCTGCATTACAGATGTAGAGGGTTGGGAAGATGGGTTTTCCGCCCTTGGTGCTGGGGGAATGATTGGGCGTATGGCGATAGCGTTGTAGGTGACGCAGATGTTTGGCACGCATTTTGCAAGTTTGTCTCTGAATACATATCAGAACATTTGTTTCTATAAATGTCAGAACAAGAGAATACGTAAAACATATACAATATGCAAAAAGGAAATATTGGGGTTACTACTGAAAACATATTCCCCGTCATCAAGAAATTTCTTTATTCCGACCATGAAATCTTCTTGCGCGAGATGGTGTCTAATGCTGTTGATGCCACGCAGAAAATAAAAACGCTAGCTGAACGCGGTGATTTCAAGGGCGAACTGGGTGATTTGAGTGTCCGTGTGTCACTTGACACTGACAAAGGTACGCTGACCATCAGCGATCGTGGTATCGGTATGACTGAGGAGGAAATTGACAAATATATCAATCAGATTGCCTTCTCGGGTGTCAACGATTTCTTGGACAAGTACAAGGACAATGCCAATGCTATCATCGGTCATTTCGGTTTGGGTTTCTACTCTTCCTTCATGGTGAGCAAGAAGGTGGAGATTGTCACCCGCAGTTACCGCGACGGTGCACAGGCCGTGAAGTGGAGTTGTGACGGCAGTCCCGAGTTTGAGATTGAGAATGTGGAGAAGGCAGACCGCGGTTCTGACATCATTCTCTATATAGATGATGACTGCAAGGAATTCTTGGAGAAAAACAAGATACAGTCTTTGCTTGACAAGTACTGCAAGTTCATGGCCGTACCTGTGGCTTTCGGCAAGAAGACCGAATGGAAGGACGGCAAGATGGTCGACACCGAGGAGGACAATGTCATCAATAGTGTAGAGCCACTTTGGACCAAGACACCGAGCACGCTCAAGGATGAGGACTATAAGTCATTCTACCGCACGCTCTATCCTATGCAGGATGAGCCGTTGTTTTGGATACATCTCAATGTAGACTACCCCTTCAATCTCACGGGTATATTGTACTTCCCGCGCATCAAGTCGAATATCGAACTGCAGCGCAACAAGATACAACTCTACTGCAATCAGGTGTTTGTCACCGATCAGGTGGAAGGTATCGTGCCGGAATTCCTCACCTTGCTTCACGGCGTGATTGACTCACCGGATATCCCCCTCAATGTGAGCCGTTCCTATCTGCAGAGCGATGCCAATGTGAAGAAGATTTCCACTTATATCACCAAAAAGGTGGCAGACCGTCTTAGCGGTATCTTCAAGGAAAACCGCAAGGACTATGAGGAGAAATGGGACGATCTGAAGATCTTCATCAACTACGGTATGCTTTCGCAGGAAGACTTCTACGACCGTGCCAAGGATTTTGCCCTCTTCAAGGACGTTGACGGCAAGTATTTCACCTTCGAGGAGTACAAGACACTCATTAAGGACAACCAGACCGACAAGGAAGGCAATCTCATCTATCTCTATGCCAATGACAAGGAAGGCCAGTACAGTTATATAGAGGCTGCCAAGGCCAAGGGTTATAGCGTGCTGTTGCTCGACGGACAACTCGATGTGCCGATGGTATCTATGTTGGAGCAGAAGTTTGAGAAGAGCCGCTTTGTACGCGTAGATAGTGACATTATCGATCGCTTGATTGTCAAGGAAGATGCCAAGAAGTCGGAACTTGACGAGGCCAGTCGTGACAATCTGTCACAGACGTTCCGCTCACAGATGCCGAAGATAGAGAAGGCTGAGTTCAGCGTAGAGGTGCAGGCTTTGGGTGAGGATGCGCTGCCTGTGCTCATCACGCAGAGTGAGTATATGCGCCGTATGAAGGAGGTCAGCCACTATCAGGCCGGCATGTCATTCTATGCACAGATGCCCGATGCGTACAATATCGTGCTCAATAGCGACCACCGTCTTATCAAGGAGGTGCTTGATGATGAGAATGCCAAATGCCAGGATGCCCTTCATCCTGTAGAGAGCGAGATCAAGGGACTTGAAGCGCGTCTTGCTGTTCTCCGCCAGGAACAGTCGAAGAAGAAGGCTGACGAACTGACGCAGGAGGAAAAGGACGATATGGCCAATACGCAGAAGGCTGTTGCAGACCAACGTGACAAGAAGCACCAACTCATCGCTGACTATGCCAAGGACAACAAGGTGGTACACCAACTCATCGACCTTGCCCTTCTTCAGAATGGTATGTTGCGTGGTGCCGCTCTTGATGCTTTCCTCAAGCGTTCTGTTGATTTGATTAAGTAGTATTTACAGCCTCTAATATTCAATAGATAGGCTCCGTTGCAAACGTGAATTCTTCACTATGCAGCGGAGCCTTTGTTGTTTTTAGCGGACATCAATATTAGAAAAAAAAATAAGAAAAAATCTTTTGCTCTTTCAGAGCGTCATCCTCACGCATTTCATACCCAGGGCGTGGCCCTGGGCTAAGTGCTTGTTGGACTTTCAGCCCGCCCCTCCGCCTAAATCCGAAACTTATTTCCTTAACACCAATACAATAAAATCTGTACTATGGCTTTTCGAAGTGTTGGTAGTCTTTGGAGTGCTTCCAGTGTCCGCCCCAGCGAAATCCGTGTTTGATAAACTCTTTGTAGCAGAGGTCTTGGGTGTCGATCTTATAGTCGAATGTTTGGGTGCGGTCGGCGTAGGGTTTTCCAGCCACGGGACTTGTACGGATTGTTCCGTTTCGCAGTCTCTTCACGTGAGGATTGTATAGAGGATTGATGTCTATGGCGCGTCCTTTGCTGTGGTTGGAGAGTGTGCGGGAGTTGGCGACCGTGCGATAGTTGAAGCAGGTCGTGTTGTTGGCAGTCATAGACCGTTCATCGTCAGCCCCATATTCATCAATCAATACCATACGTGCGATTGGGTAGCGGGCGGTGTAGAGTCTGCGGAAAATGTCGATAAGGTCGACACTGATGTCCTTGTGACAAATCATTTCACCGAGTAGGATTTCGCCGTCTCGGGTGTAGTGGAGTACCTTGAGGTAGCGTAGGTCGGTCAAGGGAATGGTGCAGTCGTTCTTGTAAGACTTCCCTTGTATGCGATGGCTTATGTTGTCGTCTATCTTTGTGGCGACGAAACATTTTTCTATACCGTATTTTTCGATTTCAACAGGTGTCACCTTGGTTCCGGCTTTCCATATTATGAGTTTGTCTGTGCTTTTGTTCGAGGTGGACTGTAAATTGGTAGATGTCTTGACAGTGGCGAGTATTGGTAGGTATCCAATCGTTGTGATGTGCAATAGGGCGAGGGAGACAATGGCTACGGCCAAGATCTTTTTGGACTTTTGATACACTGGGCGTTGATTTGGTATGACTAAGTGGTAAAAAAAATCCTCGGAGCGAAGCGTTCCGAGGATTTTTTACTATGTTGTCTTGTTTTGTTCGCTTCTTAGAAGAAGAGGTAGCGGTGGTCTACAACCTTTGCCTTGATGTAGAGTTCCTGTGTGAAGTTGCTGGCCATCTGGAGTTGCTTCTGACGGAGTTGCTGCATCATAGCGCTTTCGTCGTACTTTCCAGGACGCATGCTCTTGTTGGTCACCTGGAATACGTATACTGCGGCGTTGCCTTTCACGGGAGCGGGAGAGAACTTGCCTTTGGCAACGGCTGCAACTGCACCGCTAAGTGCGGGTTCGCTGGCACCGGTGGTAGCCACGAATACAGGAGAGTCGAAGGTAATCTGGTTGACAGTGGTCACCTTGGCACCCTTGCCCTTGGCGGCGGCGATGCTCTTGACACCATTGAGTTTGGCGATGAGTTGCTCTGCCTTCTTGTCTTTCAGCACTTCAGCCTTGACATATTCCTTCACCTGAGCGTCGTCGAGTGAGCGATAGCCGATGGGGTGGATATCCTCAAGTACGACCACGAGCAGGTGGTTACTGTTCTCGCCGCACTCATAGAGCGGAGAGATAGTGTTCTTCTTGGCATCGAAGGTCCACTTCAAGGCATCGCGTGTGCTATGGATGCCAGCGAGATAGTGCTCTGAGGTTGTGATATCTTTGCGCTCCTGCACGGTGTAACCGTTCTTTTGGGCGTTCTTGATGATGGATTCTGGAGTTTGGTTGGCGCTGACAAATGCGCTGAACTTGTTGTAGGCGGCTGAGTAGGTGTCACGTGAGAAGGTGACAGACTTCTTGATGACGGCTGCTACATACTTGTCGATCATAGCCTTGCGGTCGGTCACCTGTAGGATGATGTTGCCCTGTGCCAAAGAGATGTTGGTCAGTTCGTTGACGGCCGACGTATTGAGCGTGGTGATGTAGTTCTTGGTGTCCTTGTCCATGGAGGGAGCGCTCTGATACTGACGAGTGGTCATCCATGTCTTGGTACCGGTCTGTCCGTACTGCTTGGCGATGGCCTCGAAGTCGGCACCACCCTTGAGTGCGGTATAGATGGAGTCAGCACGCTTGTGGGCGTCGGCTGCATCGGTGCCGCCTACCTGTATCATACGGTACTCGATAGAGTCGGGCAACTGCTGCTTAGAGATGAGACGGATGAGGTTGAGGGTATTGTCGTACTTGCTCTCAATGATGCCGCTGGTAGAGCCGACGGCCATAGAGTCAAGACGCTGTGCGATGTCCTGCGGGAAGGCATCCTTTGATACGGGAACACCGAGGTAGGCTACCTGTGATGTGCTCTTGCGTACGATATCAGACGGATCGCTCTCTGCTACGAGTTCTTTGGCATAACCGCCAAATTCCTTCATCAGCGCCTCGCGGTCAGCGGCAGAAGGTGTCACTTCTACATCTACGTACTTGATGTCGCGTGTCTCAACGTACTGCTTGAAGCGGGGCTTGAGTTCATCGTACTTGGCCTTCATGTCTGACTCGCTGATTTCTACCTTGTTGTCGGCAATCGACGAGTAGGGGAGGGCGGCCAGTTCGATTTGGCTCTCCTCGTTGGCATTCTTGTAAGCCATCTTGGCTTCAATCTTGTTGGAGATCAAGCAGTGTGCGAACAGACTCTGGTATTTCTGCACGAGCAACTGCTGGCGGAGACTCTTTTCCAGGAAGGTCCAGTACTTGTAGATGGTCTCGTACTGCTTGGCGGCCTGCGGATTGGCTGTCTGCTGTGTCTTGTACTCGGCGAGGAACTTCTTGAGGATATTTGCGTCGAAACGGCCGGTCTGCTGGTTGACGAACGGGGTCTGCATCAGCATAGGGTTGGTACCCTGCTGCAGTACGTTCTGCATTTCCTGGTCGGTAACGGTGAGACCGAGTTTCTTGGTTTCGTCTTCGATAATTTTGGACTGTACATAGGTATTCCATACCATGTCCTTTACCTGTGTGAGTTGCTCGTCGTTGAGGCTTTCCTGGCCTTGCTGCATCTTGATGACTTCCGTATACTCATCTACGAGTTTTTGGAATTCCTGGATGTCGATTTTGTTGCCCAACACCTCGCCGACCTGTTGGCTTTTGCTGTTCTGTGCTGATTCGCACGAACGGAAGCCTTCTTCAGCGATGAATGCAAACAGACCCAGACCGATAATGCATATCAGTGTGACGCCTTTGCTTCTGATTTTTCCTAATGCTGCCATTATTGTTTATTGTATTATTATTTTTTTGTTTCCAATCTGTTCATTGCAAATCGTTTGCGCATGGCTTGACGCTATGCGGACTTTTTGCAAAATGCGTACAAAAATACTAATTTATCGGCAAATATGCGTATGTTTATCTGCAAATTTGCGTTCATGCGGTTACTTTTAGTCTGACGAGTTCGATTTTGGTCATGCTACTCTTGATAATCTGGAACTCGTAGTGTCCGATGGTGACCGTTTCGTTGAGTTTGGGGAAACTCTGGTATTCATGCAGGATGTAGCCGCCGATGGTCTTGTATTCGTCGCTTTCAGGGAGGTCGAGGTCGAAGAGATCGTTGACCTTGTATATTTCGAGTCGGGCGGACAGGAGGTACTGTCCGTCATCGAGTTTCTTGGCGGTGTAGGTGGTGTTGTCGTGTTCGTCTTCGATATCGCCGAAGATTTCCTCGACGATATCTTCCAGTGAGACAATGCCGCTAGTGCCGCCAAACTCGTCGACGACCACGCCAATGCTCTTTTTCTGCTGAAGCAGTGTGTGCATGAGTTTCTGGGCGGCCATCGTTTCGGGTACGAATGGCATCTTGCGGATGCCGTCCTGCCATTTTTGTGGATTGCGGAACATCTCCGAACTGTGTATGTAGCCCACGATGTGGTCGATATCATCTTTGTAGACGATAATTTTGGAATTGCCGCTTTCTACAAATTTCTGCATCAGGGACTGTAGGGAGCAGGTGTTGATGTCGACGGCATTGATTTCTGTTCGTGGTACCATGCAGTCACGCACTTTTGTGTCGGAGAAGTCGAGGGCGTTTTGGAATATTTTCACTTCCTCGTTGATTTCCCCGTCATTCTGTGCGCTGTCGATGCTTGATTGTACAAGGTAGTCAAGGTCTACTTTTGAAAAGCCGTCGTCATCGCTCTCTGCCGTCATTCTGATACCTACCGTCCGGAGGAGAATTTTGGAGAGAAATGTGGAGAAACGGCTGATGGGCCACAACAGTATGTAGAAAAGAAAAGAGGGCAATGCGAAGATATTGAGCAGTCTGTTCGCATTGTTTTTGAAGAGTGTTTTGGGGATGAATTCTCCTGTAAAGAGGATGATGATGGTAGAGAGTATGGTATCGGCAGTCACGCGCCAGCCGATGTCCATGTTTTGGAATATGGTCTTGTCGAAAAGATTGGCAATGAGTATACCGTAGATGACGAGTACGATATTGTTGCCCACGAGCATGGTACTGACAAATCCGTTGGGGTGACGGTAGAAGGTGGAAAGGACTTTTTGGGTGAGTCCGCTTTTTTCCTTGTCCATTTCTGCAAGCATGCGGTTGCTTGCGACAAAGGCAATCTCCATGCCTGAAAAGAAAGCGGAGAGTACCATCGTGACGGCGATGCCGACTAAAAGAGGTATGTCTGTTTCCAAAATTATTGTGTGTTTCTATTTTGATGTGGCCGCGTTGTCGTGATGGCGCCGTGACTACTCTTGCATGGCCGACTTGCGGCGGGGTAGGGGTTGCTGACGGATAGCGGGTGGTGTGGTGTCTGCCGGTGCGGTGGTAGTGGACTCGCTTTCGCCTCCCATGAAGTTCTGTTTTTCGAAGGAGCCGGTCGCGTTGGAGACGGTGTATCTGGTCATGTTCTCGTCGCTTCTGAAATAGTTGCCTTCCAGTGTCTGCTCAGGTGTGACGAGTCGGGAGCGGACGTATGAGTAGAGTTCGTGCTTGTTTTGGTCCCAATACAGCAACTCGCTGGTAAACCGCAGGTCATCCTTGGTGAGGATGCTTACCCTGCCGCGCAGTTCCCACAATTTCTGTTGGTCGTAGTAGAAGGCTGTGTCGCACTGGATATAAGAGTAGACGTGGAATTTCTCGTCGAACTGCTCCAAGAACAGGCCTTTCTCAAAGATCCATCGTGATGGGTTGCGTACTTGATTGACTTCCCATCGCTCGGTGACGATACGGTACTTGATGACGCCCGAGTCGGAAATGAGCGTATTGACACCATAACTGGTCATCGTCGAGACGGAGTCGCGCTCTCTGATGGCCGGTGCGGTGTGCTCTTTTTGCTCCTGACAACCGCCAGTCACGAGTGCGGTGAACAGGAGAACGGCCAATATGTGGATGCTATATTTCACGCTTTGTTTTTACGGGGACGGCGGTATAGTACCAATAGTTTAGAACTCGCCTATGGTCTATGGGAGAGGACTTATTCCAGTTTCCACTTGGCAAACCAACGCTCGTTGAAGGTCAGGCCAATATTGATGCGGAATGAATTTTCGGTGATGAACATTTTTGAGTCCTGTCGTACCCACTGTGCGGAGATGTTGAGTATGGAGCGGTTGTTGTAGGAATTGATGATGGGAATACCGAAACCTGCGCTGACGCTATACTCCTTTGGCCCGTCTTGTCCGTTGATTTTCAGGTAGGGTGTGGTGTAGGATGCTCCGATGCGGTAGCGGACGCGTTTCAGAAAACTGCGTGATCTCTCGTTGGCACAGAACTCTCCGCCCACGGTGATTTTGTGGCGGTCTGCAAACATGTTGCTTACGGTCGTGTATTGTGCATTGTCGCCGGAGGTGGTGTAGACGGGATATTTTACCGACGACCAAGTCTGCAGTGAATAGTCTGCGCCAAAGCGCCACTTGTTGTTGTGATTCCATGCGAAACCCACACCGTAGGTTGCGGGTATTTCGAGTGCGTTGCTGGCAACGAATTCGGTGGAGTCGCGCACACCTGTCTGCTTGTTTACGGCGGCGACAACGCATCTCGGATCTGCCCCGAGTTTGTGGCCGAGTCCGTAGGTGACGCCAAGTGTCACCTCGTCTTTCTTTGACAATTTGGCGGTGTACTGTACTCCGAAGTCCAACTTGTAACTGCTGACATCGGCGTAGTAGTATTTCGATACGGTGTTGACGTAATTGTCGGTGTAGGCATTGACTATTGAGCGCTGGTAACTTCCCCATAGGTAGGAGACGTTTGCACCGATGGCCAATCCCTTGAAAGGCCTCCATCCCAATCCGATATAGGCTTGGTGAAGACCGCCCGATCCGGTGTAAGTATTGGTGTATGAGGTCGATGACAGACCGTTGGGGCTATCGCCGATGCGCTCTGTAGTGGAATAGGAGTAACCAGTATTGGTGTAAGGAATGACTCCGAAACTCAGTCCGAGATGCTTGAACAGTCTAAATCCTGCAACGGCGTATTCGAAGTTGGCATTTTTTGCATTGATTTTCTTTTCGCCTTCTTGATAGTTGGTGATCTGTCCGGATGCGCCGATGTCAAAGATGAATGTCAGTGAGTCTAGCGAGGCGTATGAAGCAGGGTTGAGATAATTGATCTGGTTGTGGTCGTGGAATCCTAACGCCAACCCGTTCATACCTTTGTAGGGAGCGGTTGTCTGGTCGCTGAGTACGCCCAGTCCGTATTGACTGTAGGGAGAGTTGGTGCCGCTTTGTGCGAAGGATACCGCCGATACGATGGTCAGCAGGACGGCTGCTATGGCTTTTCTCATTCTTGAATCCGTTGTGTGTAAATAAAAAGCAAAAGGCCGTAGATGGATACAACGGCCTAATATTCAGTATAACCGGCTGCAAAATTATTGAAAAAATCCGGAATACCGCAATGATAAATGTGAAATATACCTATTCTTAGCGTACCAAGTTGGTTTTTTATCGTCACTTAACCATTGCTTAATCTTGGAAATAGACGCGGCGCACACGTCCGCTGATGCCGGTGAGTACCTCGTAGGGGATGGTGTCGAGCGCATCGGAGAGTACGGTGACGGGTAGGTGGTCGCCGAATATCTCTACGCGGTCGCCTTCTTGGCAGTCTATACCAGTGACGTCAATCATGGCTACGTCCATGCAGATATTGCCAACATAGTCGGCGGGCTGGCCGTTGACGAGACAATGGCAGTGGCGGTTGCCCAAGTGTCTGTTGAGTCCGTCGGCGTAGCCGATGGGGATGGCGGCGATGACGCTATCGTGGTCGATTTTGCCCTTGCGGCTATAGCCTACGGTTTCGCCTGCTGGTACGATGCGCTTTTGCAAGATAGTGGTGCGCAGTGTGCATACGTTGCTGAGGATGGCGTTGTTGCGCGGGTTGACACCGTACAGTCCAAGTCCGAGACGACACATGTCAAGTTGGCGCATCGGGAAATGCTCTATACCTGCCGAGTTGTCGATATGGCGTAGTATCTTGTGGGGGAAGGCGGCTTGCAACTGTTTGCTCCCCTCATCGAAGAGAGCGAACTGTAGGCTGGAGAAATCGTCAAAACTGTCGGAGTCGCTACCCACAAAGTGGGAGAACACGGAGCGAGGGATTACCGAACTTTGGTTGTGCAGACGTCGGATGAGTTCATCGATGTCGGTCTTGGGATTGAACCCCAGTCGGTGCATACCCGTATCGAGTTTGATGTGTACCGGGAAATTGGTGACACCTTGTTTTTCGGCTTCGCGGATGAGAGCTTCGAGCAGACGGAAACTGTACACTTCGGGTTCGAGATCGTAGTCGAACAAGGTCTTGAAGGATGTCATTTCGGGGTTCATCACCATAATGTTTGACGTGATACCGTTCTTGCGTAGGGTCACGCCCTCGTCGGCTACAGCCACGGCTAAGTAGTCTGTGCGGTGGTCTTGCAGTGTCTTGGCTACTTCGACGGCTCCTGCACCGTAGGCATCGGCCTTGATCATGCACACAAGTTTGGTTTCGGGGTGCATGAATGAGCGGTAGTAGTTGAGATTCTCAACCAGTGCGCCGAGATTGACTTCGAGTGTGGTCTCGTGTACTTTCTTGACCAACAGTTCGGTCAGGTTGTCGAAACCGAAACTGCGTGCGCCCTTGATGAGTATCACCTCATCGCACAGGCTGCTGAACACGTCGCTGTGGATGAATGAGGCACAATCGGTGAAGAAATACTTTTCGCCAACCTCTATCTTCTCTGCTTCGGCCATAAGTTGTGGACCGATACCGATAAATTTCTCCACGCCGCGCTTTGTTGCCAAAGAAGACACTTCGGTATAGAGGCGGTCGGCACTTTCGCCGCTCTGACAGATATCGCTTAGGATAAGCGTGCGCTTGCGACCCTTGTGGTCGGGGCGGCGGCTCATAAAGTCGAGAGCGATGTCGAGCGAGTTGATGTCGGAGTTGTAGGAGTCGTTGATGAGGGTGCAGCCGTGTTGTCCTTCCTTCACTTCAAGTCGCATGGCGACAGGCTCGAGCCGTGACATACGGTCTGCCAGATCGGTCATAGCAACGCCGAGTCGTAAGGCAATCACGGCGCAGGTGATAGAATTGCGTACCGAAGCGTCATCGATAAACGGTAGACTGTATTCTCCCGTTTCTCCTTTATATAAATAATGTATAGTGGAGGTGGAAGACTTCTTTTCGATAGACTTCACATAGAAGGCGGCTGAGGTGTCGCTGCATGACCAAGACAGTATCTCGCCAGGATAATCGCTATTGGCGACGATGGATGACACGGGCTCGTCGTCAGCACAGAACACGATGGTCTTGGCATCGTGGAAAAGCAAGAGTTTCTCGCGGCATTTATCTTCCATCGTTGCGAAATTCTCTTGATGGGCTGTACCTAGATTGGTGAGGACGGCAATGGT
Source organism: Flexilinea sp. (assembly GCA_963653995.1). Lineage (GTDB taxonomy): Bacteria > Bacteroidota > Bacteroidia > Bacteroidales > Bacteroidaceae > Prevotella. The sequence goes on from CAVJZJ010000003.1 coordinate 32,669, forward strand.
GGGCTGTATGATGTCGCGCAAGGCCAACATCTCTCCAGGCTGGCTGATGCCGGCTTCGAATACGCCGACCCCAGTGTGCTCGGACAGTAGCCATACAGACAAGGGAACACCGATTTGGGAATTGTAACTGCGGGGCGATCTGGTGACAATCGTTTGGGGTGACAACAACTGGTAGAGCCACTCCTTGACCATTGTCTTGCCGTTGCTGCCTGTGATACCGACGATGGGGATGTCGAATTCATCGCGGTGCCGCTCAGCCAAACGTTGCAGGGCTACCAATGGATTCTTCACCCGTAGGAAGTTGGCTTCAGAATAAACCGTAGTGTACTCTTCCGGAAGAGTGTCGACTACAAAGTTGCGTACGCCGCGGCGGTATAGGTCGTATATATAGTGGTGACCGTCGTTGCGCCCGGAACGTAGGGCGAAGAACAAGGTTTCTTCAGGGAAACAAAGCGAACGGCTATCGGTCAACAAAAATCCGATGTTGGCATCTGCATTGCCAAAACGATGAGCACCAATCAGTGTTGTAATCTTCTCGATGGTATAAGTCATCTTGCGTCTATTTTCTATGGGTGCGTGGCGAATTTATCGCACGCTATAATCTTATTTATGCTGCAAACTTACTCATTTTTTTTTTGTTTTCCATCTCCACCTGTATAAAAACTTTGTTTCACCCGTTTTGCTCTATAGGCAAGACGATAGGTGGGTGCTGAAAAATGGCTTGGCCGGATATCTGATTTCTTCAAAAAAGTGCGTTACTTTGCAACCATGACTATGCAAGGTGCGTCAAACGTACAGAAAACAAAAAATGATAAAGATATGAAACGCTCTTTCTACATTCTTGCGCTTGCCTTTGCGTTGGGGGTCTCCTGTAGCGCAGCGCCGCACAAAAACCACAAGGCCAACATTACGATGACAGTAGACTCTACACGGGTCGATGGTAGTATTGAGGCGGTATCAGATACTTCAAGTACGGCTGATGATGAGGCCGCATGGACTGATGCCGATGATGACACTGATGATAGCGTGGCACAGATTACAATCAATGGACAACAGTTTGATCCGGCGAAGTATTCCAATCCTATTTCCTATTTTGGCTCATTGTGGGGGTTGGGGGTAGGCGGTGTCATGCTGGCTCTTTTTATTATGGCCATCATCTTGATCATTCTCATTTTGCCCGTCATCTTGCTCATTCTCATTTTGCGCTATCTCATCAAACGGCACAATGCTCGGGTAGATATGGAGCGTGAAGCCTATGCCCGTTACTCCGCTCAGTCCACAGCCTCGCAAGGCAATGTTGCGCCTGAAACAGCAGAAGAAGACGTCGCTCAAGGTGCTCCAAAAAAGAAACACTTCATCTCTCCGGACAATATCACCGATGAGGAAATGTGGCGTAAGGGCGTGAACACAATGACAGTAGGCGCAGGTTTGTTCTTGGCTTCCATCTTTTGGGGCAGTTGGGGATTGGCCGGTGTTGCTGCCTTCATACTCTGTATTGGTGCGGGAAAGGCTTTTATCGGGATGACATCGCGAAAGAAAGACGCTCACCGAAAGGACAATATGCAGGATATTGTACGGTGATAACGCTAAGAAAGGAAAAGCGACGTGAAGGACCTCAATGATATATCTCTCGTTACTCAAGTGGCTGTATTTCACAACCGGCGGGCTTTCGACCGTCTGGTTGTGAAATACCAGTCGCCCATACGACGCTTCTTTCTCAACCAGACTTTGGACGACGAGCAACTCAGTGACGATCTTGCGCAGGATACCTTCATCAAGGCGTACACCAATATCACGCAGTTCCGAGGCCTGTCAGCCTTCTCTACTTGGCTTTACCGTATCGCCTACAACGTACTCTATGACTACAATCGCCGCAAGCATCCTACCGCAGACATTACCGCCAAGGTCGATGGCGGTACCGCCATCCGCAGTACAACTGGTCTTGGTCTGGATGTCTATGATGCGCTCCGTCGGCTCGGTGAGAAAGAGCGAACCTGCATCACGCTGCAACTGATAGACGGCTACTCCATCGACGATATCTCCAAGATTACCAGTATGGCTTCAGGTACGGTGAAATCACACCTCTTCCGAGGCAAGGAAAAACTCTCCAAATATCTCAGACAAAATGGATATGAATGACAATGACAACCTGTTGATACAGTCCTTTTTTGTAAACCACCGTCAGGCACCGCTCCCGGATAACGGATTCTCTGAGCGTGTCATGCGACAGATACCCCGACATCATATACCGCAGGCCGTCGTTTGGTCAAGGCGGTGGACGGCCTTGTGCTGTTTTTTTGCCATTGTGACGTTTGTGCTTTTGGGTGGTATGGATATTGTTAAGGGCGATCTTGTGCGTCTGTTCTCATGTATCGCCACATACTTGTTCCGCCTTGCTGTCCATCCAAGTGCAGTGGCACTGGTATATTTAGGCTTTCTTGTGCTGGTCGCATTGGGTATCTACGAGATTGCCACCACAGAGTATCGTTTTTCAAAAAATAAAAAGGGGAAGATGGAATGCGCGCAGTTGTGATGGCGTGAAGTGCGTATACCTCACCTTTCCTGTTTTTTGGTCTTGATCTCAGACAAGGTCTTGAAAACTGGAATTTGGCAAACATTCTTTTGCCAAACAAGATGATTTTTGTAATTTTGTCGTTATTAGTGACCCTACACACCGCCGTTCCCGCCTCCATAAGGCAGAACGGACGGTGTGTGGGCGTATATGGCAGACAACAAGAGACGTATGAAAAGATTCTGGTTCGTATTCCATCAGGGAGACATCATGCTACAAAAGTGTGGCAAAGATAGTTATACCATACCTTGTCAGGAGGAACCGCCGACAGCAATCACCGACAATACTCGTATTCTGCCTGTCACTGCCATGTCAGATGGTACAGAGGTCTGTACCTATGCCATCAGTCAGCCTGTGGCTGATAGTGATCAATATGAAATGTGTGGCTTGCGGCAATCCTATTACAAACTCAGCGAAGCACTATATTTGAAAGCCGGGAAGTGCGAGGAATTGCTCTATTGGGACGGCAACAACCGCTATTGTGGTACATGTGGGGCCCCGATGGAGATACATACCGACATCTCAAGAAAGTGTACGGCTTGCGGTCGTACCGTTTGGCCGCAACTCGCCACTGCTATTATTGTGCTAATCAGTCGGGGTGACGAGGTATTGCTCGTGCATGCCAACAATTTCAAAACTGATTTTTATGGACTTGTGGCCGGATTTGTAGAGACCGGTGAAACACTGGAAGAGGCTGTCGTGCGTGAAGTGCGCGAGGAAACCAATCTCACCATCACCAATCTGCGCTACGTCGCATCACAACCATGGCCTTATCCCTGTGGACTGATGGTCGGCTTTTTTGCCGACTATGTGGAGGGTGAACTCCATCTGCAGTATTCCGAGTTGGGCCGTGGCGGATGGTTCCGTTACGACAATCTGCCTACAATCCCCGAGAAACTCAGTCTTGCACGCAGACTGATAGACCGCTGGCTGACACAGTTTGATGAACACGACAAGGCGAAAGGAGTAAAGGCATGAAACAGGTGAACTGGGGATTTATCGGTTGTGGTGAAGTGACCGAGAAAAAGTCGGGACCGGCTTTCAATGAAGTGGAGGGCTCCCGTGTCGTGGCGGTGATGAGTCGTAACGCCGACAAAGCCCGTTCCTATGCCGAACGGCATAGTATACCAAAGTGGTATGCCGACCCGCAGGAACTCATCGACGATGCGGAAGTGAATGCCGTATATATCGCCACACCGCCTTCGAGCCACGCCACATTTGCCATTATGGCCATGAAGGCGGGCAAGCCCGTATACATAGAAAAACCGCTTGCGGCCAGTTATGAAGACTGTGCCCGTATCAATCGTATCAGCGAACAGACCGGCGTGCCGTGCTTTGTGGCCTACTACCGTCGTTATCTGCCCTATTTCAGAAAGGTGAAAGAGGTCATCAGCAGTGGCGTCATTGGCAATGTGGTCAATGTGCAGATACGTTTTTCTGTCCCTCCCCGCGACCTGGATTATCAAAGCGACCGCTTGCCGTGGCGTTTGCAACCCGATATTGCAGGTGGCGGATACTTCTACGACCTTGCTCCCCATCAACTCGACCTATTGCAGGACATCTTCGGTGTCATCACGCGTGCTCACGGCTATTGCGCCAACCGCGCCCATCTGTATGATGCCGAGGATACTATCAGTGCCTGCTTCTTTTTTGAAAACGGTGTTCCAGGCAGCGGATCATGGTGCTTTGTGGGACATCAGAGTGCCAAGGAAGACTGTGTGGAGGTGATTGGTGAGAAAGGTACGCTCTCGTTCTCTGTATACAACTACGATCCTATACAACTGGTCACTAGTGAAGGCAAGACCAGTATTGTAATACCCAATCCTCCCTATGTGCAACTGCCTATCATCAAATCTGTCATCGAGGACATGCAAGGGGTCGGTATTTGTGACTGTACAAGTGTGAGTGCCACTCCCGTCAATTGGGTGATGGACCGCATATTGGGCAAACTCTAACCTGTCGGTTGCCCGCTCCGACACAAAAAACGCCAATGAAGAAAACCGTACTGTCATTTCTCTGTATGTTGTCTGCAGCCTTGTCGCTGCAGGCGCAGGATGTTGTGCCTGTTACGGTAGACAATGTGTCCAAAAAAGATGTTATGGTAGACTCTGTGGCGGTGTCAGTGTCGGAATTGTCTGCAGTGCAAAAACATAAAAAGAAAAGTTTTGGCAAACGACTGTTGCATGGTCTTTATGAGTTTGTGAAGGATTTCAGTCGGGTAGATACCTTGTATGTGGAGCCGCCCAAGTACAACTTCACGTTCATGATGCAGAATACCAATACCTACGAAATCTACGACATCCATGCCAATGACAATCTCGATATCAACCTTGCACCGCAACCTTCGGTGAAACTCGGGCCATATTTTGGGTGGCGGTGGATATTTCTTGGATATACCTTCGACTTGCGCCACTTCAGCGGAAACAACAAAAAAGAGTTTGATCTCAGCCTGTATAGTGCGCAACTCGGCATTGATATGTTCTATCGGAAGACCGGAGATGACTATAAGATCAAGCGGTTGAAACTCAATGGCGGTGATATCGACACCCATGCCATGAACGGTGTGAAGTTTGACGGACTGCAAGCGAGCATCAAGGGTTTCAATATCTACTACATCTTCAATCACAGACGGTTTTCTTATCCGGCTGCCTTTAATCAAAGCAATGTGCAACGCCGCAGTTGCGGTTCGGCGCTTGTCGGTTTGGGGTATACCAAGCATACACTCAATATGGACTGGAACAAACTCCGTTCCGTCGTTGCCGACCGTATGGGAGAGGAAACGGCCCAGGCCTATATCACCGACGACCTCAATACAGGAAAGATACAATATACGGATATATCGCTCTCTGGAGGTTATGGCTACAACTGGGTGTTTGCCCACAACTGGGTGTTTGCGGCCTCATTGTCGGCTGCACTTGGCTACAAGCATACCACCAGTGAGACTAGCCATACGGGGTTTTCACTCCGCGACTTCTCCATCAAGAATATCAATTTCGATGGAGTAGGGCGCTTCGGTATCGTCCGCAACAACAACCGTTGGTTTTTCGGAGCCAGCACTATCATCCATTCCTATACCTATAAGAAACAGCAATTTTCTGCACTCAACGTGTTTGGTAGTCTGAATATCTACATCGGTTTCAATTTCTCTAAACGGTAAACGACACTATGAAAACATTTTTCTCCATCCTTCTTCTGCTGTCCGCCCTCGTGTTGCGGGCAGGGGCAGTCACTCCACAATACACTCAAAGTGACAGCGCAACGGTAGTCAGCCTCATTGCGCAAGCGGCGAAACAACCCGAAGGCACCAATCTGATGGTGTATGTCGCCCGCCAGTTTCTTGGACTTCCCTATGTCGCCAAGACATTGGAAAACAATGATCGCGAACGACTTGTCGTCAATCTACGGCAACTTGACTGCACTACATTCGTTGAGAATGTGCTGGCTATTGTACGTTGCGTCAAACAAGGAAAAACGTCGTTCTCTGATTTCTGCCGTTGTTTGCAGGAAATACGCTATATAGACGGTGACGTGTCGTACGCCCATCGTCTGCACTACTTCTCGTTGTGGATAGAGGAGAACACCAAGATGGGGTTTGTAGGCGAGATACACCGTCCGAGTCCTCCTTTTACGGCTGTGCAAGCTTTGCGCATCAACTATATGACGACCCACGCCGACAGTTATCCGATGTTGGTGCGCGACCCGGAGCAGACCAAGGAGATTGCCAAGATGGAGCAGTCTATCAACGGACGTACCTACCGCTACATTCCCAAGGAGACGATTGCTAACACTGCTTTGTTCAGACGCACGATACATGATGGTGACATTATTGCTATCGTCACCCGTAAGAGCGGACTTGATACTTCACATATCGGAATTGCCGTATGGCACGAGGATGGACTACATCTACTCAATGCCTCGCTCGTACACAAAAAAGTCGTAGAGGAACGGCGTACCCTCCACGACTATATGATGCGCAACCGCTCACAGATTGGTATCCGGGTTGTCCGGGTGAAGTAGCGGTGCTGTTTGGTCCATGCTCTTTTGTCTTCTTTTTTTATTTCTTTTTGGCGGCCTTTTTGAGTTCCAACTTAGGCAGTTTTACACGGTCGCCAGTCTTGTACTCCCGGTTTTCATTCACTGCCTCTACGTAGCATTCCATACCAGGGCCGAGGTATGAGCGGGCAATAGAGGCCAAGGTCTGTCCGGTCTTGACGGTGACGGTCTTGTCGATGCCTACGATTTTGTAGGCTCCCGTGCGGATGCGTACATCCTTGTCGTATGCGGCAGATGTCTTTTCGGGTTGAGTTGTTGCCGGAACCGTCTTTTCGGTTGGGGTTGTCGGTGTCGTTTTATCTTTTGTGGTAGTGTCGACGGGGACGCTTGTGGCAACAGGCTCTTTCTTTGCGGTATGGGTGGCTGTCTTGGCGTGGTGAATACGCTCTTCTATGTCGATGAGTCGTGTCTGCAATACTGCGAGGCTGTCATTGCGCACAGACAATTCATGCCATAGATATCCGCCGCCTGCTCCGCCCAAGAGAAGAAGTATGATGATGATAGCGGTCAACCAAATGGCCAGTGTATTGTGCGGTTGCTCTTCATCGTCGTTGTACTCATCTTCATCGTTGTGTCGTGAATTCGAATACGGCGAAGTGTGTTGGCCTTCAGTGACAATTTGTTGTATCCCTTCCAAACGGTTTTTGTGGTTCCGCGGCGTATCAGTTGTCAGTGCCGGTTTGTCGGTATCCTCTTCAACCTCTATCGCTTTTGCTTCTGTTTCAGTTAGTGTTTCAGTTTCAGTTGGTGTTTCAGTTTTAGTTGGTGTGGATACCTCTTCATCTACCACGTCTTTTGTTGGTGCTTCAGTGGTAGTGGTCACTTCATCTGTTTCAGTCGTTGTTGTGCCGGAACTTTCGGGCGTTGTTGTCGGTTCTTGGCTTCTCGGATTGTCTTCTTCAGATGGTACGGAAGGTGCAATGGTTTTCGTCTCTTCTTCAGATACTTTTGGCGTCTCTGTAATGACGGGTGTCTCCTGCTCGAAAGCCTTGTCTATCTCTGAGAAATTGACGTCGTCGCGTAGAGTGACTGTTTCGAATTGCGAGAAAGGTCTGTTGACGCGGTCGCGTAGTATGGCATCGGGAGTGAACACGATTTTTTCGCGTCCTTCGATGACGATGCGTTCGCCTGTGTTGACGTCTACACTCTCTCTTGGACTGACGCTGGTCACCTTGAACGTGCCCAGTCCTTTTACCTTTACTTGTCGGTCGTCTGTTCGCAGTCCATCTTCGATGACGCTGAAAAGAGTCGTGACAAAGGCGTTGGCATCGGCCTGTGACAGTTCGTGGCGGTCGGCCAATATATTGGCTATATCTGTAATCTTGATCATGCGCGGTCCTCCCCTTTCTTCAGATATTCTTTGACTGCGGATGCCGGTTTGAAGGCCAGCACAATCTTTGGGGGTACCATCATGCGTTGTCCGGATGCAGGATTGACGATGATGCGCTCCATACGCTTTTTCAGTTCGAAGGTGCCGAAGGAGGGCACGGCAATATTCTCGCCATCGTCAAACTGTGAGGCCATGGCTTCGATGACCGTCCGGACGAGACGTTGGGTGTTCTCTTGCGAGTAGCCGCTGCGTTGTGACAGTTCGGCGATAAACTCCTTGTTGTTCATAGGATAAGGCTTTTTTGGGTCAGTGTGTTTAGTGACGGTAAAAAATAAGTTGGTATGATTTGCGGCTTATATTTTTGAGATGTTTTTGTCTCTTGAAGAGGGAGCATAGCGGGCTATGTGACCGATGAAAGAGGCGAAAATAGCCAAAAAGATGAGCCGGACAACCATCCAAATATGTATTTCATAGTTCTCAAATCGTACCAAGTTTTTTTTATCGTCACTTAGGTGGATTGTCGTTATACGACTTCGCCGTAGAGATCGAACTCGTCGCTGCCCGTGATATGTACGTCGTAGAACGAGCCGACGCGCAAGCGGCGGGTGGCCTTTACAAGTACCTCAGGGTCGACTTCGGGCGAACAGAACTCGGTGCGGCCGATGTAGTAGTCGCCTTCTTTGCGGTCGATGACTGTTCGTAGAACGGTACCTACCTTGGCCGCTTCCACTTCAGCGCTGATATCTTGCTGCAGGGCCATTAGTTTGTCAAGACGACGCTGTTTTACCTCTGCTGGCACGTCGTCCTTGTAGTGCTGGGCACTGTATGTGCCTTCTTCTTCGGAATAGGCGAATGCGCCCATACGTTCAAATCGTTCCTCACGGACAAAGTCCATAAGCTCTTGGAAGTCTTCCTCTGTTTCTCCGGGAAATCCTACCATCAGTGTGGTGCGCAGATGAATACCGGGTACGGCCTCGCGTATCTTGTGGATGAGGTCTACGGTTTCGGCTTTGCCTACATGTCGGTGCATACGGTCGAGCATGTGGTCGCTGATATGTTGTAGGGCAATGTCGAGGTATTTGCATACATTTGGTTTCTCGCGCATCACGTCGAGCAAATCGAGCGGAAACTGGTTGGGGTAGGCGTAGTGCAGGCGTATCCACTTCACGCCCTTTATGTCGGCGATATGTCGCACAAGGTCGGCGATATGTCGCTTGCCGTCGATGTCGACACCATAGTATGTGAGTTCCTGGGCGATAATCTGAAATTCGCGCACGCCGCTCTCTACCAGTTGACGTACCTCGCGAAGGATGTCCTCTTCGGGACGGCTGATGTGCTTTCCTGTGATAATCGGTATAGCGCAATAGGCGCAACGGCGGTCGCATCCCTCGCTGATTTTCAGATAGGCATAGTGGTGGGGCGTGGTGAGGTGGCGTTGTCCGTCACAGGTGGTCACATCGGCTTTGCCCAGGTCGGTGAGCAGTTGTTTGTAGTTGAACTTGCCGTAGAATTTGTCTACCTGTGGTATTTCGGCTTCCAATTCGTCTTTGTAGCGTTGCGAGAGGCAACCCATGACGTAGAGTTGCTTGATGCGGCCTTCCTCTTTGGCCTTGGCGAACTCGAGGATGGTGTTGATACTTTCCTGCTTGGCATCCTCGATAAATCCGCAAGTGTTGATGACGGCGATTTCGCCTTCTATGCGCTTGGCATCGTGGGTGCAGTGGTAGCCGTTGGCTTCAAACTGCCGCATGAGCAGTTCGCTGTCGACCAAATTTTTCGAGCAGCCCATTGTCACGATGTCTATCTGTCCTTTCTTCATATTCTCGTTTGGTGTATCATTGCTTGTCATCTCCATGTGGAGTGACGATGGTCGTGGGGCGTTGGGTAATTGGAATTACTGCTTGTCGAACAGGGAGTCTACAAACTGTCGGCGGTTGAAGAGTTGAAGCGACTCCATCGACTCACCCAGTCCGATATATTTCACGGGCACCTTCAACTGGTCGCTGATGCCGATGACGACACCACCTTTGGCCGTGCCGTCGAGTTTGGTGATGGCCAAGGATGTGATTTGGGTGACGGCGGCAAATTGGCGGGCCTGTTCGAAGGCGTTTTGTCCGGTGCTACCATCGAGCACGAGCAGTACCTCATCGGGAGCGGTGGGCATCACTTTCTTCATGACATCCTTGATTTTTTTCAATTCGTTCATGAGTCCAACCTTGTTGTGCAGACGTCCGGCAGTATCAATGATGACGACGTCGGCCCCGTTGGCTTTGGCAGAGGAGAGGGTGTCGAAGGCAACGGAGGCAGGGTCTGAACCCATCTGTTGCTTGATGACCGGTACGCCTACGCGTTCGCCCCAAATGCAGATTTGTTCGACGGCGGCGGCACGGAAGGTATCTGCAGCGCCGAGGTAAACCTTCTTGCCTGCTTTCTTGAATTGGTAGGCCAACTTGCCGATGGTGGTGGTCTTGCCTACGCCGTTGACTCCAACGACGAGGATGACATAGGGACGATGGTCTGTAGGCAAATCCCAGTCGTCGTTGTCGGCAGAGTTGTTTTCTGTGAGCAGTGACGCTATCTCGTCGCGTAGTATGCCTTGCAGTTCTGAGGTAGAGACATACTTGTCGCGTGCCACTCTTTCCTCGATGCGCTTGATAATCTTGAGGGTGGTCTCTACGCCGATGTCCGACGTGATGAGTACTTCCTCGAGATTGTCGAGCACGTCATCGTCTACGGTAGATTTGCCTGCGATGGCGCGTGCTATTTTTCCGAATACGCTCTGCTTGGTCTTTTCAAGGCCGTTGTCGAGTACTTCTTTTTTGTTTTTGTTGAACAGTCCAAATAATCCCATGTATGCGTTGTTTTTTTGTTTTGCGGTTTTGAAGGTGAGTTTTTCTTCTCGGCTTGGATGGTTATAGAACCCGCCATACTTCAGTCGAAGTTGGAAGCCAATCCTCCGGTGCTGGTCTCCTTGTAGAGCGACGGAAGGTCGTGTCCTGTCTGTTTCATGACGCGCACGACACGGTCGAACGAGACGCTATGGGTGCCGTCTGAGAATGAGGCGTATAGGTTGGCGTCAAGTGCGCGGGCTGCAGCAAAGGCGTTGCGCTCGATACAGGGTATCTGTACCAACCCGCACACAGGGTCGCAGGTCATGCCGAGGTGATGTTCAAGTCCCATCTCTGCTGCATATTCTATCTGCGAAGGGCTGCCGCCGAACAACTGGTTGGCTGCGGCTGCGGCCATAGCGCAGGCTACGCCTACCTCGCCTTGACAACCTACATCGGCACCCGAGATGGAGGCGTTCTGCTTGACGATATTTCCGAACAGTCCGGCGGTAGCCAAGGCGTGTAATATACGTGTTTCGCTGAATTCATGTCCCTTCCACAGATGGTAGAGCACAGCGGGAAGTACACCGCACGATCCGCAGGTGGGGGCGGTGACGATGGTTCCACCGGAAGCGTTTTCCTCAATGACGGCCAATGCATAGGCGAACACCAGTCCGCGGGTCTGAAGGGTCTGTCTGTAGCCGCGGGCTTTGACGTGGTAGGTGATGGCTTTGCGCGGCAGATGAAGCGGACCGGGCAATGCCCCCTCGTGGTCAAGTCCCCGCTCTACGGCTTGTCTCATGGCCAGCCATACCTCACGGAGATAGTCCCAAAGGCCGCTTCCTTCACACTCTTCTACGTATTCCCAATAGCCGCGGCCTTGGCTGACGCACCAGTTCATGATTTCTTTGAGCGTGTTGAGCGCGTAGGGTTCACCCTCATTGGGAATCCAACGCGGATGTTCACCCTCGGACAATGCGCCGCCGCCGACACTGTATACCGTCCAGGTGTCGGTCGGGTGTCCGTCTGTACCATAGGAAGTGAAGCACATGCCGTTGGGGTGGAACGGCAAGTAGATGGCGGGTTGCCAGTCTATCTCCACCTTGCCTCTCGGCTCGAGCACTTCGCGTACGGCCACATCGGTCAAGTGGCCGCGCCCCGTGGCGGCAAGGCTACCGTAGAGCGTCACCTTGAAATGACGTGTTTCGGGATGGTGGTCGACAAACATTTGCGCTGCTTTTTGCGGTCCCATCGTGTGGCTACTCGACGGGCCTTTGCCTATTCTATATAGTTCTTTGAGTGATTTCATAACGTTGGCTTGTAAAATAGGGGATGGTTTACCGCCCCGAAAAGGTTGGATACGTATCCTTTTTCGACTATTATCCAACCTATTGCAAATTTACGAAAAAATATTGAGTCGTACATCTATCCGGCTGAAAAATCAAAAGACCGATGATGAAACGTCTTGTAGTGTGTGTTATAGGTGGCGGCTTGTTGTGTTCTTTAGTTGTTTGGAGTGCAGCCTTTTCGCAAAAATAGACAAAAGAAAGTCCCCGTTTCAAAACGAATTGCTAAATTTGCATGGTGGCAGGAGTAGAACTACTGCATACCGCCTTTCAGACATCATTTTATCCATCAAAGTCCTAAATCATATTTCGAATGAAAAAAAATCTACTTTCTTCCTTCGTCTTGGGTGCATTGCTAATGTCTGCTGTGTTGCCGGTCGCAGGAAAGGACACTGATCCCAACAATTTCAGGCCGTCACGCAATGTGACTTTTACGGAAACAACGCTTCCGCTGGTATTCATCAATGTGAATGGTCAAACCATCGAGCGTGAAAACCGAGTGCTTGCCACGATGAAAATCATCGACAACAAGGATGGCCACAACTATCTCGATACCATAGCCCATGCCGGACAGACAGTAGACTGGGAAGGCCCGGTGGCTATCAAGTACCGCGGAAATACCTCGTTTACCGGATCTGACAAGAAACCCTTCTCCATTCGTCCTTTGTCTGCAGCCGATCTGACGGCCAAGAAAGCCAAGGTGTCAATCATGGGTATGGCCAAGGACAATGACTGGGCCATGCTTGCACCGTGGGAGGATATGAGTTATATGCGAGATGTGCTGACCATGGAATTGGCGCGTGGCGGCAGTTCGTTTGCTCCCCACATGAAGTATTGCGAAGTGGTGCTCGATGGTTATTACTATGGCATATATATCATGTCTGAACGTGCCACGAAAGGAAAAAACCGTCTCAATCTCGATGATCCCACAGCCGATGACCTTACGGGTGACTTCCATGTGGAAATCGATCGCAAAGACGAGGATCATTACTATGTTTCCAAGCACCATCCGGTGAGCAGTACGGGTGTGGAATATACCAACCGCACGGTGGCCTATCAGTACAAAGAACCTGAGTATGACGACTTTGCCGATCTCCCGTCGGGTGTAGAGGAGGCCATCGGCAATGCCATCGAGGAGATGGAAAGTTCATTTACAACTGCCGACTATACCGGCGAGAACGGTTATCGGAAGTATATCGACGTGCAGTCGTTCATAGACTATCAGATTGCGCAGGAATTCTCCAACAATGTCGATGCCTATCGTCTGAGCACGCCACTCTATAAGTACAGTACGACCCATGCCGCCAAACTCAGTACGGATTCCAAGTGGAAGACGGCCCTTTGGGACTTCAATATTGCCTATGGTACGGCCAACTACTATGATGCCAACAATGTATCGACGTGGCGGTACAAGAGCAATGACCTTATGGCTTCGGCCGATCAACAACTCGTGCCTTTCTTTTGGTATAAGTTGATGAATGACCCTGCTTATGTGCAGGAATTGCGCAAGCGGTGGACTGAGCGTCGGGAAGGTAACTATTCCGAGGCATTCATCACGGCAAAAATCGACTCTATGGCCACTGTGCTCCAAGAGAGCGGCGCACTCGACCGCGACAATGAGGCGTGGAACAGTCATTTCGGTACGTTCAGTAGCAAGGTCAGCACTCTCAAATCGTTTGTTACCAGTCGTCTTGCCTTCATGGACAAGGCATGGAAGATGAAAACGCCTGTTTCTGGCGATCTTAAGGCACTCACTATTTCTAGCGGATTCAATGCCGATGTTATTGCCGAGTCCACACCTTCGGCTTCTCATGTCACCGGTACTATCGACCAAGCCGGTTATACCCTCTATACCACTGCTGTACAGGAAAGTGGTGCGCTTGCCGGTGATGATCATACGGTGATCTCTGCTGATGGTGTGACCTATGTCCTTGCCGACTATACGGCCGACAATGCTTTGACCATGACCTCTACTTCCGACTACGAACTTGAGGTCAGCGACAGTATACAGAGCAAGACGCTCTATTGTCTGGCTATCAGCGCTGACGGCAAGTCGGTGCTGACCGTCACTCCGAAATATACAGACGGAACAAAAGGCACCTCTACTTCGGCTACTGTGGCCGACTGGTACGGACAGACAGAGGATGCCGATGATGCAGTCAATAGTTTGGGGCGTATTCTTACCGCCAGTTCTTATTATGGTCAGGCCGATGCCATCGACGCAAAGGAGGTGTGCTGTCTCTATGAGATTGCCGTGCCGCTAGATAAGGAAAAAACACTCAGCGGTGTGACCTTCTCCAAGACGGGCGGACGTCCTACGGTGTTTGCTATGACTGCAATTGTGGAGAAGCCGACTGCCATCAAGGGCATTACCGATGATAGTGCGCATAAGGTAGTCGGTATCTACAGTCTTGATGGAAAGTCCCGTACTACTTGTGTTCGTGGTATCAATATCATACGCTATGATAATGGTACGGTGAAGAAAGTTGTAGTAAAATAAGATTGAAAATTCGCCTGTATCGTTATGGCCAAGAAAGAATACATAGAAGCCAATCGTCGCTGGTTGGAAGAAAAATCCAAAGAAGAGGGCGTACAATCCCTTCCTCAAGGTATATACTACAAGGTTTTGAAATCGGGCGATCCTACTGCGCCGATGCCTTCGCGTCGCAGTATTGTTACCGCTCATTATACAGGATGGACCATCAATGGCAAGAAGTTTGATTCTAGTCGTGGCGGTACGCCTTTCGCCATACGGCTCTCCGATCTCATCGACGGTTGGATTGTTGCCATGCAACAGATGCATGTCGGCGATCGATGGGAACTTTACATCCCCTCGGAGATGGGTTATGGCAAATTCTCCCAGCCGGGCATTCCTGGTGGTTCAACCCTTATCTTTGAGGTGGAATTGCTTGGAGTAGGGTAGTTCCCTATTCTATGGATTTGTGAGTGGGTGCTATAACCACCTCTTAGGACAATCAACAAAAAACGTTTCGTTGCAGAAATGCGCGGAACGTTTTTTGTTGATTGTTTCTTATTTTGTTGTAATGTATATATATAACAAAAAAGACACCGACAAAATTGTTGATGTCTTTTGTGCGTCCTTAGGGGCTCGAACCCTAGACCCACTGATTAAGAGTCAGTTGCTCTACCAACTGAGCTAAGGACGCTTGCTTGTGAGAACCTTGTTTCTCAATTGCGAGTGCAAAGGTAAGCACTTTTTTTGTAGCCTCCAAATTTTAGGAGAACTTTTTTCAAAAAAACTTGCATTTTCTTTTTCCGTCCTTGGATTTAGACCATGCTTTAGGCGGTTTCCAGTTTTTTATTCGTACTTTTGCGGATAGCAAAAAACTTCTCCAACAAGACTCCGGCGTGCGGCGGACGCGGCAGTGCGCCACCTATTACATTATAATATATAAAGAAATAAATGAAAGAATTCGTCATATCAGAGGCCAAGGCAGAAACCGCCATACTTGTGGGTCTCATCACGAAAGAGCAGGACGAGGCCAAGACCAAGGAGTATCTTGACGAGTTGGAATTCCTTGCCGATACGGCAGGTGCCGTCACCATACGCCGATTTACGCAACGTATGACCGGTCCCAGTTCGGTGACCTATATCGGAACTGGTAAACTGGAGGAAATACGTGACTTCATCAAGGCCGAGGAAGATGCCGAGCGTGAAGTAGGTATGGTCATCTTCGACGATGAACTCTCGGCCAAGCAAATACGCAATATCGAAAAGGAACTGGGTGTGAAGATACTCGACCGAACCTCACTGATACTCGACATTTTCGCCATGCGTGCCCAGACGGCAGCGGCCAAGACTCAGGTCGAACTGGCGCAGTATCGCTATATGCTTCCACGTCTGCAGCGTCTGTGGACTCACCTTGAGCGACAAGGCGGTGGATCGGGATCAGGCGGCGGTAAGGGAAGCGTAGGATTGCGTGGACCGGGTGAGACCCAGTTGGAGATGGACCGCCGTATCATTCTCCAGCGCATCACCTTGCTCAAGCAGCGTCTTGCCGAGATTGACAAGCAGAAGACCACCCAGCGCAAGAACCGCGGCCGACTCATACGTGTGGCGCTCGTGGGCTATACCAATGTGGGCAAGAGTACGCTGATGAATCTACTCTCCAAGAGCGATGTGTTTGCCGAGAACAAACTGTTTGCCACGCTCGACACAACGGTGCGCAAGGTGGTCATTGAGAACCTGCCTTTCCTTTTGGCTGATACGGTCGGTTTCATCCGCAAACTGCCTACCGACCTGGTCGACTCTTTCAAGTCGACACTCGACGAGGTGCGTGAGGCCGACCTGCTTGTGCATGTGGTTGATATTTCCCATCCCGACTTTGAGGAGCAGATACGAGTGGTGGAGAAGACACTCTCCGAACTGGGGTGCGCTGACAAGCCGAGTATGATTGTCTTCAACAAGATAGATAACTACAAGTGGGTGGAAAAGGAGGAAGACGACCTCACGCCCCGTACAAAAGAAAATATCACGCTCGACGAACTGCGCCGTACATGGATGGGAAAGATGGGCGACAACTGTCTATTCATCTCTGCACGCGAAAAGACCAATATCGAGGAAATGCGTGATACGTTGTACCGTAAGGTCCGCGAGATGCATGTGCAGAAATATCCGTACAACGATTTCCTCTATAACGTAGACGATAGTTGGATGGCTGACGAGTAAGTGATGGAATTTGTCCCCCATGAAGGTGTTTCCCTATATACTTCTGCTGTGCTCTGCCTTTCTCAGTGCTGTCACTCTGCAGGCACAGGATTTTCTCTGCGAGGGCGACTTGCTGTTTTGTGTGTCGCCCGATGACAACGCCATCACGGATGTCACGACAGGCATAGACGGAAGGCGTATCGACCATGTGGCGATTGTACATCGTGAGAAAGGTGCGATGTTTGCGCTTGAAGCGGTACATCGCGGCGTGGTACTTACGCCGATGGACTCCTTCCTGATGCAACGTGACTCGTTGGTACTTGTGGGGCGGCTGAAGGATACCGCTTGTGTCGCAGCGTCGGTGCAACGTGCCCTTGGTTTTCTCGGGCGGCCCTACGACTTTTTTTTCATGCCCGATGACAGTGCGTTCTATTGTAGCGAACTGGTGCAGAAGTGCTATCGCGATGCATCGGGCAGACTGGTGTTCGAACCCATTCCGATGTCATTTCATGACAAGACGGGCATAGTGACTCCCTATTGGAAGGAGTACTATGCCCGTCATGGTATGGAAGTGCCCGAAGGATGGCCGGGTAGCAATCCCGGTCAACTCTCGCGTAGCGACAAAGTTTGTATTCTCGGACGTCTTAAAGATTTATGTTCACCGAGGCGCCGCACATGATCCAGATGCCCGGTTGTGGCACATTGCCGTAGTCTACATAGGTCTTGTCAAACAGGTTGTTGACTTCGATGTAGCAACGGTATTGCGGTTTAGCCCAGGTGAGACGCGCGTCGACAATGTTGTAGGGACGATAGGTGTGGTCGGTGCCGCCAGCGTCGGTGTAGTATCCGGTACGTTCCTGCCAACGGTAGTAGAGCCCGAAATCCAGTCCGGGGATGATGGTGGTCTGAAGGTCGGCCACCAGTTTGTGTCGCAGGTATTCCAGCGTATAGCGGCTTTGCAGACCTTCTGTTTCCACTTTGTTTTGATGGATATAACTATAGGCCACACCGAGCGACTTCCACCAACGCTGTCCGGGGATGATGGCGTGCCCGTCTATGGTGGCGGACAATTCTACGCCGGTACCGTTGACCTTGGTGAAGTTGACCGATTTCCATACGGCATTCTCGTCACCGCTGGTATCGCGCACCCAGTCTATCAGATTGCTGCAGTGGTTGTTGTAGATGCTGGCCTTGGCCCGGATACCATTGGCTACATATTTCAGTCCACCTTCTATGGATGACATCTCTTCCGGTTTGAGGTACTTGTCGGCTTTATGGCCACCAACGGAGTAATATAGTTCGGTAGCCGACGGCATACGCAGCGATGTGTTGTACGAGGCGTAGAGTCGTAGGCCGCTGGTGAGGGCGAAACTGAGATCGGCTCCCGGGTAGACACGCATGTTCATGTGGTTCCATGAGTTTTTGGCGGCAATCATGCCGACAGACGCTGTGAAGCGTCCAAGTGAGATATTGTGCTCGAGGATAAAACTGATGTTGGTGCGGTTGAGCCCGTATTCGTAGTCACGAGAAGTACCATGCACGTGCGAAGGTTGGTCAAGGCGTTCGCCGAGAACAGTGCTGACAAGATCCTCGTTGCGTATCTCCGCTCCAATGGCGGTACGTCCGAGTGTCCAGTCGAAATAAGAGTTGAGATTCAGACCGTAGATATCGGTACGGTGATAGTTGAATGGATATTTGTCTTCCGCACCGCGGAAGAGTTCGTAGCGGTCCATGTTGCGGTTCCAGTAGATAGAAGGATGGAGGTGGAACCGTCCGTTTTTGTTTTCCACCGAAAGAGCGGTGTAGGTTTTCAGGGTATGCTCGTATTGGTCATCCCACTTTGCGCCGTAGAACGTGTTGGCGCCGAAGTCTTTCGCACTGATGCCTGCATGCCATTTGGCCGAAATCGTATGGTCTTCATATCCTCCTTGGTAAAAAGCCTTTCCGCCGTGGTAGTCGGCGTTGAGCGTTCCAGCCTTGCAACGACTGTAACCGTCGCTGCGAGTGTAACTGCCCGATACGGAATTTTTCCAAGTGCGACCAGTCAGCGCAATACGCGCTCCTGCGCTAGCATATCCGTAACTGCCTGCATCTACGTGCGCCGCGATGCTACTGTGTGCGGGTGTCGTGGTGACGATATTGATTGCTCCTACGAGTGAGGATGTGCCGTATACGCGTGCGGCCGGTCCTTCGAGTACTTCAATATGGTCGATGTCGGCGATGTCGCAAGGAAAGTCGAAGGCATTGTAGGCTGTCTGCGGGTCACCGATATTGATGCCGTTGAGTAGGATGGCCACCTGCTCGCTGTTTCCTCCGCGTACGCTGACGTCGGTCTGTACACCGATGGGGCCGCGTTGTCGCACGTCTACGCCAGCGGCGTATTTGAGCAGGTCGTTGATACTCTGTACCGGCGCGGCGGCAATGGCGTCGCGATCCAGCACGTGAACAATTCTCGCAGTCTGTCCCGGTAGGGTGGGGGCTTTTGAGGCTGTCACCTCGACATCGTCGAGCAAGACGGTCTTCTCGATGGCTGTCCGTGTGGTGTCAGCCTTCTCGGTGTGCGTGCTGATGCCGTCGGCCTTGGCGTAGGTCAAGGTCGGAATGCTCAGCGTGCAGATGAGAACCTCCTTTCCGAGACAAATGAACAGGGCGTAGCCTTTGCGCGTGAAGTGCTTGAAACGCAGTGGCGCAGGCCTTCCGAGTGGTTGTCTGTACATGTGGTTGTTGGTATTGTTTGTTGTTTTGATATATAGAGCGACGCATGATGCGCCGCAGTCTCATTTTGTGGGTGGTTGTTTGCCCTCATGGGTCATGAAGAGCAGGTAGTCGCCGTCGGCATGTATGCTGACCTTGTCGCCCAGCGACTCGTTGAGCGTGCCCTGCCATTGAGCGTTGTAGGTGTAAGGTGCCCAGCGAAACCCTTCGCCGGTGAGCGAGTGGGAGTTGATGTTGAAGATGCTGATCTGTTGTCCGCAGAAACTCTCAAACGTATTGTCACCGCAGGCTGGTATGAAGTAGCCGTGGTCGGTGATCATCACGGGGCGTATGTCGAACTCACGCATATAGCGGCAGAGCAGCGAGATGTTGCCGAGGGTGTGGTCTTCGCGTTTGCCGGTCATACCCAAGTAGGCGATATGACGGTAGCCGAGACTGGAACAATGACGGGTAGACTTGGTCTGGTCGTTGTCTTCCTGCTCTTTTACGATATGGATGATGGGCTGATAGCGCTTTTTGAAGTCATCCGACAGAGAGTCGCCGTCACCGACGATGGCATCGGGCATCAGACCGTACGCTATAAGTTTGGCTCCGGCTCCGTCGCAGCAACAGACGTAGGGCGCGCGGATGAGAGCCGATAGAGCATAGGGGTGTTTGGGGAAATCGCCGTCGCCAAGGATGACGGCATCGAAGAGTGATTCTTTTGTAACACGAGAAAAGATCATAGTGAATTAATTATTTTGAGTTAGAAAAGTTTTTTTTATGGCGTCTATTCCCTCTTTGGGCGATCGGTGCTCATCATCCGTTTCCACTTGTAGTAGCCAAGAATTGCGATGACAACGTAGAGTGCGTACAGTCCGGCCTTGAAAGGTATGCCTTTGGTGGTATAGAGATAGGCGCTGATGATGTCGACGACAATCCAGAAAAACCATTGTTCGATGTATTTCCGGGCAAGAGCCCACAGACCTACAAAACTGAGGGCGTTGGTGAAAGCATCGAGAAGTGGAACGGTACTGTTGGTGTAGACCTTGAGGATATAGTAGGTGACTCCCCATGCTATGAGGAAGAACAGAGTGGCTGGCACATAGAGGGAAATGCGCATACGGGTGATGGGTAATTCCTTGGCTTGCGTTTGGTTGCGCTTGTGCCCGAACCGCCAGACGGCATAGCCGTAGATGGCGGCGAAGGTGTAGTAGACGGCCATAGCAGCATCTCCGTATAGCCCGTGGCCCCAGTAGAGATAGATGTCGAGGGCCGGCATGATGATGCCGACGAACCACAATGCGATGCTGGCCCGGTACTCGAGCAGTATGTAGATGAGGCCCAGCACGGTGGTCAGTATGTCGAGCCAGTGGGTGGTGATGAATGTTGTCATCTTGTCTTTTGGTCTTTTCTTTGTATGCAGAGAAGGAGCGGATGCGACTGACGTCTTGATCAGTCGCTTCCACTCCCTCCTGTCTGTATGTTGGCGTGGGGCCGCGGGTGCGGCCCTTCTCCTTTGCTACGTATTTATTAGAACCGCAGTGTAAGGTGTCCCATCACGTTGAAACCGGCCATCGGCACGTAGGCCAGATAGGAGTATCGCTTGCCTTTGGAGTAGTAGCCATAGTCGTAGGCGCAGGCAGCGTAGTGGCGCGAGAAGATATTGTTGAAGTCAAATCCCAGCGTGATGTGCTTGATGCCGGCGGCACGGGTGACATCGCTCTCATACTTGAGGCTGAGGTCGCTCTGCGAGTAGCAGGTCAGGGCACGTTCTGCACTCTTGGAGTTGTCTATGTACTGGCGGCTCACATAGTTGGTGTGCCATGTGGCACTGAAGCCTGCATAGTGGAAATCGACAAATCCGTTGAGGATTGCGCTCGGCGAGTAGGCGAGGGTAGACTCGCTATAGTGGTTGACCACTGCTCCGTCATCATCGGATACGTATTCATCGAAGTCCTTGATACGGTTTCTGCTAAGGGCGGCGTTGCCCTCGATGTTCAGCCAAGAGAGTGGCGACCATCCGGCTGTCAGTTCGACGCCCATGCGGTATGACTTCTTGATGTTGGTGGTCAGGGCTTCGCCGATGTCGCTGAGTTGTCCGGTCTGGGCAATCTGGTTGTCGTAGTCCATATAGTAGAAGTTGGCTCCGGCGTGCCAGTTGCTACCTTGGAACTGGTATCCAGCCTCCACGTCAATTACGCTTTCAGCCTTCGGGTAGGGGTAGTTGTAATTGTTGGTATAGTTGTTGCGCTCGGGCTCGCGGTTGCTCAAGGCTACCGATGCGTAGGCCTTGTGTCCGCCGTTGGTGTAACTGATACCTGCCTTGGGGTTGAAGAAGTTGAACTCGTCGTTGATGCCTAGTTGCTGGGCGACGTAGCCTTTCTCCTTTGTGTAGACGAAATGGTCGTTGTAACCGTCGGTCTTGTACTTCACGTAGCGGTATTGCAAGTCGGCAAAGACATTCCAGTGGCTGAGGAAGGTGTAGGTAGCCTTGACAAATCCGCTGTAGTCGTCCTTGTGGGCATCGGAGTCGTAGTACTTGTAGGCACCATTGGCGAGATATTTCTTCTCGAGGGTCTCGTCGCCGATGTAGTCGAGGTAGCCCCAATGGTTGCCGCGGAATTGTTGGAGGTTGACTCCACCGATGATGTCCCAGTGCTCGTTCTTGTAGTTGATATTGTATACCAGGCCATAGCAGTTCTGGGTCAGACCTTTGCGGCGTACCTCATCGGTCTTGATCTCTTTGCCCTTCTCGTTGTACTCGTTGATGCCGAACTTGCTGGCAAGGCCTTTGTTGTGGCGGAAGTCCTTGTAGTAGCCGTATCCGTAGGTGTAGTGCAAGGCCAAGTTGTGGCTCCAATGCTCGGAGGGTTGCCATGCAAAAGAGAGTATGTTGTGGTTCTGGTAGAAGTTGTCGGTGGTACGGTCCCACTTTGTGCCGTCACGGTAGGTATAGGGGGTGAGCACGTATTTGCCATTCTGCAGATCGTAACTGCCGAGCAGGGTGTTGCTGCGTCCCAGTCCCATGTCCCATATCTGTCGGTAGGTCTCGGTACCATTAGGACCGCTGATGTAGTTCCATGCCTGTCCGGTCTTCTCGAAATTGCCCACGTTCTTGTAGCGTATCTGGAAATTGCGGCCCAACCAGGTCAGTCCGCCGTAGTACGAACCGGAACGTCCGCGTGTACCGTCGACATATCCGTCGGTAGCCGTCTCGTGGTAGGCTCCGTCGAAGATGAGATGGTTGAAGAGCAAGCCGGTAGAGAAACTGGCTCCCGTGTTGTAGGTGTTGTAACTGCCGTACGAACCGGTCAGTTCAAGGAAGAATTTGGTGGAAGGAGTGGCGGTGGCCAGTGAGATGCTTCCGCCGAAAGCGCCGTCGCCATTGGTGGAGGTGCCTACACCGCGCTGTATCTGTACGCTACCGAGAAGGGAAGCATAACTATTCATGTTGGCCCAAAATACGGTCTGGTCTTCAGGTGAGTTGAGTGCCACACCGTCGAGCGTCACGTTGATACGGCTACCTGCCGCACCGCGCATACGCATATAGGCGGTTCCGCTACCGAGACCGTTCTCGCTCCATGCGAGCACACCCGGTGTACGGGCAAAGAGGAAAGGCAGTTCTTGACCAGTTGTACCAAAGTCTTTGAGTTCTGATTTCTTGATGTTTGCCACTGCAAAGGGTGAGGTCTTGCTGGCTCTGACGGCCTTGATCACCACTTCGCTGATGTGTTGCACCTTAGCGGTGTCGAGTTTCTCCTGGGCGTAAGTCAACTGGCCTGTCAGTCCACAGGCTGCGGCCAATACTGTCCCAAAAAGTCTTTTCATTTCTTTTTACCTATTTTATAAGTACACAAATAGGGGGTACGCATCCTGTTCTGCCTTTTTCGCTACGCCGGCATTATCCGGATCAGCTCAGAGGGTATAATCTCAGACGGACAATCTCCGCCACCCCTGACTTGCACTCTGCAAATCGTGTGCAAAGGTATATCTTTTGTAGGATAGTACCAAATGTTTGTTAAAATATTAGGTAGGGGGAAATAGAATATTGATGTGATTTGGAATACTTATTGGTTTTCTTTTTCTTGTTTTGGCAGGCTAAATATGTGGTTATGGCCGAATCGTTTTAGTACAAGGGCCTTGTACGGATGCTACAAGGCCCTTGTACTGTCCGTACAAAGGCCTTGTATCGTTCGTACAAAGCCTTTGTACTGTCGCTACAAAGCCCTTTGTACGATGATGGTATAGGCATGTGGCGAGGGTGCAGTGTAGGCGGTCGGGGTACAAACATAAATAAAGGGCGTAAACTCTTCACGAGTCCACGCCCCCATCATGGTGTCGAAAAGGTTGATTGTATGAAGTGGTATCTTAGTTGTAAGCAGACTCGCCGTGCTCATACACATCGAGTCCTTCTTCTTCTACGCGTTTGTCTACGCGTATGCCTATGGTTTTGTCAATCAATTTGTAGAGGATGAATGTTACGGTTGCGCTGAAGACGATACTTACAAGTGTGGCAACGATTTGTATCCACAATTGATGCCAATCGCCGTAGAGTGCTCCTTGTACGCCATCTTCTCCGGTGACGAATCGTGTGGCGAATACTCCAGTGAGTACAGATCCGATGATGCCGCCCATACCGTGTACGCCAAAAGCGTCAAGAGCATCATCGTAGTGGAATTTCCGCTTGACGGTGGCTACCATGAAGAAGCAGACGATTGGTGTGACAATGCCGATGACAAATGCTCCGAGCAGGTCTGTAGAACCGGCTGCGGGTGTGATGGCTACCAATCCGGCAACAGCGCCTGTGCATGCACCGACGGTGGTCGGCTTGTCATTGTATATCCAGTCGATGACCATCCATGTCACGGCAGCAGTGGCCGTGGCGATGTGGGTTACAAGAAAGGCGTTGGCTGCAAGCCCATCAGCGGCCAGTCCGCTACCGGCGTTGAAGCCAAACCATCCCAGCCAAAGAAATGATGTACCCATGAAGACGAAAGTGATATTGTGTGGCAATATGGGATGTCCCGCCTGATAGGTCTCGCGTTGGCCGATAAGCACGGCCATGACGAGGGCGGAGATGCCGGCGTTGATGTGTACCACCGTGCCGCCCGCAAAGTCAATGGCACCCATCTGCTGGAGAAATCCTCCGCCCCATACCCAGTGGGCCATCGGGAAGTAGGCGATGATGACCCATAGTATGGTGAACACCATATAGCCCTTGAACTTGATGCGTTCTGCGAATGCGCCAAGAATTAGGGCTGGGGTGATCAGTGCGAACATACATTGGAACATGACGAATGTCAGTTCGGGTATGCCGGTCTCGGTGAGTGTGTCAGGGGATATGCCGTGGAGGAAAGCCTTGTCCATACCTCCCATGATGGCCCATAGCGGGTTGCCGCTGTCTTTGAAACTTGTATCGAAGGCCCACGAGTAGCCGATGGCTACCCAAAGGATACTCACTACGCCCACGATGAGCATGGTCTGCATGATGATGCTCAGTACGTTTTTCTGTCGTACCAGTCCGCCGTAGAAGAGGGCGATGCCCGGTATGCTCATCAGAAGTACGAGAATGGTGGCCGTAATCATCCAGGCCGTGTTGCCCGTGTTGAGTGCAGTGGCTGTAAGAAGTGTTGCTGTCATATCCTGTTTTGTTTCTTTTTACCTGTCATGTTGTTCCTGTTGGGGTGGACTATTTTTCCTGCTCGGCATTGTAGAGAGCGATGTCGCCGCGCTCGCCTGTTCTGATGCGTATGGCATCTTCAATGGGAATGACGAAGATGCGTCCGTCACCAATCTCACCCGTGTGGGCGGCCTTGAGTATGGCGTTCACGGCATGTTCCACATTTTTGTCTCTCACAACGAGCGATATCAATATGCGCTCTATGGAACTTGTGTCGTAGACCACACCTCTGTAAATGCGGCCTTGCCGCGACTTTCCTACGCCGCGTACGTCGTAGTAGGAGAACCATTCGATGTCGGCGGCCAAAAGGGCGGCCTTCACATCCTCGAAACGTGTCTTGCGGATGATGGCTTCAATTTTCTTCATACTTACCTCTCTTGAATTTATTGTTTCAATGTTTTGCTGTCATTATGTTTGTTATCCGCTGCAAAAGTAATACAAAATGTTAATTAAATAAATGTAATGTATGCATTATGTTTTAATAAAATTTTCACATCTTTTGTTTTGTAATATGCTGTTATGAAATATGTTTCAAATTGAAAGTGGTTGTATTGTTTTGTTGTCATATTGCAACTTAACAAATTTTAGGCAAGATTTTTGCAAGGAATATATTGGAATATTTCGCAAATAGTGTTACTTTTGCAGCGTATAACAACGAATTGTTTTAAGGAACGAATAAAAGAAAGTCAAAATGGCACGCATGATAGGGTTTACCAAGATGCACGGCGCGGGTAATGATTACATTTACGTCAATACATTATTATATAATATACCCGACCCGTCATCGGCGGCTGTCAAGTGGAGCGCGTATCATACGGGTGTCGGAAGTGACGGATTGGTACTGATTGGCAAACCTTCAAAAGGATGTGATGCCGATTTTTCAATGCGTATCTTCAACGCTGACGGTTCTGAAGCCATGATGTGTGGCAATGCATCTCGGTGTATTGGCAAATATCTTTACGAGCGTCATCTGACCGATAAGACAGAGATACGGCTTGAGACCCTGTCGGGCGTTAAAGTGCTCAGTCTACATGTGGAGGCTGACGGGCAGGTATCAAGCGTGACCGTGGATATGCTTGAACCTTCATTGTATAATGCTGAACAATACGATGAGACTTGCGGCGGAACGCTCACGGCACTTGGACGCACGTTTGAAGGGACGTATGTGTGCATGGGGAATCCTCATTTTGTAACTTTCGTTGACGATATTGCCACCATTGATATTGCTCGCTACGGTAGCGTACTGGAACGTGATGCGGCCTTTCCGCAGCGATGCAACATAGAGTTTGCTCAGGTGATGCCTACCGGTGAAATTCGAACCCGTGTTTGGGAACGCGGCAGCGGTATTACCATGGCTTGCGGTACGGGTGCCTGTGCTACCGCTGTGGCAGCGACGCATACCGGACGTAGCATACGAAAATGCCGTATAGCAATGGATGGAGGAATACTTGACATAGAATGGAGAGATGCCGACGGGCACGTCTATATGACGGGACCGGCGGCATTCGTCTTTGATGGGGAAATAGAATTGTAGTCCCCCGTTCTCGCAAAAGAAAACAATCAAATAAAAGATAAAATACCAAAATGGCATTAGTAAACGAACACTATCTGAAACTGTCAAACAATTACTTGTTTGCAGATATAGCCAAGAAGGTGAATGCCTTCAAGGTGGCACATCCCGGAGTACGCGTAATCAGTCTCGGTATCGGAGATGTCACACAGCCGCTTTGCCCGGCAGTCATCGATGCAATGCACAAAGCAGTCGATGAGATGGCAACCAAGGCAACTTTCCGCGGTTATGGTCCCGAACGTGGTTATGACTTTTTGCGCGAGGCCATCGTGAAAAATGACTTCGCCCCCCGTGGCGTACATATTGATCCCAGTGAAGTGTTTGTCAATGATGGTGCCAAAAGCGATACAGGAAACATCGGTGAAATCGTAAGATGGGACAATAGTGTAGGCGTGACCGATCCTATCTATCCCGTGTACATTGACTCCAATGTGATGTGCGGACGTGCCGGAACACTCGAGGGTGGCAAGTGGAGCAATGTGACCTATATGCCCTGTACGGCTGAAAACAATTTTACACCGCAAATACCCGACCATCGCGTCGATATGATTTATCTGTGCTACCCGAACAACCCTACAGGTACTGTGTTGTCAAAAGACGAGTTGCGCAAGTGGGTCAACTATGCACTGAAGAACGATACCCTCATCCTCTATGATGCAGCCTATGAAGCCTATATCCGTGAAGAAGAGGTACCTCATTCTATCTACGAAATCAAAGGTGCAAGAAAGTGTGCCATCGAATTCCATAGTTACTCCAAAACCGCCGGGTTTACAGGTGTACGTTGCGGATACACCGTCATCCCGAAAGAACTGACAGCGGTGACTATCGACGGTAAGCAGCGCGTAGAACTCAACCATCTTTGGGATCGTCGACAGAGCACCAAGTTCAATGGTACAAGTTACATCTCTCAGCGTGCAGCCGAGGCTATCTATACTCCTGAAGGAAAAGAACAAATCAAACAGACCATAGACTACTATATGGGCAATGCCGAAATCATGTATGAGGCCTTGACCCGTCTCGGACTCAGTGTCTACGGTGGAAAGAACGCACCCTACCTTTGGGTGAAAACACCCGGTGGTGTGGAGAGTTGGAAATTCTTCGAGCAGATGCTCTATGGAGCAGGAGTCGTATGTACGCCCGGCGTTGGGTTCGGACCTAGTGGCGAGGGCTATATCCGCCTTACCGCTTTCGGCAACAGAGAAGACTGTGAGGAAGCCATGTCCCGTATTGCAGAATGGCTGAACAAATAATCTCCTCCTGACTACTCGGAAAAATATACAAGAATAAAAACAATCAACAATAGATATTAAAAACAATGGCAAATTTAAGGTTTGAAGTTGTAGCAGACGCTTTCAAGAAGAAACCTTTGGAAGTGATCACTCCGATCGAAAGACCGTCGGAGTACTTCGGTAAAAATGTATTCAACCGTGCTAAGATGTACAAGTACCTGCCCCGTGACGTCTATGAGAAACTCATCGACGTAATCGACAATGGTACACGCCTCGACCGCTCCATCGCCGATGCAGTGGCAAAGGGTATGAAGCAGTGGGCCGATGAAAATGGTGTAACCCACTACACGCACTGGTTCCAACCCCTTACCGAAGGTACGGCCGAGAAGCACGATGCCTTCATCGAACATGACGGCAAGGGTGGTATGATTGAAGATTTCTCGGGCAAACTGCTCATGCAGCAGGAACCGGATGCCAGCTCGTTCCCCAACGGCGGTATTCGCAACACCTTTGAGGCTCGCGGCTACTCTGCATGGGATCCTACATCGCCTGTGTTCATTATCGATGACACACTTTGTATTCCTACCATCTTCATCTCGTATACCGGTGAGGCTCTTGACTACAAAGCACCTTTGCTCCGTGCTCTGCACGCTGTCAATGTTGCCGCAACTGACGTTTGCCACTATTTCTATCCCGATGTCAAGAAGGTCGTATCCAACCTTGGTTGGGAACAGGAGTATTTCCTCGTCGATGAGGGACTCTATTCGGCACGTCCTGACTTGATGCTGACAGGCCGTACACTCATGGGACACGATTCGGCAAAGAACCAGCAGATGGATGACCACTACTTCGGTACTATCCCCGAGCGTGTGCAGGCCTTCATGAAGGATCTTGAAATCCAGGCTCTCGAACTTGGCATTCCTTGCAAGACACGTCACAATGAGGTTGCCCCCAATCAGTTTGAGCTTGCTCCTATCTTCGAGGAAACCAACCTCGCTGTAGACCACAATATGCTCTTGATGTCGCTGATGAAGAAGATTGCACGTCGTCACGGTTTCCGTGTACTTCTGCACGAAAAGCCCTTCGCAGGCATCAATGGTTCAGGAAAGCACAACAACTGGAGCCTTTCTACCGATACGGGTGTACTGCTCCACGGACCTGGCAAGACTCCTGAAGACAACTTGCGCTTCATCGTCTTCATCGTAGAGACACTCATGGGTGTATACAAGCACAATGGTTTGCTCAAAGCCAGCATCATGAGCGCAACAAACGCTCATCGTTTGGGCGCTAACGAGGCACCTCCAGCCATCATCTCCTCCTTCCTTGGTCACCAACTTACGGAGATTCTTGAGCATATCGAGAACTCTGACAAGAACGAATTGTTCAATGTGGCCGGCAAGCAGGGTATGAAACTCGATATCCCCGAGATTCCCGAACTGCTCATCGACAATACAGACCGCAACCGTACTTCACCCTTCGCATTCACGGGCAACCGTTTCGAGTTCCGTGCAGTAGGTTCTGAGGCCAACTGTGCCAGCGCCATGATTGTGCTCAACACTGCTGTGGCTGAGGCTCTGCAAAACTTCAAGAAGCGTGTTGATGCTCTTATTGAGAGTGGTGAGGACAAGATCAGTGCTATTCTTGACGTGGTACGCGAGGATGCCAAGTTCTGTCGTCCCGTTCACTTCGAAGGCAATGGTTATTCCGACGAATGGGTGGAAGAGGCCAAGAAGCGCGGTCTCGACTGCGAAAAGGCTTGTCCGAAGATATTCGAGCGTTACCTCGATGAGGCCAGCGTAGAGATGTTCGAGGGCCAGGGCGTGATGAGCCGCAAGGAACTTGAAGCCCGCAATGAGGTGAAGTGGGAAACCTACACCAAGAAGATTCAGATTGAGGCCCGTGTGTTTGGCGATCTTTCGATGAATCACATTATCCCTGTCTGCACTCACTACCAGAGTCAGTTGGCCAAGAACGTGCAGAGCATGTACGATATCTTCCCTGCTGAGTCGGCCGATAAACTGACTTCCCGCAACAAGAAGATTATTACTGAGATTGCCGAGCGTACCCAACTCATAGAGTCGGGTGTCGAGGAACTTGTCAATGCCCGCAAGGTGGCCAACAAGATAGAAGATGAACATCTCAAGGCTATTGCCTACCACGACACGGTGGCTCCGAAGATGGAAGAAATCCGCTATCAGATCGACAAACTCGAATTGGTGGTGGCAGACGAACTTTGGACGTTGCCCAAGTATCGTGAACTTCTGTTCATCAGATAATATCGGCTTTGGCCAATTAGAAAAATATTCGAAATGAAATCTTGCTCCCGTCATAATGGGGGTAAGATTTCAAAAAGAGATAAAATTTCTTTTATTGGTTGTTTAAGTTTGCGGTGGTGCGTGATTGTGAAATTACACACCACTTTTTTGTTGTCTTTTGGGTATGGGAAACCATAATAGCGAATGATACAAATGGGACGAGGAAAAACAACTGCCGTTGACGGTGTTGTCTTTCCTCGTTCCTATTATTGTCTTTTTCCGCAGTCGCGGATGTGGTTGTGAAGAAGTCTTTGTAGAAAGGGTTATCCCAAATATTTCATGAGGATTTTGGCATTGCCGCTATCGCGCAACTTGGCGATGCTCTTCTCTCTGATTTGGCGTACACGCTCACGTGTCAATCCCAATTGGTCGCCTATTTCCTCAAGTCCCTTCTCATGGCAACCTATTCCGAAGCACTCGCGGATAATGGTGATTTCGCGCTCCTTGAGAACTTTGCTGAGTACGGAGTTCAACTCCTGTGCCATTGATTCGTGGTCTACGTGACGGTCTGTGCGGGTGTCATCACCGCCCGACATCACATCGAGCATACAATTGTCTTCGCCGTCTTGGAACGGAGCGTCGATGCTGACGTGATGGCCATCGGCCATGAGACTCTGCCCGATTTTCTCCTCGTCGATGTTGGTCTTTTCGGCCAACTCAGATACAGAAGGATGACGCTGGTTTTCTTGCTCAAATTTGTTGATTTCGTGGTTGATCTTGTTGAGCGAACCTACCTGATTGAGCGGGAGACGCACGATACGGCTCTGCTCGGCAATAGCCTGAAGAATGCTTTGGCGAATCCACCATACAGCATAGGAAATGAATTTGAAACCGCGGGTCTCGTCAAATTTCTGTGCAGCCTTTATCAAGCCGATGTTGCCCTCGTCTATGAGGTCGGTCAAGGTGAGACCCTGGTGTTGGTATTGTTTGGCCACGGATACGACGAATCGCAGATTGGCAGTCACAAGTTTGTCCTTTGCTCGGTCACCTTCCGGTCCGCCTTTCTTGATCTTTTGCGCAAGTTCTATTTCCTCGTCAATGCTAATCAAGGGGGCGCGTCCTATTTCGACAAGATACTTGTCAAGGGCTTCGCTCGAACGGTTTGTGATACTTTTCTGAATTTTAAGTTGTCTCATCTTGTTACCTTATATTTTCTTTCCGAATATAATTTAGTCGTATTTGGAATATCTCGCTAAATCCTTGCAAAGTTACGGGTATTTTCTTAATTTATTGTGTCTGTATATTGTTATTTATATTCCTATAGTTTATTTTATGTTTTGTTATGGATTTACGCTGTCGATTTGTCGGTTTTATTTCCGTAGAGAGGAGGTGTTTCGATTTTAGGGGTGCGTGTTGCGAGTATAGGGCAATCAGCGTTTTATGTCTGTCAATGCGTCGGAAATGACCTTTTTGTTGATTTCATTCGTTTGTTTCGGTGTTTTTAAGTATTTTTGCACACTGATTTTATCCATATAAGTACAATCATAAAGAAAAGACCCAATATAGAAAATGGCAAAAGAATTAAAGGAATTGACCAAACGTTCTGACAATTACAGTCAGTGGTACAACGACTTAGTCGTCAAGGCTAATCTGGCGGAGCAGTCGGCCGTGCGTGGATGCATGGTCATCAAGCCCTACGGATATGCCATCTGGGAGAAAATGCAACAGCAACTTGACGCCATGTTCAAGGAGACAGGCGTACAGAATGCCTATTTTCCTTTGCTTATTCCCAAATCTTTCTTCAGTCGCGAGGCTGAACATGTGGCCGGATTTGCAAAAGAGTGTGCTGTGGTGACCCACTATCGTCTCCGTTCTTCTGAAGACGGTACCGACGTAGAGGTAGATCCGAACGCCAAACTGGAGGAAGAACTCATCATACGTCCTACTTCAGAGACCATCATTTGGAATACATACAAAAACTGGATACATTCTTGGCGTGATCTCCCACTCATGTGCAATCAGTGGTGCAACGTGATGCGTTGGGAGATGCGTACCCGTCCTTTCCTCCGTACATCGGAATTTCTGTGGCAGGAAGGACACACGGCTCACGCTACCCGTGAAGAAGCCGAGGCCGAAGCACAGAAGATGCTCCATGTCTATGGCGACTTTGTGGAGAAATGGATGGCCGTTCCTGTTATCCGCGGCGTGAAGAGCGAGACCGAACGTTTTGCCGGCGCTCTTGACACTTATACCATTGAGGCGATGATGCAGGATGGAAAGGCACTGCAGAGCGGTACCAGTCACTTCCTCGGACAGAATTTTGCCAAGTCGTTCGACGTCACCTTCCTCAACAAGGAGAACAAACCCGAATACGTGTGGGCTACCTCATGGGGTGTTTCCACCCGCCTTATCGGTGCATTGATCATGACTCACTCCGACGACAACGGTCTCGTACTTCCCCCGAAACTCGCCCCCATACAGGTGGTCATCATTCCTATTACCAAGGGAGCGGATGGCCTCAAGGCCATCACCGAAAAACTCACTCCCGTCATCGAACAGTTGCGTAGCCTCGGCATCAGCGTGAAGTATGACGATGCGGAGAACAAGCGTCCCGGATTCAAGTTTGCCGACTACGAACTCAAGGGTGTACCCGTGCGTCTTGTCATGGGTGGCCGTGACCTTGAAAACGGTACCGTCGAACTCATGCGTCGTGACACGCTTGAGAAAGAAACCCTTCCTCTTGAAGGCATTGCCGAGCATGTCAAGCACTTGCTCGACGAGATACAGGACAACCTCTTCAAGAAAGCCTGCCAGTTCCGCGACTCCCGCGTCTATGAGTGCGACAACTATGAGGAGTTTAAGACACGTGTCAAAGACGGTGGCTTCTTCCTTTGCCATTGGGACGGTACCGCTGAGACCGAGGCCAAAATCAAGGAGGAGACGCAGGCTACGATACGCTGCGTGCCCTACGGATACGAACAGACCCCGGGTGTCGATATGGTATCGGGCAAACCTGCCACCAAGCGCGTGATTATTGCCAGAAGTTACTAACCACAGATAGAAAACATCGTAACATCAGATATTGGGAGCCCCACAAGTCTGTGTCGCTCCCAATTTTTCTTGTTGGGTCGTTGACCTGACATAAGATTGTCTCGAACAAATATCAAAATCTTATATTATTATGGAATGGGAATGGTTTATTAAACTGTTTACTACCACCGATTCGGTAGCCCATATCGCTCTGCTCTATGCCATCGTCATTGCCGTAGGTGTGATGCTCGGAAAGATAAAGTTTGGCGGTATCTCCCTCGGTGTGTCCTTTGTTTTGTTTGCCGGCATTTTGGCCGGTCATATCGGCTTCACCGCTCCGGTGGACATTCTCGGTTTCTTGCAGGACTTCGGTCTGATACTGTTTGTGTTCTGTATCGGACTTCAGGTCGGACCAGGCTTCTTTGAGAGTTTCAAGAAGGGTGGTGTCACGCTCAACCTGATGTCCGTGAGTGCCGTACTGCTCAACATCGCCGTGATGTTCGCTTGCTACTATCTTTTCTTCGACACGTCAAACCCCAATAATCTTCCGATGATGGTTGGTACCCTTTGCGGCGCAGTTACCAACACGCCTGGACTTGGAGCTGCCAACGAGGCACTTGAGTCTGTGCGCCATGGAGCAGTGCCGGCTATTGCATCGGGTTATGCCTGTGCTTACCCTCTCGGCGTACTGGGTATCATCGGTGCAACCATCGCCATACGTTATATCACCCGTGTGAAACTAGCTGACGAGGAAAAGCAATTGGAAGAGGAAGAGGCTGAAAATCCTCATGCCAAGCCCCATCAGATGCACCTACGTGTGAGCAACTCTTTCTTGGCTGGCCGTACTATGGGTCAGGTTGCCGAGTTCCTCAACCGTGACATCGTCTGTTCACGTCTGCAACACGATGGTACGAGCGTCATCCCCAATAGCAAGACCGTTCTTGAGATGGGCGATGATGTACTCATCGTTTGTGCAGAGGCTGATGCTGAAGCCATCCAGGCCTTCATTGGTCCGGAAATAGACTCTCCTTGGTCGGAAGAGGATGAGAAGAAGCCCCTTATCTCTCGTCGTATCGTCATCACCAAACCGTCGATGAACGGTAAAACACTTGGTAAGATGCACTTCTCCAGTGTCTACGGTGTGACCGTCACCCGTGTTTCGCGTCAAGGTATGGACGTGTTCGCCAGCCGCAACTATCACTTCCAGGTGGGTGACAAACTGCTTGTTGTCGGACCTGAGGACAATGTCAACCGTGTGGCTGAGATGATGGGTAATACTGCCCGCCACCTCAACGTGCCCAATATCGCCACCATCTTTATTGGTATCATTGTCGGTATCATCTTCGGAAGTATGCCTATCGCCATCCCCGGAATGCCAGTTCCTCTGAAACTCGGTATTGCTGGCGGACCACTGATTATCGCCATCCTTATCGGACGTTTCGGTTACAAGATCAAACTTGTGACCTATACCACCACCTCGGCCAATATGATGTTGCGTGAGATAGGTCTTGTATTGTTCCTTGCAAGCGTCGGTATCAAGGCAGGAACCGGATTTTGGGATACCGTGGTGCAAGGCGATGGACTGAAATATGTGTACACCGGTTTCTTTATCACCATCATTCCGATACTTATTGTCGGCACGATAGCCCGTATGAAGTTCCATATCAATTATTTCACCCTTATGGGTATGTTCGCAGGAACGTACACCGACCCGCCCGCACTGGCTTACGCCAACTCAACTTGCTCGCGTGAGGCTCCTGCCGTCGGTTATTCTACGGTATATCCGTTGAGTATGTTCCTCCGTATCTTTACAGCCCAAATCATTATCCTCTTCTGCTGCGCTGCGTAAGAGGTGAATTCTAATGAAATAGATATAATATAATAGTGTGGGGAACATTGGTCGCATGGCCGTGTTCCCCATACTTGTATTATAGGGATGGACAATAAGGTGATTACTTTTTGCGTTTAAAAAAATACAGAACAGAAACATAGCAATCATGTCAAAGGAAAATATCGTGTCCCGAGAGGATACTTTTGAATACGGTGGAGAACGCTTCGCCGACATACAGATGTTACGTTACCGTTTGAACGGATTTGACAGTCTGACACTCAATCAGAAGAAATATATCTATTGTCTGTCGCAAGCAGCCTTGTGTGGGCGCGACATTACCACCGACCAGTTCGGGCGTTACAATCTCCTTGTGCGTAAGACACTGGAGACTGTCTATTCGCATTATACTGGCGACAAGACCGATGGCGACTACCTGCACATGGTAGAGTACCTCAAGCGAGTGTGGTTCTCCAATGGTATCTATCATCACTATGGGTGTGAAAAATTCACGCCAGAGTTTAGTGAGAATTTTCTTGTCGGTCAGTTGAAGCAAGTTCCAGTCGACCATTTGCCCTTTTCTTCCCAGTGTCCCAATCTTGATGCCTTGTGCGCCTTGCTCCATAGTGTCATCTTTGATTCGACTTTTGAACCCAAACGTGTCAACAAGCGTGCAGGTGACGACCTTGTCGTAACCTCCGCATGCAACTACTATGACGGTGTCAGTCAGCAGGAGGCCGAAGACTATTATGCGGCCCTGCATGAAAATGACGGTGATACACCTCCATCGTGGGGACTCAATACCCGACTTGTGCGTCATGGCGATACCCTTTCAGAAGAGCAATGGACAACCGATTCTGCCTACGGGCCAGCCATCCGACAAATAGTCTTTTGGCTTGGCAAGGCAGCCGATGTTGCGGAGAACGACCGACAACGTCAGATTCTTTCTTTGTTGTGCGATTATTATCGCACGGGTGACCTTCGTCTCTTCGACGAGTTCTCTATCGAGTGGCTCAAGGAACAGTATGGTCGTGTGGATTTCATCAATGGATTTATAGAGGTTTATGGCGATCCGTTGGGATTGAAAGGTTCTTGGGAAGGTTTCGTATCCTATAAAGATATGGTGGCTACACGTCGTACCCGCACCATCAGCGACAATGCCCAGTGGTTTGAAGACCATTCGCCTGTAGACCCGCGCTTCCGCAAACCCAAAGTTAAGGGCGTGACTGCCAATGTGGTTTGTGCCGCTATGCTTGGTGGTGACGAATATCCGTCGTCGGCCATAGGTATCAACCTGCCCAACGCCGACTGGATACGCGCCCAATTTGGTTCGAAGAGCGTCACAATAGGCAATCTGACTGAGGCCTACGACAAGGCCGCTTCAGGCAACGGTTTCCGTGCCGAGTTTATCATCGATGATGCAACCCGAGCCCTTGTCGACCAATATGGCAACCTTTGCGACGACCTCCATACCGATCTTCATGAGTGTCTTGGCCACGGTAGTGGACAGACCCTGCCCGGTGTGAGTGCCGACGCACTGAAAGCCTATGGCAATACCATCGAAGAGGCGCGTGCCGATCTGTTCGGTCTTTACTATTTGGGAGATGACAAAATGGTGGAATTGGGACTTGTTCCTTCCCCCAAAGCCCATCATGCTCAGTATTATACCTATATGATGAACGGTCTGATGACGCAACTCACCCGCATAAAGCCTGGAGACGTAATCGAAGAGGCCCACATGCGCAACCGTGCGCTCATTGCCCATTGGGTGATGGAGCATGCCGCTGATGCCGTACAGTTGGTCAAGCGCGACGGCAAAACCTATGTACAAGTTACAGACTATGTAGCCCTGCGCGGTGCATTCGCTCAGTTGTTGGCCGAAATACAGCGTATCAAGAGCGAAGGCGATTTTGCTGCAGCAAAAGCCATCGTCGAACGCTATGCTGTACAGATAGACCCCGAACTTCATAGCGAGGTGCTTGAGCGCTATGCTCAATTGCACATCGCGCCCTATAAGGGTTTTATCAATCCCGTACTTACGCCAGTGTTGGCGGCCGACGGTACGGTCACGGATATCAGTGTCGACTATACCGAGAGTTACACGCACCAGATGTTGCGCTACTCCTCTGAATACGGATTTTTATAAGGAGGTCTGTCTTCTGTTCTTTTCAATACATGCAAAGGCACTATGAATAAAGATAATCTATCAGAGCGTCTCAAACAGATCAAACGCTCTTTCCGACTCTATATGAATGGCGAGACCTCACGCTCGATGCGTGAGAAAGGCATTGAGTATAAACTCAACTGGGGCGTTCCCGTCACCCGACTCCGTACCATGGCCACCGAGTATGGAAAGGACCATGACTTGGCTATGGCCCTATGGCAGGAGAATGTGCGCGAATGCAAACTCTTGGCTACTCTCATTATGCCTGCAGACGAGATGACACCGGCTGATGTTGAGGCATGGATTCCCGGTATCACCTCACTGGAATTGGCCGAGCAGTGTGCCCTGAATCTCTTTCAGTCGCTTCCCTTCGCGTCCGAACTTGCTTACGCTTGGCTTTCTTCCGACAACGATATGTTGGCCGTCTGCGCCTACCATCTGCTGAGCCGACTCTTTTTGCACGGCCATACGCCTTCTGTACCCCAATGTGCCGTGTTGCTCAATCACGTCCCAATGGCGTTGCAAAGCGAGACTTACGGTCTGCGTAGAGCAGCCTACAATTGTCTCCTGCATTTTTCTGAACAAGGCGAGACACAGGAACAAATGGTGCGTGAGAAACTGGAAATGCTAAATTTGGATATTTTTTGACCGTCCGTCCCGACTATTTGCATAAAAAGGCGTATCTTTGTGCGGCCGCAATGTGCGGCAGAATATGAATCAACCATTTCTTCAAACCCGGCAGTACGTATCCAAGTCATGCTTGGGCGTGTCGTGGCGAGAAATAAGAACTATATAACGACAACATGAACACAGGTAAAGTAGATGTCCTGCTCGGTTTGCAGTGGGGCGATGAAGGCAAGGGCAAGGTAGTCGATGTGTTGACACCTGGTTATGACGTGATAGCCCGTTTCCAAGGTGGCCCCAATGCCGGACACACTTTGGAGTTCGAAGGACAGAAATATGTACTCCGTAGCATCCCCTCAGGTATATTTCAGGGAGGAAAGGTGAATATCATCGGCAACGGTGTTGTGCTTGCTCCCGACCTCTTTATGGCTGAGGCCAAAGACCTTGAGAAAAGTGGACACGATCTCAAGGAGCGTCTCCATATCTCCAAGAAAGCCCATCTCATCATGCCTACCCACCGTGTGCTCGACCGTGCCCTTGAAGCAGCCAAAGGCAAGAGCAAGGTAGGTACTACCGGTAAGGGCATAGGCCCGACCTATACCGATAAGGTGTCGCGCAACGGTTTGCGCGTGGGCGATATTTTCGAAAATTTCGAAGAGAAGTACGCCGCACACAAGGCCCGCCATGAGGCCATGCTCCAATCACTCGGTTTCACAGATTACGACATCACCGAAGACGAGAAATTGTGGATGGAGGGTATCGAGTATATGCGTCAGTTCCATATTGTCGACAGTGAGCACGAGATCAACAACCTGTTGCGTTCCGGCAAATCCATCCTTTGCGAGGGTGCCCAGGGTACGATGCTCGATGTAGATTTCGGCAGTTATCCGTTTGTCACATCCTCCAATACCATCTGTGCAGGTGCTTGTGTCGGACTGGGTATCGGTCCCAACAAAATCGGCCATGTGTATGGTATCATGAAAGCCTACTGCACGAGAGTAGGTTCCGGACCGTTCCCCACCGAACTGTTCGACGAAACCGGAGCCGAGATACGTCGTCTTGGACATGAGTTTGGTGCTGTCACCGGTCGTGAGCGTCGTTGCGGATGGATTGACCTTGTCGCCCTGCGCTATGCTATTATGGTCAACGGTGTGACCGAACTGATCATGATGAAGAGCGATGTGCTTGACAGTTTCGATACCATCAAGGCTTGTGTCGCTTACAAACAGCACGGAGAGGAAATCGACTATTTCCCCTACGATATCAATGAGGGTATCGAGCCCGTCTATGTAGAAATGCCCGGTTGGAAGACCGACATGACACAGTTCACCAGTGAGGAGCAGTTCCCCAAGGCATTCAGCGACTATATCGCTTTCCTTGAGAAAGAACTTGAGACTCCCATCAAGATTATTTCCATCGGTCCCGACCGCGACCAGACCATCGTAAGAAAGTAAAGATGAACAAACCAAGTATACCCAAGGGCATGCGCGACTTCTCTCCAGTGGAGATGGCCAAGCGCAACTATATATTCGATACCATCAAGGAAGTCTACGCCCTTTACGGCTTCCAGCAGATTGAGACCCCTGCGATGGAAACTCTCCAAACCCTGATGGGCAAGTACGGAGAGGAAGGCGACAAACTGCTTTTCAAGGTACTCAATTCCGGCGACTATATCAGCAAGGTCAGCGATGCGGAACTTTCCGAGCGCAACTCACTGCATCTCGCTACGAAAATCTCTGAGAAAGGTCTGCGCTACGACCTTACCGTGCCTTTCGCACGCTACGTCGTGATGCACCGCGAAGAACTACAACTGCCGTTCAAACGCTATCAGATACAACCCGTATGGCGGGCTGACCGCCCGCAAAAAGGCCGCTACCGCGAGTTCTATCAGTGCGATGCCGACGTTGTCGGTTCCGACTCTCTGCTCAATGAGGTCGAACTCATGCAGATTGTCGACACTGTGTTCTCCCGTCTTGGCGTGCGGGTAGCTATCAAGATCAACAACCGCAAGATACTTACCGGCATAGCCGAGGTCATCGGTGAGGCCGACAAGATAGTCGATATCACCGTAGCCATCGACAAACTCGACAAGATTGGTATCGACAAGGTGAACGATGAACTGCGTGCCGATGGCATCTCCGATGAGGCCATCTCCAAACTGCAGCCTATCATTGCGCTAAGCGGAACCAACGAGGAGAAACTCGATGTCATCAGCAGCGTACTCTCCTCGTCGGAGACCGGACTTAAAGGTGTAGAGGAAACCCGCTTTATACTCAATGCACTCAAGTCCTGCGGACTCCACAATGTCATCGAACTCGACTTGACATTGGCCCGCGGTCTCAACTATTACACGGGTGCCATCTTTGAGGTGAAGGCACTCGACTATGCTATCGGTAGCATCACCGGTGGTGGTCGCTACGACAATCTGACGGGCATCTTCGGTATGCCAGGACTGAGTGGCGTAGGCATCTCCTTCGGTGCCGACCGTATCTACGACGTGCTCAATGGTCTTGACCTCTATCCCAAGGAGGCAGTCAATGGTACACGCCTCCTCTTCATCAACTTCGGTGAGAAGGAGACGGCCTATTGCCTTCCTGTTGTCGGACGTTGTCGGGCACAGGGTATTGCTACGGAGATGTATCCCGACAGCGTGAAGATGAAGAAACAGATGAGTTACGCCAATGCCAAGAATATCCCGTTTGTGGCTCTAGCCGGTGAAACGGAGATAGCCCAAGGCAAACTGACGGTCAAGAATATGGCCACGGGTGAGCAGTCGCTTGTCACCCCCGATGAACTGCTGGCCATCGTGCAGTAACGGCATACTTCACCGTTTGACACAATTCAATTTTTATCCATACTGTTCAAGGTTTTTTTGTCGTGAGGCAAGGAAACCTTTTTTAGTGACGGTCGTAACAGAATCAGCCATGTTGGTGAAGCATACCAACGTCGACTGCGAGTGAAAACCTTTAGAATACGCTGATGGTCATATTCTTGTTGTCGATGACCACTTTGTGCCATTGGCGCAGAAAGTCAAGGCCGAGTCTTCCGTATCCTTCGCTAAGACCGTTGGAGGAGGGTAGGGCAGCTACCTCCACTCCGTCAAGGCTGCATACGGTGTTGCCAATACCAATTTTCGTATGGGGCATACGAAACACGCTCTCGTATACTATGCCGCCGTACCCATACATTGCCACGACATCCCATTTCCCTTCACGGGCTATTTCAGGGGCAAACGTTTTGTAGTAGGCATACCCCAGCATACTCTTGGCTGCTCCTGTGTCGAGGGAGACGGCAAAATGTTTTCCGCTATGTTCCGCTTCAACGTATAGCGTGGGTTGCAAGTACAGGTTGCATCGCCCGTCGGTCTGTTCCGCTTCATGCTCGAAGCGGATGGTCTGTCGGTCTATATCAATGGTGTATTTGGCATATTGCCGGAGAAATGGTTGACCGAGAATGAGCGAGAAGTTGCGGGTGGTTGAGGCTATCCGCTCATTGCCCTCCGTGAAATCGAGCACGGCGAAGGGTACATTGTGCATCACAATCTCCCCTACAAGTATCGAGTCGGCAATAGCCACACCGC
Source organism: Flexilinea sp. (assembly GCA_963653995.1). Classification (GTDB taxonomy): domain Bacteria; phylum Bacteroidota; class Bacteroidia; order Bacteroidales; family Bacteroidaceae; genus Prevotella. Next base: position 74,124 of record CAVJZJ010000003.1, read on the forward strand.
CCTTTCCGAGTCGTGTGCCTTGTACGGCAATCTCTGTCTGAAGTCGTCGCAGCCCATATCGGTCGGCCAATTCGGGCGTGATCACATTGTAACTTGCCCCCGTGTCGAATACAAACCGGTCGGTGCCTCCGTTGATCTTCCCTGCGATGCTCATCAGTGAAGAATCGGTCTGATGCACCTTTGTCCATAGAAATGCTACCTCATGGCTCTTGTTGTCGGTCTGGCAGACGGCGATACGGGACAATTCGTTGTAGAGCGTCTGCTGTTTTCTGAATTCTGCAGCGACCATGCTGTCGCCACTCTCCAGTTGGTCGGCGAAGGTGCCAGCCGTGGCGGCAGCCTTGCTATAGTTGCCGGCATCAGCGAAACTGTTGACCAATAGTTTCATCATGGTGAAGGTATTGGCTCCTCCCATCTCGTTTTGGTGGCGTCTGAGCAGATGGATGATATTGTCGGCAGTCTCTTCAGGGCGGTTGAACACATGATGAAGCATGGTTGTGGAAAACAGACGGATAAATGGTGACATTGCCGTACTATCTGTGCGGTATAAATCTTGTAACTCAAACCATCGATTTTCGTTCATCATGGTAGCGGCCAAACTATCGGCTTGTTGACACCAAACCGGTGTACAGGCGGTGAAGAGAGTGACGAGGGCAAGGATTGTTTTTTTCATCGCGTATTTGTTGGAAGACAATGTTCTGCATCATATTGTGGTAATGCAGGTGGATAGTGCAAAGGTAAGAAAAATCAGAAACACGGATACGAAAAAAGGACAGTTTCTCACGAAACCGTCCCCTCGAAATCAGTAATTAACTCAAAATTTATAATCTAATTCTCACTAACTGTCTATACGTACGTTTGAGATGCTTTTTGTAATATGTGCAATCTAAATTAAATGTACGATTACATTCTTTCTATTTCTGGTTGCAAAGATATACAAAGTATCAATACCAAACAAAAAACTTCAATGAATAATGTGTTTTTATCTATGAATATCTTTCTTCGTGTGTCGGTATTCGGGCTCGTGCACTCGGGTATTCGGGCCGAATACTATAGTATTTTAGTCCGAATACTGCTGTCGTTTGGCCCGAATACTCCAGTATTCTGGCCCGAATACTCGTAGGTTATGGTTTTTGGGGAGTACCAATGCGGCATATGAGGATCGTTGCTATGGATGTACTCTTTGGGTTGTTATTGCTTTTTCAAAGGCCTGTAATGTCTTTGTCATACGGGGACGTTACTTTTGCATCAAAATTTGTAATTGGTATTAATCTCTAGAAAAGGATATGAGAAAGATTGTTTTCAGCGTTTGTGGCAAAGGTGTTGCCGCTTTCGTGTTGGCCACAAGTTTACTATTATGTGGTTTACGGGTACAGGCACAAACTGTCGCAGCGTCGATGGTAAAAGAGCAAGATGCAATTGCTGCCGAATGGCAAAAACTCAAGGGTGAGATAACGCTCTATATGACCAATGACATGGGGCGCAATGGCTACTATGACCAAAAGCCTATCGCCGAACTGATGGGTGAGATGGCGGGTGTGGTAGATCCAGAATGTGTGCTTGCCGTGGGCGACATCCACCACTTCAATGGTGTGGCTTCCACGCAAGACCCTTTATGGATGACCAATTATGAGTTGATATACTCCCATCCCGACTTGATGCTCGATTGGTTTCCCGTTTGTGGCAACCACGAGTACCGGGGCAATACACAGGCCTTCATGGACTATGGCAAGGTAAGTCGCCGCTGGATGATGCCTGCCAAGTATTATACCAAGGTGTTCGGTCACAAGGGTACTACCGTGCGTGTGGTTTTTCTCGACACCACGCCCCTTATCGACTCCTATCGTGAGGACACTGATGTATACCCCGATGCTGGCAAGGAGGATATGCAGGCACAACTCTCCTGGCTGGATACCACACTGAAGAACGCTAAGGAAGATTGGGTCATCGTGGTGGGGCATCATCCCATCTATGCCGAGACGGGTAAGAAGGAGTCAGAACGTATCGACATGCAGAACCGTCTGCTTTCCGTTCTTCACAAATATAATAATGTGGCCATCTATGCCTGTGGTCACATTCACAACTTTCAGCATATCCGGAAGAAGGGTGACAGTATCGACTATGTGGTCAACTCGTCCTCCTCGCTCTCCCGTCCAGTGAAACCTGTCGACGGCACCGTATTCTGCAGTTCCGCCTCTGGTTACTCCGTGTTTACGGTAGACAAGAAACAATTGCGTATGTCGATGATAGACAAGGACGGAAAGGTCATCCATACAGTCACAAGGATGAAGTAATCTAACCAGGTGTGATTTTTTTAGAATACGCCTATAATCTACAATAGATGAAAAGACTATTGATCAGTGCGGCGCTCATAGCCGCTACGGCCAGTGCCTCGGCGCATACGCTCGACGGCTTGGTGAAGGATAACAAGACGGGCGAACCGCTCATCGGCACCGTGGTGCGGGTGAAGGAATTGCCTGGTGTGAGTACTACGACAGGACTCGATGGTACATTTACCTTGCATGAGTTGCCCGATAAAGGACGATTTACGCTTATCGTCTCCTACATGTCGTACAAGACCAAGGAGATTGTGGTCGATGTGGCCGGCAAAAACAAGGTAGACATCCCTATGGATGAGGATACTCAACAATTGGGTGAGGTGGTAGTGGTCGGACACAAGGAGTACCGCAGCGACCGCTCGGCCATCGATTTGGAGAAGACTGCCACGGGCGTGCTCAACGTGATGAGCCAACAGAGTATACAACTCTCGCCTGACGTGAACGTGGCGAGCGTATTGCAGCGCGTGTCGGGTGTGACGATGGAGCGCGATGCTTCCGGCGAGGCATCTTACGCCATACTCCGAGGTATGGACAAACGATACAACTACACATTGGTGAATGGTGTGAAGATTCCGAGTCCCGACGACAAGAACCGCTACATTCCCTTGAATATCTTTCCTTCTGACCTGATGGACCGACTTGTGGTGTCGAAGTCATTGACTGCCGACATGGAAGGCGATGCTGCTGGTGGAGTGGTGGATATGGTGATGAAGGACGCACCGTCACACTTCCAACTCCAGGCGAATGCTGCCGTGGGTACCACCGACTATTTTTGGAGTGGCAGTCGCAACTATCTCTCCAGCAATCGCGGCGACTATACCAAGAAGGCCCCCTATGAGACTTTCGGGTCGGAATACAAGGCATCGATGAATGATTTCAAGAACGGACCTACGCGGGTGAAAAGTCATTCTATACCAGCGCCCAATTTCATTGGCGGGCTCTCCGTAGGCAACCGCTTTTGGCACGATCGTCTCGGCGTGATGCTCGCTGGAAGTCTGCAAAATATCTTCCGCGGTACTGAGCGTACCTACAACTCTGTGAAGATGGCTTCGGGACAGCAGGCCATGTATATATCCAGTCTGCAGCACCGCTACTACAGCATCCACGACCTTACGGCAGGAGCACATGCCAAGTTCGACCTAACGTTGGGTGACCACAAACTGGAATGGTACAACATGTATATACGCACACGTTCACAAGGCATCCGATACAACAATAGTATCAGCACAGAGTACATCGGTGATGATACCTATACACAGGACGATGAGACCCGATCCTCTTCACAGACGCAGAGCATTTTTGCCACCAACCTCAAGGGCACACATCATCTTACCAAGGACTTTACCCTCGACTGGTCGGGCATTTTTTCCCAAGCCAAGGAGGAAGACCCCGACCGGACTTACGTCACCTTGACCAATACGGTGCAAGCCACCGATGGTGTGGACGGTTCGCTCTGGAGCAGCAACAAGAACATACAGAAGACCCTGCCCAAGAGTGCCGAGCGCAGATACCAGCACAATAAGGACACCGATTGGGCTGGCTACATCAACCTCTCTTACGACACACATTTCGGTAGCGGTGTCGATGCCCTCTGGAAGGCTGGAGCGCAGTATCGCCGCAAGGAGCGCAGCAATCGCTACTACTCCTATATCTTCAACCCTGCCGATATCTCGCAGCAGTTAGACGGCAACGGCTTCGACCAGTTCGCCAACGTCGAGTGGACTTGCAAGACTCCATACTCACAAGCATCCCAACTCAATTACGACTCTAAGGAACATATCGGTGGCGCCTATGCCATGGTAACGGTGAAGAGCAAGTGGGGCGAGTTGTATGCCGGTTTCCGCGCCGAGCACACCAACCAGATCTACACCATGCTGCAGAAGTTCCGCAATATGGGACAGGTGGGTGAACAGAGTTACTGGGATTATCTTCCGTCGGCATCTATCAAGTGGACACCCAACGAGAAGATGAACGTGCGCCTCTCTTACTATCGCAGCATCAATCGCCCAGGATTCTACGAGATTGTGCCTTACCAGCTGATGGGCGAGGAGTATCAGGAAAAGGGCAATCCCAACTTGATGCGTGCCCGTATCGACAACATAGACCTGCGGTGGGAGTGGTTCCCCAGCAAGACAGAACAGATACTGGCAGGCGTGTTCTACAAGTATCTCAAGGATCCTATCGAGCAGGTGTTCGTCACCTCCGACGGAAAGATTGGTGCCGGAACCGATGCCTACTATATGCCCGACAATCTCGGCAACGCCAAGAACATGGGTTTCGAGATAGATGTGATCAAGTATATCCGACACTTCGGTGTGAAGGCGAACTACACCTATACCCACTCTGTGATCACCACCACCAAGCGTGAGTATCAGGAGGGTAGTGCCGAATACAAGACTGGGGTAATGCAGACCCGTCCCTTGGTGAACCAGGCTCCGCATACCGCCAATCTCTCATTATTGTATAAGGATACAGAGAACGGATGGAACGCACAATTGGCGGCTTCCTACACGGGTACAAAACTCGCCCTCGTGTCGCCTTTCAAGGATGCCGACCAATGGGACAAGGCTATGTTCAGTCTCGACCTCAGTGCCGAGAAGCAATTCAAGAACGGCATCTCCGTATTCCTCAAGGCTAACAATCTCCTCGATGCAAAGCGCGAACGTTATCTCAAGACCGTGAACCAGAGTAATTTGGAATATGAGGGACAGACGAGCGACAAGACCATCGTGGGAACGTACAAATACGGTAGGACTTTCCTATTGGGAGTAAGATACAAATTATAATTTGCAATTAATAATTAGGGGCTTACGCCTTTGATAAAATGGATTTTAAAAAATGAAAAAGCTCAATACTTTCGCCTGTATGCTCGCCTTGGCTGCAACGGCATTGTTCTCCACCTCTTGCGAGAACGACAATATCAATCCTTACGACTACAACAACAGTAGCAGTGACAATACCAATAAAGGTTCCACCGACGTGGTGAAGACCGATGTGGCAGAATATCCTGTCGGTTCCGTGGTGTGGACCAAGGATACCACCCTCAGCGAGAGCGTGGAGATACCCGTGGGTACATCGCTCTACATAGAACCGGGTGTGACCGTCACCTGTAAGTCGGCTGTGCAGGTGCCCATCGAGATCGTGGTGCTTGGCAACCTCTACTGCATGGGCTCCGAGGAGAAGCCCGTCACCTTCACCTCTGACACCAAGAAGGCCGAGGACTGGGGCGGCATCATCTGCGGCTACAATTCCGAGGAGGTGGTACTGCGTCATGTGGATATCGCTTATGCCGGAGCCACACCTACGGAGAGTTCTATCTCCTTTCAGAACAAACTTTTCAAGACCACCATCGACGGTGGCGTGCCCGCCTTTCATTTCTGCAATGTGAATGGCAAGTTTGTGATGGACGGTTGCTTCTTTCACGACAACTACAACGACCAAACCTATTTCACCGGTGGCAATGGCATCATCATCAACAATGTCTTTGCCGATAGTGGCAATGCTGCCGATGGTGGCGAAGCCATCAACGTGAAGTCTGGCTGTAAACTCGATATTGCCAACAACATCATCTACAATGCTTGCACCAATGCTTTCAAACTCTCCAATGCCGGCAATAGTGAGACCGTTCCCCTCACCGAGATGGCCGCCTACAATAATACCATTGTCAACTGCGGTTGGCGTCGTTCCAAAAACAAGAAAGGTGGTAGCGTATGGGTAGAGAAGGCCGCTAAGCCCGTGTTTGTCAACAACCTCATCTACGATTGCCGTTTCGGTCTGAAACAACCCAAGCAAGACGGCGTGGACATGGAGAATAGCCGTCTCACCCCCAACTACTATTTTGCTTCCACAGAGACGGGTGTGACGCAGATGGCGAAGAATGCAAGTCTCGGCATTTGGTTTGATTCCGATATCAAGAGTCTTGCGGCAGGGGAGTACAATCCCCTCTTCGCGAATTTCAAGCAGAGTGAGAAAATGAATGTCAACTGCGAGGTAGACGACGTGGAGAAAGGTGCTCCCCTGACATACGACAAGGCCTGGAATTTCCATTTGCAGTCTGGTAGTCCGGCTCTCGTGGGAGGTGTCACCGATTTTACCCGTGTGTTTCCTTCCGGCCTCCCGTTCTTTGGTATGAAGAAGGTCAACTTCATCGACAACGGCAACGACCAAAACTACTACTACACCGCTCCCTTGCCATGCGCAAGGTTTGGAGCGTGGTTGTAGAACGCTTTTTAGTGACGGTGAAAAAATAAGTTGGTATGATTTGCGGCTTATATTTTTGAGATGTTTTTGTCTCTTGAAGAGGGAGCATAGCGGGCTATGTGACCGATGAAAGAGGCAAAAACAGCCAAAAAGATAAGCCGGACAACCGTCCAAATATGTATTTCATAGTTTCCAAATCGTACCAAGTTATTTTTTTATCGTCACTTAGCAGTTTTTACTGTTTCCTAATTACCGAAAAGGGTTCAGTCGGCATTCCCCCGGCGGAACCCTTTTCTAGGACTCTCCTTACCACTCCGCTTTCTCACCGAGTATCGTATGAAAATGTGATATCGTATCCATACCTAAAGACTTGTGATGAAGTTTCGGTGGCGATGCATTTTGTTTTGTCGTTTTCGAAAAAAAAAGCAAAAGTTTGCTTGGCGTGGAATAAATATGTAATTTTGTTTGTTGCGTAACAAGTATAGCGCAAATGGAAGGTAAAATGTAAGGATACGTTTTGCTGTGGATACTTATTTATTTATATATAATGTAAGTCGTATGAAACACATTACTCGAAAATTACTCCTTCTGATATTCCTCTGTTTAGCGAATGTTGCGGTTTGCCACGCCGATTGGTTTAAGGGCAAACTGGTCAATGCGGAAACAGGTGAACCATTGGCCAATGCAAGTATCAGCAGCGAGGTCAATCCGCAACCGGGATGGAGTATGCAAATGTCTGCCACGGCAGACAGTACGGGATGCTTTATTATATCAAGCGGATGGGAAGGCCGCATACTTTTCACCTTCAGCATGATCGGATACAAAAACTCTCGTAAGGTGGACTATTCGTATGGAGAGGATGTGAACGACACTACCGATCTTGGTACGGTCAAGTTGCAACCTACCGCACTGATGCTGCGCGAGGTGGAGGTCACTGCCAAAGTACCGCGCATTACGATGTCGGGCGATACTATTGTGTTCAATCCCGATGCTTTCAAACTGAAGGAAGGGGCACGACTCGATGAACTTATCAAGAAACTGCCCGGGGTGGAAAATCGGAATGGCCAACTCTACTGGAGAAACAAGCCTATACGTCTGATGATGAACGGAAAGAATCTCTTTGGCGGCGACAATATCGTGGGACAGTTGCCGGCTGAGGTAGCCAAGAAAATAAAACTGTATGACCGGAAATCGGAACTGGCCCGGCATACGGGCAACGATGATGGCGATGAAGACAATGTGCTCGACATTGAGGTGAAACCGGGATTTCTCGACAAATGGTATGGCGAAGTCAGCGCTGCTTACCAGACGGCGAAACGCTATCTGTTTGACCTGAACGCCAGCAAACTCAGTGATCACGATCCGCAACTGGTGTATGTGCAGGCCAACAATGCCAACCGCTATGTGGAGCGTACCATGCGGCGTACCATGAACCGCAATGTCGACAACGACGGAAAAAGCCAGAATGGGTCTTACAACTATCAGCACAACTGGCAGACCAATGGGACGGAGAACCTCTCGAACAATAGTTTCGACATCAGTGCCAACTTTGGTCATAGTGACGGTTGGGGTACAAACAGTTCGTCTACCGAGACCTTCTTCCCCAACCAAGACCGAACCTTGTCTCTGTCGAGTACCCATAACTATGATCATAAAATCAATCCGCTGATGTGGGCCAATCTCTTCGCCTACACCGACTCGCTGAACAGTATCAATGTCGAGGCCAGTGCTTCGTACGGAAAGACCCACGGCATGGTAACGGAAGAAGGTGCTTCATACAGTTACGACCCCAGTCAGTTCCAGTACCATGCGCTTGCAGCCGTCTTGGGGGCCAAACCTGGTGAAGCACTCTATGAACATATCATTTCGCGCAACCGCAATTATCAGACCAAGGACGGGCAAGAGCGGATGCTCTCGCTCAACTATACGTGGTCGCACTATTTGGGCAAGAAAGGTTCTTTCACCGTGAGTGGCAATACGCAGGTCAGCGGAGAAAATACAGATACCTACAATCATCGCACACTCGAATATCTGCGCGAGGGATACGATGAGAACAAATGGCAGCATTTCGACTACAAAAATCATGACTTGCAGTCTTCGCTCGGTGTCACGTTCGATTACTGGGCCACCAAGAAAATCTATCTCAATCTGAGCGACAACGTGACCTACAACCGCTATCGCACGCAGCGCAATGTCTTTGCCGATACCGACGAGGCACTGGTCAACGACAATTTGCCCACTACGCCCGACTACGACAACCACAAGGATGCCCATGTGCACAGTTGGAGCAACCGTCTCACGCTGAAGAGTACCATTTCGCCCACAAAGCAGTTGATGATTATGCCGAAATTTGCTTGGACTGCCACTCGTGAGGATGCCAAGTATCAGTACGGCCAACTCGATACAGCCACAGTGCGCAATACACACGCTTATACGCCATCGTTGTTCTTGAAGTGGAAAATGAGTCGTGTACGCAGTATGGATCTTTCGTTCTCCTACAATACCACAGTGCCTCAATTGACTCAAACCTTCGGTTTCCGCGATACCACCGACCCGATGAGCATCAGTACCGGTAATGGCCGGCTCGGCAATACGCACAACCATACCACTACGTTTGGTTATCACCGTATGTGGCTTCGCAAGCAGATTGTTCTCGGACTGGAAGCGTCGTACAACAAAGCAATCCATCCTTTGTCTACCCTCTACCACTACAACTCTCAGACCGGTGTCTATACCACAACACCTATGAATGTGAAGGGTGGTGACGAATGGAAGTTCAGTTTCAATTACGATCAAGGACTTGGCGTAGACTTCCGGTTGATGAGCAAATTTAGTCTCACGACCTCTCAGTCTTATGGCTTCCTTACGATTCTCGACAATGATGATGCCAACGCTATTCCCAGTCTCAACCATCAGAAACTGCTTGGTGTCAATGAAGACTTGGAACTGTCTTATGAGGTGGAAAAAGTCCAGTTGACGCTCTACGACAAACTGGAATGGAACAGATACCATTACGATGCCACATCATACAATTCTCACCCCCTTGAAAATAGTTTGGGTGTTCGGTGTCGTGTAAAAATGGAACCCTTCTCCTTTTATTTCAGCGTAAAGGATCTTTTCCGCTCAGGTTATCTGACCACTGCGATGAACGGCCACCGTATATTGGCCAATGCGTCCGTAGATTACCATTTCAACAAAAACAAGTGTTGGCTATCCTTGGATGTAGACGATATCTTCAATAAGGACAATACCTACTACAGCAATTACACGTCGTATCAGCGGTCTGAGACCTCGCACGACTATATGCACCACTATGCCGAACTGAAATTCACCTATCGCTTCGACGCCAAGGAAAGCAAAAAGAAAAAGTAGGTGAGCAAGAAGAAAAGATAGGACATTACAGCGTGGCTTTCAGCCGATCGATGATTTCCCGGTCGGCTGGAAGCCATTTTATTGTGTCAAGATTTTGGGGCGACAACCATCGAGCGTCCTCGTGCTCGAGTAGGGTAGGGGCGCAGGAGGCCAATGTACACAAGAAACACTCCATAGAGAGGTGAAACTGCGGATAGTCGTACTCTATGGTGCAGAACCTTTCGCCGACAATGATTTCAGCGGCCAGTTCCTCCCGAATCTCGCGTTTCAGCGCGTCAACGGAGGTCTCGCCGCTTTCTGTTTTTCCACCGGGAAATTCCCACCAGTCCTTCCATTCGCCATAGCCCCGTTGGGTGGCGAAGTAACGACCTTCAGTATCACGGATAATGGCGGCTACGACGTGTATTGTTTTCATAGTGTTATACGGCATTGATGAATTGTGGCAGTATGGGTTGGTGCATACGCCAGTCTATGCTCATAGGTTTGTCATCGCGGGATGAGATGTAGTCGACCAAGCCGAAGCAATAGAATGGACATGTATTGCCGAAACCGTCGCGCTTGTATTCCCGGACAAAGAGCAGAAACTTTTTCTTGTTTTTGGCCTGCTCCACAAACCGCTTGCCTCGGCCCTTGTGAGTGTCTGTGTTTTGTGATTTCCAGTGAAACTGGTTTTCGCTTACGACATAGTCATCGTACATGGTCGATGCAGAGAAATCCTTGTCAGACTTGTTGAGTGTGACAAAGAACAGTTCGGTGTTGCGTTCCTCTATGTTGAAGACGCCGGCTACGCATCCTTGCATTTTCTTGTCGGCGGTCTGACGGCCAAAGATGGCGAAGATCTCTTCGCGTGTATAGCATCCGTATTGTTCCAAGGCGACGGGTAGTCCTTCGCCTACAGCGAAGGTTTTCATTTCGAGATGCTCCAAGAGATAGTCGACCAGTTCTTGCAGTTCGGTGACAAACGCCGGATAGTCAGCGAGCCGTGCGATGGCCTCCTCTATGCTGCCGAACCCAGTCTTTCCGATACGGTCAAGGTAGAGCGTGTAGTACAACATGATGCCGAAGGTCTTTTCCCGCTCGTCGGCAAAGGTGATGGCATCAAGGTGGGATAATGTCTTTTTGATGAAGTGCAGGTATGTCGCACTGTTGGCATGTACAAGATTGCCGATGCCTTTCTCATAGCGTCGGGTATTCTCGTCGGTAGGATAAGAGCAGAGGCCCGCCTCGCGCTTGAGGCTACTCCAACAGTTGTTGCCTTTGTAGATGACGCGCACGTCCTGTCCATTGTTCTCGATAAATTCGCGCAGTGTTGGACAGTGGTCGTAACCGTGAAGTTCCTGTATCAGTCTTCGCTTGTTGTATATCGCAGCCTTGATATTGTCGAGGACGTGTTGTTGGGCTTTTTCCTCCATGTGGATGGTGCAGCCATGGGGAAGCAGGGTAAATCCGTTTTGTATCTGCTCTACCACGCTCTTGTCTTTCCTTACCATCAGACTGCGGAAGCGGCTGGTGAAGTCGTACTTCTTGTTGAGCTGCGCCACAAAGTCGAAGACGGTGAGCAGTTGTTTGCCGGGGTACAGACGTAGGCCTCGGCCTAATTGTTGCAGAAATATGGTCAGCGACTCCGTAGGGCGAAGAAACAGGACGGTGTCTACCGAGGGGATGTCGATGCCTTCATTGAAGATGTCAACCACAAAGAGATAGTTGATCTCTCCCCTGGACAGTTGACGATTGAGTCTGTCACGGTCGCTGTCTCTGTCGGTAGTCAGGTAGTCGGCCTTCAGTCCGTATGCATTGAAACTCTCCGCCATATACCGTGCGTGCTCCTTCGTGGCGCAGAATCCGAGAGCCTTGCAACGGGTCTCGTCTGGAAGGTAATATCTGAGGCGGTCGATGATGAGACCGACACGCTCACGGTTGCAGAGCCTTTCGGTCAGTTTGGTGGCGACATACTTGCTGCCTTGCATCAGGTCATCGTCGGTCAGGTCGGTGTTGTCGCTGATGCAGAGGTACTGAAAAGGAGTAAGCAGACCTTCGTCCAAGGCCTTGGGCAAACGTATTTCGGCGCTGATTTGTCCGTCGAAGTCAGGCAACAGGCTTACGCCGTCCATACGTTCAGGTGTCGCCGTAAGTCCAATCAGCAGTTTGGGGGAGAAGTGAGTCAGTATCTTGCGGTAACTGTCGGCTACAAGGTGGTGAGCCTCGTCGATGACGATATAGTCATAGTAGTCGTGTGGTAGGGCACTGAATATCTCCTCGTACTTGGCATTGAAGGTCTGTACGGATACGAATAGGTGACCGATGCCGTTGTCCGGCTTGTATTGTCCTACCCATACATCGCCGAAATTGGCATCCATCAGCACACTTCTGTAGGCATTGCGCGACTGTACGAGTATCTCCTGACGATGGGCCACAAAGAGTAGGCGAGCGTGGTGCGGATGGGTTTCTGTGAACAGTTTGTAGTCGAATGCCGATACGACCGTCTTGCCTGTACCCGTGGCGGCCACGACAAGATTTCTTCTGATGCCGTTTTCGCGGACTGCGGCCAGTCGGTCGAGTATCTGTTTCTGGTGGGGAAGCAAGGCGTACTTCACTAGTGTTCCGGCAGTATGGCCGGCCGGTTGGCTTTCCTTCTGCAGTTCGCGGTAGAGTTTCTCCGCGCCGCCATCGTTGTAGTCTTCGAAGTTATGGCTATTCCAATAGAGATTGAAGGTAGCCAGCGCCGTCTTGATGATATGGGGGTTCTCGGTGTTTGTCACACGGATGTTCCACTCCAATCCATCGGTTTGGGCTGATTTCGATAGGTTGGACGAACCGATATAGGCGGTGCTGAAGCCAGAATTCCGCTCGAAAATATATGATTTGGCGTGGAGTCGTTCTATCTGTGCATTGTAGGATATCCGGATTTCCGTATTGGGTAATTGGGCAAGCCGCTCTACCGCTTTGGCTTCGGTGACACCGCAATAGGTGGTCGTGATGATGCGCAGTCTATGGTTGTCGTTTTCGCAAAACTTTTTCAGTCTGTCGTAGATGAGGTTGAGACCTGATAGTTTCAGAAACGATACAATCAAGTAGATGTTGTCTGCACTTTCGATATCGCGCTCTATCTCGGCGTTTAGCGGCACCTTGCTTTGTCCGCCTGTGAAGAGATTGCTGATACGAAATCCTGTGAGCGGGCGTATCGGTTCTTGTCCGGTAGCCTTCAGTCGTGCGTTTTCTTGTTTGGAAACTACGGCAGAGAGCATTCTACGTTCTTCGACAATCTTGTCTTCTTTCTCTTCTCCGAGAAAGTCAATCAGGCGGTTGACAAAGTCCACGCGCTCTTCGGTCGACAAGTTTTCGTCGGAAAGTCGGTTGCAGACCATCTTGCGCACATGCTCGGCTAACATAGAGGGCGACTCGGCTTCGTCGATATCGTCTTCTTTGCAGACAAAACCGTCGGTTGAGGCTTGTTGTATGTCGTTTTGCAGTGCTTGGGTGATTAGATTTTCGTATGCTCCTTCTTGTAGTTTCATCGTACCAAGTTGTTCTTTTTGTCGTCCTTAGAATGTGATGGGTGAACCAACGCCTTTGTGCTGAGGTCGGAACGTGATACCCAACAATTTGGCGATGGTCGGTGCTATCTGTGCGTTGTAGTACTGTCCGGAGGTCAGTACGCCTTTGGCGGGGATACCCTTGCCGAAAGCCATCAGCCAAGTCTGTCCGGAGTGTGCGGTCTCTTCACCGTGGTCGCGCCAGGCGTTGATGTCGGTGTCGCCACGTCCGTGGTCGCAGGTGACGATGACGGTAGTCTGGTCTTTGTAGAAGGGGTCGCTTTGGATGAGTTCCCACAATTCTTTGAGATAGGCATCTGTGCTGTGTGCCGCATCAAGGTAGAGACGGTAGTTGCCAGCGTGGCCCCATTCGTCGGTGTCACCATATCCGATAAAGAGCAGTTTGGGATGGCGAGAGCGCATGGCTTCAAGGGCATACTCGTGGGTAAGGAAGTCGAATCGCTCTCCGTCCCAGTACTTGGGACAGGCTTCCTGTAATTTGTCAAGATATTTCTCTCGTTCTGTCGGAGTCTTCGAAAGGGCGTGACGGTAGTGGGCGTTCACTTCCAGCCCGCTTCTCTTCTCATTGAATATCTCGATGAATCGCTCCCAACTTCCGAAGCACAGCACCGAGTTCTTGTATTTGTCGGTATTGTTGGCGGCTTCGAAGACGGTCACGTTGGGGTTGGGGAAGGCATCGTTGCTGGTGATGCGCTCATCGTCGGCATGTCCGCACAAATCCTCATTGTAGCCGGGGTAGGAGAACCACATCTTGTTGGTGACATCCATCGTGCATCCTTGGTTGCGGTTGCCGATGATGATACCGTTCTTGGCAATGAAATTCCAGGTGAAGGGCATCAGTGTGTTGCGCCGCTCTATGAGATTGTCTTTCCAATAGTCTTTTTTCATGATTTCGACCTCACCAAATTGTTTCTCATTGATCAGTACGGAGTCAGCACCCCCAAACAATTCTTGCCACCGATAACCGTCTACGGTAATCAATATCACTTTCTGCACTGTTTTTGCCACGCAGGGCAGTAGCAAAAGTGTGGACAGGAAGGTTAACAATGTTTTTCTCATTTTTGTGATAGTTTTGAATGTATCTCCAAAATTAAGGATAAAAAATGTGATAGGCAAGAATTTGCTTCACGGATTGTTATCCCCTCCATTGCGGTATACTCATAAATAATGATTTTGTAACGGAGGTTACACTTACACTTGTCCAATTGGACAGAAAATCGTACCTTTGTACCAGTTATTCATCAACCACATTATCAAAAAGAATATGGTATTAAGAGATCTTCAGCAAGACTTCCGTGGTTCCAATTGGAAACACGAGATTGACGTAAGAGACTTTATTCAGGCAAACTACGAGCCCTATGACGGTGACGAACAATTCTTGGCAGGACCTTCCGAGAAGACAAAGAAACTTTGGAATGTTCTCTCCGGCCTCTTTGAGGTAGAACGCGAGAAGGGTATCTATGATGCCGAAACCAAACTGCCCCAAAGTCTCGATACCTATGGCGCAGGATACATCGACAAGGACAGCGAAGTGGTCGTCGGACTGCAGACGGATGCTCCTCTGAAGCGCGGTATCTTCCCCAAAGGCGGTATCCGTATGGTGGAGAAGGCCCTTCAAGCCTATGGCTATGAACTTGATCCCGCCACGAAGACCATCTTTACCAAATATCGCAAGACACACAACGAGGGCGTGTTCTCGGCCTACAACGACGATATCAAGGCCGCCCGTCACGCTCATATTATCACCGGTCTGCCCGATGCCTACGGCCGCGGTCGCATTATTGGTGACTATCGTCGTATCGCCCTCTATGGTACGGCTAACCTCATCGAGGAGAAGAAACGCTATTTCAAACGTATCGACATACAAGAGTTCACTGAGGAAATCGTGCGTCATCGCGAGGAAATCAGTGAGCAAGTGCAGGCCTTGAAGCAGTTTGAACGTATGTGCGCTGCCTATGGATTTGATGTCACCAAGCCTGCCACCAATGCTCGCGAAGCCGTGCAGTGGACCTATTTCGGCTACCTCGGTGCCGTGAAGGATCAAGATGGTGCCGCTATGTCGCTCGGACGTGTCTGCGCCTTCCTCGATATCTATATTCAGCGCGACTTGAAGAACGGCACATTGACCGAAGAGGAAGCACAGGAACTCATCGACCAGATGATCATGAAATTGCGCATCGTGCGCTTCCTTCGTACTCCGGAGTACAACGACCTCTTCTCCGGTGACCCCATTTGGGCAACAGCCTCTCTTGGTGGTATGGGCATAGACGGACGTTCGATGGTCACCAAGACAGACTACCGTTTCCTCCACACCTTGTATAATATGGGTCCGTCGCCCGAGCCCAACCTCACAGTTCTTTGGAGTGAGCGCTTGCCTGAGGCTTGGAAAAAATACTGCGCTAAGGTCAGCATCGATACCAGCGCTATACAGTATGAGAACGATGACCTCATGCGTACTGATCTTGGCGACGACTATGGTATTGCCTGCTGCGTAAGCCCGATGAAGATAGGTAAGCAGATGCAGTTCTTCGGCGCTCGCGCCAACCTCGCCAAGTGTATGCTCTATGCTATCAATGGTGGTCGCGACGAGATGACCGGTCAGCAGGTAGCCCCCCGCTTTGCTCCCATCACAGGCGACTACCTCACCTACGAGGAATTCATGCCCAAGTTTGAGCAGATGATGCGGTGGTTGGCAAAGACCTATGTCAATGCTCTCAAGATCATCCACTATATGCACGACAAGTATGATTACGAGGCATTTGAGATGGCGCTGCACGATGGTGATGTGGAGCGTACACGTGCCACAGGTATCGCTGGTCTCTCTATCGTCACAGACTCTATCGCTGCCATGAAACATTGCAAGGTGCGCATTGTACGCGATGAGACCGGACTGGCTGTCGACTACAAGATTGAGGACGGTGAGTATGTACCCTTTGGCAACAACAATGAGGAGACAGACACTATCGCTGTCGATATCACCGAAACATTCATGGAGTATCTGCGTCAGCACCGCACCTACCGTGAGGCTACTCCCACACAGAGCCTGCTCACCATCACTTCGAATGTGGTCTATGGCCGCAATACCGGTGCCACTCCCGACGGTCGTCAGAAGGGAGTGCCGTTTGCTCCGGGTGCCAATCCTATGAATGCCCGTGATGTGAAGGGTGCTGTGGCTGCATTGTCGTCAGTGGCCAAACTGCCGTTCCAACATTCTCGCGACGGTATCTCCTATACCTTTGCTATTGCTCCTTCGGCCCTCGGCAAGGAGAAGGATATGCAGGCTACCAACCTTGTGTCGTTGCTTGATGGCTACTTCACTCCTCATGGCGGCCAGCACATCAATGTCAATGTCTTCGACCGACAACTTCTGCTCGATGCTATGGATCATCCTGAGAAGTATCCGCAACTCACCATCCGTGTCAGCGGCTACGCCGTGAACTTTGTGAAACTTACCCGTGAGCAGCAACTCGATGTGCTCTCGCGTACCATCAATCAGGGTATGTAGCCCTGATTGTTGCAGATATCTTATTTGCTGTTACCACGAAAGCCATCTGCTTCCTGATTGTAGGAAGGATATGGCTTTCGTCGGTTTGAAAACCCTTCGAAATGGACACGATAGGCAGAATACACTCCTTGGAAACCTTTGGCACGGTCGACGGACCGGGCATACGATTTGTAGCATTCATGCAGGGTTGCCCTTTGCGTTGTCAGTTTTGTCACAATCCCGATACCTGGAATCCACAGGCCACATGCCAGTACGAACTGACCCCTCGGCAACTACTCGATGAGGTGTTGCGCTACCGCAGTTTTATCAAGAACGGCGGGGTGACGCTCTCGGGCGGCGAACCGCTCATGCAGGCTGAGTTTGCGGCAGAATTTTTCGCGTTGTGTCAGGCTGAAGGTCTTCATACTGCGCTTGATACCAGTGGATTTTATTGTACGCCGCGCGCTCTTGAGATACTCCAATATACCGATTTGGTGTTGCTTGATATCAAGACCATGGATTCCAACCTTTACCCGCGTCTTACGGGGCAATGTCAAGACAACAATCTGAAATTTCTTGACGAACTGCAGCGGCGGGGTATCAGTACATGGATACGCCATGTGGTGGTGCCCGGGTTGACCGACAATGATGAGTGGCTACGTCGACTCGGTGAACACGTGGCACGCTATGATGTGGTGCAGAAGATAGAAATATTGCCCTATCATACCCTCGGTACGTTCAAGTACAGTCAACTCGGTCTGACCTATCCTCTCGAAGGTGTGCAACCACTTAGTGCTGAGAGGGCTAAGGCTATCCGTGAGATGCTTTCTGCCTATAAACCCTGTCTCTGATTTTTTTACCGTCACTTAACAAAAATATGTTGTGTACGTATTGTTTCCGTGTAAATGTAGTATCTTTGCAGACAAAACCGTAGGCTCGGTTTGTTGATAGAAATTAGCGTATCAAGAATTAGTACAATGAATATACTGTTGTTGGGAAGTGGCGGCCGTGAGCACGCCCTGGCATGGAAAATCGCCCAAAGTAAGAAAGTCGAAAAACTCTTTGTCGCTCCGGGTAACGCCGGAACCGCCTCGAGTGGAGAAAATGTCGCTATCAAGGCCGACGATTTCGAAGCCCTCAAGGATTTCGCCGTGTCGCATGCTATTGATATGGTGGTGGTAGGTCCAGAAGATCCGTTGGTCAAGGGTATCTACGATGAGTTCAGTGCTGATGCGCGTACTGCATCTATTCCTGTCATTGGTCCGTCGAAAGCTGGTGCAGTATTGGAGGGTTCCAAGGATTTTGCCAAGGGATTTATGCAGCGTCACAATATTCCGACTGCCAAGTATCGCACATTTGACGGTACGACCATCGAAGAGGGACTCCATTTTCTTGAAACCCTACAGGCTCCCTATGTACTCAAGGCAGACGGACTCTGCGCCGGAAAGGGTGTGCTGATTGTCCCCACGTTGGAGGAAGCCAAGAAGGAATTCCGCGATATGCTCGACGGTATGTTTGGCAATGCTTCCGCTCATGTGGTCATCGAGGAATTTCTCAGTGGTATAGAGTGCTCTGTCTTTGCACTGACTGACGGACAACACTACAAAATTTTACCTGAAGCAAAGGATTACAAGCGTATCGGTGAACATGATACGGGCCTCAATACCGGTGGCATGGGTAGTGTTTCTCCAGTACCGTTTGCCGATGCTGTGTGGATGAAGAAAGTGGAGGACCGTATCATCCGTCCTACGGTAGAAGGACTGGCTGAGGAAGGTATCGACTACAAGGGATTTATCTTCTTCGGACTTATCAATGTCGATGGCGAACCGATGGTTATCGAGTACAATTGCCGTATGGGCGATCCGGAGACCGAAACCGTCATGCTGCGTCTCAAGAGCGACATTGTCGATCTTTTTGAAGGTGTGGCCCATGGCAATCTCGACCAGTGCGAAGTGGAATTTGATGAGCGTGCCGCAGTCTGCGTGATGCTTGTCAGCGGTGGTTATCCACAGGCATACAAGAAGGGATATACTATCAGCGGACTTGATCAGGTAGACGGTTCTATCGTGTTTCATTCGGGTACTGCCTTCTCCGGTGAAGATATTGTCACCGCAGGCGGACGTGTCATTGCAGTCAGTTCGTATGGCAAGGACAAGGAGGAGGCCCTCAATAAATCATTCACTGAGGCCCAGAAAATAGAATTCACAGGAAAGTATTTCCGCCGCGATATCGGCCAGGACCTGTAAAGGGGCGTATAGGCGGGTAATGTCGCGCAATTGTCTTGCTTACGACAGGTAAAATGCAGGATATTGGCAAAAAAGCCCGCCACAAGATAGATGCAAAGAAAAAGATTACAGAACAGGATAGCCGAGAGCCGGATGGCACTGCCTGCGACGGCCGTGTATGTCGTGCTCGTATGCTTGGCCGTCGGACTGCTTGAGGGGCAGATGTGGGTATCGTTCGCCTTGTTGGCCGTGTCGTCGTTTCTGATGATGCAACTCAACAATGCCAATGCCCTCATACGGGTGTACAGCCGTATGGTGTCGTGTACCTTTCTAGTGTTGTCGGCCATGTCTACATTTCTATTGGCCAATCCTGTATATGGTGGGGTCCAGTTGTGTCTTGTAGCCTTCTATGTGCTTTTCTTTCGGGCTTATCAAGACAAACGTGCAGTCGGAAACATCTTCTATGCCTTTCTCATGCTGGGTATTGCAAGCATAGGTTTTGTGCAGGTATTGTTCTTTGTTCCTGTACTTTGGATACTGCTCTATACCAATGTGATGGCTGGTTCGTTGCGTACCTTTTTTGCCTCGGTGCTTGGGATACTTCTGCCATACTGGTTTGCTGAAGTATACTACGTCTGCATGGGTGAACCGCTGGCGTTGATTCCACATTTTCTCGCACTAGGCGAGTTCCGTCCGTTGGCCTTGTCACTGCCGTGGAGTGGTCAGCAATTGTCGGCAACCGCACTTGTGTTGTTGCTCTCCATTGTCGGCGTGGTGCATTTCCATCGCAATAGTTATATGGACAAGATCCGTACACGCATGCTCTTTGAGATTTTTACTGCAATGGCGATGTGTACGATAGCGTTTCTCTTTCTGCAACCGCAGCACGTCAATTGTCTTTTGGGTATGCTGATTGTCAGCATCTCGCCCCTGGTCGGTCACTATGTGTCGCTTACGCGGACGCGCCTTACCAATATCTCATTTTTTGTATTTCTTCTGCTGGCCCTTGTGGTCACGGCCTACAATGTATGGATGTTATAGTCGATTTCTTGCTCAACTGGGGTTACTGGGGGATGCTTGTTGCAGCTTTTCTTGCGGGAAGCGTGTTTCCCTTTAGCAGCGAGGCTGTTATGCTCGGTTTGCAACTGGAGGGATTGGCTCCCACCCAACTTGTCGTTTATGGTACGATAGGCAATGTGCTCGGATCGATGTTCAACTATGGCGTTGGGCGCTTGGGGCGTGTGGAGTGGATAGAACGCTATCTGCGCGTCAAGCCGGAAAGTCTCGACAAGGCCCGGCGTTTTATGGGCGGACGTGGTGCATGGATGGGCTTTTTCGCTTTTCTTCCTCTGCTTGGAAGTGCCATCACCGTCGTCTTGGGACTGATGCGGGCCAATGTCGTGGTGTCTATGGTGAGCATCACTATCGGAAAATTGTTGCGATATCTGTTGTTGGTATACAGTGTATCGCTAGTGTCATAGATTTTTTCAGTTATGAACAAATACATCTCTTATCTTCTACTATTGGCTGCTGTGGTATTTTGTGGTTGCGGACAGTCGCAGAAAAAATCCGGACGGCGCATCGTCACGGTGACCATCGAACCGCTACGGTACTTCACAGAACGCATTGCAGGTGACAAATTCCAGGTGCAGACTATGGTGCCTGCCGGTGGAAATCCCGAGACCTACGAACCATCTGCCCAACAGATGGTCGATCTCTCACAAAGTGACTTGTACATCAAAGTGGGCAGTATCGGTTTCGAGCGTACATGGATGAAACGTCTTGAGGCCAATGCACCACATGCTATCGTGATAGATTCCTCTGAAGGCATCACACCAGCGCTGAGCGCTGAAGGTGTGCCCGATCCTCATACGTGGATGAGCACGACCAATGCTTCGGTGATTGCCACCAATATCTATCGGGCTTTGTCGAACATAGACAATCGCGACAGTCTGTATTTTCGGAAAAACCTCGATGCTCTATTGGCCGATATTGACAATGTGGATACCCAAATACGCGAGCAACTCACTCGCTACAAGTCGACGGCTTTTCTCATCTATCATCCTATTCTCACTTATTTCGCGCGTGATTATCGTCTGACGCAGATTCCGATGGAACAGGAAGGACGGGAACCCAGTGCCAAGCAGTTGAGTGAAACTATCGCTGAAGCACGAAAATTGAACGTTCATACGTTTTTCGTGCAGAAAGAGTTTTCCAACCGCAATGTTGAGGTGGTGGCTACAAGTGTAGGTGCGAAGAAGGTCTCTATACATCCTTTGGGGTATGACTGGGACAAGGAAATGGTAAAAATCGCAACATTGCTCAGATGACACGCACTCCGATTATAGAACTTACCAGTGTGACGGCTTCCTATGGTCGCAATGTGGCCTTGCAAGATGCATCGCTCACGGTGTATGACCACGATTTTCTCGGCATTATCGGTCCCAATGGCGGTGGAAAAACCACGCTTGTCAAGGTGATGCTTGGATTGATGCGTCCGATGACAGGAAGTGTGCGCTACTACCGCGATGGCAAGGAGGTGAAGGAAATTACGATGGGCTATCTTCCCCAATACAATCAGATTGACCGCGAGTTTCCCATCTCCGTCTACGATGTGGTACTCTCAGGACTCAGCCGCGAAAAACCATTGTTGAGGTCTTACACCCGCAGCCAATTGGCGCAGGTGGAAGAAACGTTGCACCGCCTTGACCTTGATACCTATTCCCGTCGGCCTATCGGTGCACTGAGTGGTGGTCAACTACAGCGTGTGTTGTTGGCTCGTGCCATCGTGTCGCGTCCCTCTGTAGTGGTGCTTGATGAGCCCAATACCTATATCGACCAGCGGTTTCAGGAGCAGATGTACAAATTGCTCGGGCAGATCAACCGCGACTGCGCCGTTGTCATTGTCAGCCACGATATCGGGTCGGTCATGCAAAACGTGCGCGATGTGGCCTGTGTCAACCGCACGTTGCACTATCACCCTGCCCGTGAAGTGACACCGAACGAACTGGAACGCTATTTCGGTTGTCCCATCGAACTGATGGCACACGGCGACCTTCCCCATAGAGTGTTACGTCGACATATTGCCGGAACGTGTGGACATGACGGAGGCGGTGACGGTGGGCAAGGGTGAATGCACTCGACGTTTCGAGAATGTGACACCGCAATGCTAAAATATATTAAGTATGTATAGCCCCAAACGTTCTATCGTATTATTTTGCTACCTTTGCAAGGTTAGTGCAGAACAATCTTGATTGCCCTTCATTGCGGTAATGCAAAGAGAATGAGCGATAACAACTATTTCTACATATAATCAATGAAACAGTACAAGTTAGTGAACAATGTGCTGGGGTGGCTGACCTTTCTTGTGGCCGCCTTCGTATATTGTTCAACCATCGAACCGACAGCCAGTTTTTGGGACTGTCCCGAATTTATCACAACCGGCTATAAACTGGAAGTAGGCCACCCGCCAGGCGCGCCCTTCTTCATGCTTACGGCCAATCTGTTCTCACATTTCGCCAGTGATGCTACCCAAGTGGCGCGTATGGTCAACACGATGAGCGCATTGCTCAGTGCCACAACCATACTCTTCCTCTTTTGGAGTATCACTCATTTGGCTCGCAAACTGGTAGTGAAAGATTGGAGCAACATGACCGTTGCCAAGATGATTGCCATCGAGGCTTCCGGATTGGTAGGTGCATTGATCTATACCTTTAGCGATACGTTCTGGTTCTCAGCCGTCGAGGGAGAGGTGTATGCCTATTCGTCGGCTTTCACGGCTATAGTGTTCTGGCTTATCCTCAAGTGGGAGGATCATGCCGACGAACCTCATAGCGACCGCTGGTTGGTGCTTATCGCCTACATGACGGGACTCTCCATCGGTGTACACTTGCTCAATCTTCTGTGCATCCCGGCCATTGTGCTTGTGTTCTGCTATCGGCTTTATCCCAAGATCGAACTCAAGGGGTCGCTCCTTGCGCTCTTTGTATCGTTCGTGCTTGTGGCTGCTGTGCTTTACGGCGTAGTGCCGGGCATTATCACCGTAGGCGGATGGTTCGAACTGCTCTTTGTCAATGTGTTCGGCTGTCCGTTCAATACAGGTGAAATCATCTACATCATCTTGCTCGTGTCTATCGTGATATGGGCCATCTATGAGACATTTGTCGACCGCAATTTCGTGCGACAGAATGTAGCCTTTACGCTTTCCGTCGGTATGCTCGGCATTCCCTTCTATGGTTATGGATGGTCGGCAGCCATTATCGGAATCGTTGTTTTGGCTTTGCTCTATTTCGTGCTGAGCCGTCGCAAGGTCATCGAGAAGAAGGCCGTCCCGTATATCTCGGCCCGTATCAAGAACACCGCCTTGCTTTGTATGTTGATGCTTATGATCGGCTATTCCAGTTATGCGGTTATCGTCATCCGTTCATCGGCCAATCCGCCGATGGACCAGAACTCCCCTGAGGATATCTTCACACTGGGCAGTTACCTTAGCCGTGACCAGTACGGTGACACTCCGTTGTTCTATGGTCAAGCCTACACTTCACAGGTGAAACTCAAGGTAGAAGGCAACCAGTGTTTCCCCGTACGCAAAGAGGGAGCACCCATTTGGCAGCGCAAAGAGAAGGCTTCCAAAGACGAGAAGGATTCCTACTTTGTTGTCAGCCACAAGGATAAGGTGGAATATGCACAGAATATGTTCTTCCCCCGTATGCACAGTTCTGCCCACGCACAAGCCTATGAGAGTTGGCTTGGTGGAGTAGAAGGCCGTGAGGTGCCCTACGACCGTTGTGGTGAGCAGATTACAGTGAAAGTGCCTACCCAGTGGGATAATATACGGTTCTTCTTGTCGTATCAAATGAATTTCATGTACTGGCGCTACTTTATGTGGAACTTCGCCGGACGTCAGAATGACATTCAGGGTAGCGGTGAAACCGAACATGGCAACTGGATTACAGGTATTTCTTTCATAGACAATGCTCTGTATGGTGACCAAAGCAAACTCCCCGATGAATTGAAGGCCAACAAGGGACACAACGTGTTCTACTGTCTGCCTTTGCTCCTTGGTATCATCGGTTTGTTGTGGCAAGCCTTCCGTGGACAACGTGGTATACGTCAGTTTTGGGTGGTGTTCTTCCTGTTTTTTATGACAGGATTGGCCATCGTTATCTACCTCAACCAAACACCGCAGCAACCGCGTGAACGTGACTATGCCTATGCCGGTTCGTTCTACGCCTACGCTATATGGTGCGGACTCGGCGTACTGGCTATCATAGACTTGCTCAAGAAGTGGGTTAAAGGTCATGAGACCGTGTTGGCCTCCATTGTCGGTATCCTCTGTCTCGGTGTGCCCATCCAGATGGCATCGCAAACCTGGGATGACCACGACAGAAGTGGTCGATACACTTGCCGTGACTACGGACAGAACTATCTGATGACCCTGCAGGACAAGGGCGCACCTATCATTTTCACCAATGGTGACAACGATACCTTCCCATTATGGTACAATCAGGAAGTGGAGGGTGTGCGTACCGACGCGCGTGTTTGCAACCTCTCATACTTGAACACCGACTGGTATATTGACCAGATGAAGCGTCCCGCTTACAATTCACCTTCCGTGCCTATCACGTGGCCGCGTCTTGACTTCTGCTCGGGTACCAATGAGTATGTAGAGATACATCCCGAATTGGAGAGCGAAGTACGCAAGTTCTATGCCGAAAATCCTGCGGCTGCCAAGGCTCAGTTCGGTGACGAACCGTTTGATGTGAAGAACGTCATGAAGTACTGGGTGCGCTCTAAGGATGCCGATATGCACGTCATACCTTCCGATACGCTCTATATCAAGATTGACAAGGATGCAGTGCGTCGTAGTGGCATGATGATGGCCAGCGATACCATCCCCGACCACATGGTCATCTCGCTTGCAGGAAAACGTGTACTCTATAAGGGTGAACTGATGATGCTTGAGATACTCTCGCAGAGCAATTGGGTACGCCCCGTATATGTTGCCTTGACCGTTGGCTCGGACAATTACATGAATCTCGGTGACAACTTCGTACAAGAGGGTCTTGCCAATCGTATCACGCCGTTTACGACCAATCGTCCCGGTGCTTCCAACTTCGATTCCGAAAAGACCTACTACAATGTCATGAACCGCTTCAAATGGGGTGGCATCGACAAACCTGGGGTGTATGTCGACGAGACTGTGAAACGTATGTGTGTCACGCACCGCCTGATGCTCAATACGCTAGCATCTCATCTCATCGCTGAACACAAGTTTGACAAGGCCCGCAAGGTGATGAAACTCAGTGAAGAGAAGATACCTGCATACAATGTTCCTGTAACCTATCTCAATGGTGGTATGGAGATGGCCAACAACTATCTGTTGCTGGGCGATAAGAAGAAGGCCAGCGAGACTTTGACTACTATTTGGACCAACTGTGAGCAGTACGCCAACTACTACTTGTCGCTCTCTGCATCCAATTTCTCCTTGTCGGAGATTGATGCCATGCGTCAGTTTATGATGATGCAAGGTATCATTCAGAGTATGCGTTCTGTCGATATCAAGAAAGCGGCATCGTGGGAGAAGACGCTTAGCATACTTTACTCCAGTTATCTGCAGAAAGGCGGACGTCCGATGCAGTACGGTGATGAGTAGTGCGAAGATGAGCGTAGAACAAAAATCAAGATAATACTGTGCCAGCCTCTTCTTCCGCAAGGGAGAAGAGGCTTGGTCGTGTTTTTTACAAAGTATGATAATTGAACAACCTTCATTGTGGCTGCGGTGGCTATATCCAAGAGCCTTGTGGCGGATGAGCAAGACCGAACGGGCTGTCTATCTCACTTTTGACGATGGACCGATACCCGAGTCTACGCCATTCATCTTGGAAACACTTGCAAGGTTTGATGCCCATGCCACCTTCTTTATGGTTGGTGACAATGTGCGCAAATATCCCGACCTCTATCGGCAGATTGTTGATGCAGGTCATCAGGTAGGCAATCATACTTTCCACCATCTTGGTGGTTTCAAGCATTGGTCTACTACCTATATTCATGATACCAACGAGGCAAATGCACTCATTCATGCTCATCTCTTTCGTCCACCCCACGGGTGTATGAGCCATAGCGAATATTTTTGGCTGCGGCGCAAGTACCGTATTGTGATGTGGGATCTTGTGACACGTGATTATTCCAAATGGATGACGGCTGAGGATGTGCTCAACAATGTGAAACGCTATGCTCGTAATGGCAGTATCATCACCTTCCATGACTCGCTCAAGAGTATTGACAAATTGCATTATGCTCTTCCTGCGGCATTGCAGTGGTTGCGTGATCAAGGGTATGCGTTCAAGACTTTCGACTGAAATTCTCGAAATTACGCTTTGAATACACACGAAACGGGAGATGACAATGGGGTAAGTTCCCTTGTGTCATCTCCCGTTTCCGTTTTTTTTGTAACCCCATCCAAAACAATTCGGTATGTTTCTGTGGATACTATTGTATGGTGATGTTTCTGCTCGGTGGCACTTATTCTTCCTCGTCTTCCGTGATGCTCTTGTCGTAGATGATTTCTGGACTTGGCAGTCCTTTCTTCATGTCGTTGTATGCACGTGTGAGGTCGCTATTGTCGATGGTAATATCGCGTCTTACTGGACGTTCACGGTCGATAGTAGTGTGCGAGAAAAGCCATTCGTAGGTTTTTCTCATATAGAGAATCCGGGCCAACGCACCATGTGACGCACCTGGAAGCCAGTCGTATCTGAGACGCTGGTCACAGTTTTCGTCCTGCAACTCTTTGACCACCGTCTGCGACTGCTTGACGGGTACAGCGCGGTCGGCGGTGCCATGCAGTATCCATAAAGGCAGATAGCCAAGGCCACTTTTGTCCTTTAGCGTGCATCCGCCACAGAGGGCCATGGCTGCTGCTATCTTGTCGGGGTAGGTTCCGGCGAAATCCATGGTGCCGTATCCGCCGAGGCTCATTCCGATGACGTATACACGGGTGGAATCACAGGGGTAGTTTTTCTTTGTCCATTCGAGTACGTCATTGATTTTTTGTGGATTCCAGGCACCGCCTGGATTTTGTGGAACCACAACGACGGCATCTATCTCCCGTCCTCTGACGATGGCATCGAGCGGGCCGTATCGTCTGACGCGGTTGATATCTCGTCCGCACAGACTTTGTCCGTGTAGGAAGATAATGACAGGTGTGGTCTCATAAGTGTAGTAGTAGTCGGTGGGGGTATAGACCCAGAAGTTGTATCCGCCGGGTATGACGTCGGTCACGGGACGGATGAAATCATGTTGAGCGTTTGCTTCGATGGTGCGCAGTAGCAGACACAGAAGAACAATCATTACGGTGCGTATGTCTTTCATTCTTTTTTCTTTTGTTGTTGCTCTCGGTTGTGAAACGTATTTCAAAACCAATCTATATATAACTCTACTATTGGTATAACTCTACTATTGATGTCAAAATTATATCATTGGCCATGCTTTATGATTTTTTATCTTTCTTGCGGTATGGCTTTGTGAATGAAGCCTTGCTTATGAAAATAAAAAAAAGTGCCGTGCGCTTCTCAGAGCCCGGCACCCATCTCAATAGGTATTAGTCTTCATAAGGTAAAAAGATTGTATTCAGGATAACATTACAAAAGTAATACTTTTTTGCTGCTTGTACAAAACTTTTTGCCTTTTAATGTTGGCTTTCGAACGTCAGAATGGCTGAAAAAGTGTATCAACTCCCTTTTTTAACAAAACTTTAGCGTTTTGACGGGTTTTCTTGACGCTCGAAAGTATATGTGTGTGCTATCCCAATTGTTGCAGTCTGGCGATGTACTTTCCAAGGATATCGAACTCGATATTGACAACACTTCCCTTTGCAATGTTGCAGAAATTGGTATTGTCGTGTGTGTAGGGAATGATGGCTACGGTGAAGGAATTTTCTGTCGGTTGGCAAACGGTAAGCGAAACGCCGTTGACTGTCACCGATCCCTTGTCAACGGTAAAGTATCCGCGTCGGGCCATGTCCTTGTTGTAGGCGTACGTGAAGGTGTAGTAGGTCGATCCTTCAGAATCGCTCATTTCTGTGCAGACAGCCGTACCGTCGACGTGTCCTTGTACAATGTGACCGTCGAGCCGACCATTCATCAGCATAGAACGTTCTACGTTGACCTTATCGCCTACGCTGAGCAGACCGAGGTTTGATCGGTCGAGTGTCTCTTTCATGGCTGTCACGGTGTAGGTGTCGCCACTAATGCGTACTACGGTAAGGCACACTCCATTGTGTGCAATGCTTTGGTCTATTTTCAGTTCGTTGACAAACGAGCAGGTGAGAGTGAAGTCAAGATTTTCCTTCACCTTGTCTATTGCGACAACAGTCGCCATTTCTTCTACTATTCCAGAGAACATATGTGGATGGGTTGTTTGTAGGTGGATACTAACTCTTTCGTCCAATCGGATGAAAGTGGGGGAAAAAGAAAAAGGGGTTGCCCGATGATGTGATGAAACTCCGAGTATTCAAGATTTGAGAGTTCTCCGTCTTTGTAATCCACCGGCTATTGCTTAGTCCTTACGGATTTATGTGGCCCGCCATTGACAAAAGATACCTTCTCGGTTTTCGTTTTTAAATTGATGAGTATCCCGATCGAATCGGCACAACCCCAATACCTTTATATTTGAATGCTATGACCTCGTCTATAAGTGCCATTCTCTACCTCTTTTCCATAGGGTGTGCAGAGCGGATGTATGAGGGTAGAGAAGACCTGTTTCCGATTGCGGTGCAAAGGTACGCTTTTCTCGTCAAACGTCCAAATTGTTTATGTCATTTTCACATTCACCGCATGATGCGAAACCGATGGGCGGAACGGGCGTAAGAATTGCCACGATAGAAATGTGCTATTGTATTTCAATGTGTTGCTCAAAGACATTGTCAAAGGCTTGCCGAAGTTTGGTTTTGTCTGCGATGATTGAACGGATGATTTTGATTTTCTGTTCATTGGGTGAATTGGGAATCCACAACTTGATATACCCATGGTTGGAATATTTATTCTCGCAATGGTCTACAAACCGTTGCCATTGTTCTTCCTTGTTTTTCTCTGGGTAGTGGTCGATACCATATTCTACGATGCGTGCGAATACGATGTCGGGATCCAGTTCGCGGTCGGCTTCCGCTACGATTTTTCCGTAGATGCTTCTAGGTGTGTGTGAGGCAGATGCACGGTGGTCTTCTACGGCCTCCTTCATGATTTTTATCTGTTCTTCGGTGAACCATCTGCGCAACCTCTTGTCTGCGAGCACTATCTTTCCACTTGTGATGTGGTGGATGGCCCTCGGGCCCTCAAGTCCAAGGTCGTGATAGGCGGCGATGGCGTAGGCCATGTTGGCATCAGCCCCCAAGCGTTTGGCTATGTCGAGCGAAGACTTGATGACCCGAGTGACGTGTGGCAGACGATGTGCCTTGTCAAAACCGGCATATTTGGGGAGAATGTTCTGCTCGACAAATTCCATCAGGTCGAGACTTACGCTTGATGCTTCCATGGGCTGTTGCTCTACATTTTATTTGCAAATGTAATGTGTTTTGGCTAATTTTGCAAGAACTATCCTAAAAACTTGTTCCATGACGGAAGATAATGTGAAAGTCAATTCGTTGCAGTCTTGGGTGTTGGCCGCCCGTCCAAAAACGCTGACTGCTGCGGCTGTGCCGGTGATGATAGGCGTTGCATTGCATGCAGTCGGCGGACAATGGTCGGCAGACGCCATACCCGCGATATTGTGTTTTTTGTTTGCCTTTGTTCTCCAGATAGATGCCAATCTGGTCAACGACTATTTCGATTTTGCCAAAGGTACGGATGACGAGCATCGTCTTGGTCCAAAACGTGCATGTGCCCAAGGTTGGGTCACATTGCCGGCTATGCGACGGGTCATCGGTCTGACGACGGTAATGGGGTGTGCCATCGGTTTCCCTCTTGTGTTGTATGGAGGATGGGAAATGGTAGGCATCGGTGTGTTGTGTGTGTTGTTTTGTTTTCTTTATACCACTTGTCTTTCCTATATGGGGATGGGAGATGTGTTGGTGTTGGTGTTTTTCGGTCTAGTACCCGTTTGTGCTACCTATTATGTTACGGCTGCAGATGGTGCTGACCGCTTTTTGTGGTATGGCGTTATCATGGCTGTGGCATGCGGTCTTGTGGTGGATACCCTTTTGGTAGTCAATAATTACCGTGATATTGACAATGACCGACGTACAGGCAAACGTACACTGATTGTACGTATCGGTCATAGTGCCGCTGAATGGTTGTATCTCGGATTAGGTTATGTGGCCTGTGTGCTGAATGTCGTTGTCTTGCTCAGTGTAGGGTGTAGATACACCGCTTTGCTCCTATTGGTTTATGTTGCGTTGCACACCCGTACTTATCGCAAGATGAAAAGGGTTGGGGCTGGGGCAGCGTTGAACGTCATCTTGGGGATGACGGCCCGCAACATCTTTATATATGGTCTGTTGGTCAGTGGCTGTTTG
Source organism: Flexilinea sp. (assembly GCA_963653995.1). GTDB lineage: Bacteria > Bacteroidota > Bacteroidia > Bacteroidales > Bacteroidaceae > Prevotella. The sequence continues at coordinate 104,810 of CAVJZJ010000003.1, forward strand.
TTGTCGCTCTGTAGACCGTAATAAGGTGTGAGTCGGCGCGTTTCCTTGATTTGTTGTTGCTTTGTTTTGGCCTTTCTTGCGATTTTGCTATATTTGCATGGGCAATCGTAAGATAGTACCCCATATTATAAGCAACTTTTATAAGCAACACGTATAAAACCTTCGACTATGAAGAAACTGTTATTGTTCGTCTTGTCTACGTTGGTTCTGTCGGCAGTGCCTTGCAAAGGATTGGCAGACAGTTACACATCGCTTTGGAAGCAAAGTGCTAAGGCCGCTGAAAAAGATCACCCCCGTACCCAACTGAAATCCTTGTATGCCATCATCGGCAAGGCCAAGGCAGAGCGTGCGTACGGCCATCTTTTGAAGGCGCAGTTGCAGGCCATGTCTGTGCTTGGCGAAATATCACCCGACTCTATCCTTCCATCCATTCATCGTCTTGAACGTGAGATGCAGGTGGCAGAAGACAATAATGTTGCTTTGGCTGCTGTTTATGCTTCTGCGTTGGGCAAGATATACGAGTCCAATCCTCAACTCTCAGACAGTAGCGAAATACTGAAGAAAACCTATTTTGCCCGTTCTTTGCGTCATCCTGAATTGTTGGCCAAGACCTATACCACTATTTACGAACCTTTTGTAATCGACGGTGTCGACAGCCGTATCTTTGCTGATGACCTCTTGCACGTTATCGGTATGGAGGTCGGTGACTATCGTACGCTTCACGATTACTATAAATCGCAGGGCAACCGTTCGGCTGCTTGCTACTGCGCGTTGCAATTGTTGAAAGACGGACATCAGGGCAAATCCATCACGCATGTGAAAAAGTCGAAATATATCAGTTCGCTCGACTCTCTCATCAATGAATATGCTGACCTCAATGAGGCAGGCGAAGTCGCCATAGAGCGGTATTCGTTTATGGAAAATGCCGCTGATATTTCGGCGGAGGAAAAGATGAACTATCTCAACTATGCGCTCAATCGTTGGGGCGCATGGTCACGAATGAACGTGTTGCGCAATGCCCAGCGGCGATTGACCCTTCCTAGTTTTCATGTCTCTTTGGGCGAATCTGTACTCACGGCCGGTATGCCGCGCCAAGTAGTGGCGATGGAGATTTGCAATGTCGGAGAACTGCGTATGACGGTGCGTCGTGTCAATGTCTCTGGTGACACGTCACTCTCTCCGAATGACTCTCGTGACTATGCCAAACTCAAGAAACTCATTACTTCTGATACTCCCTACACACAGGCCCATCGCTATGTCGGTCTTCCGGAATACAAGGTCGTACGTGACACGTTTGATATTCCAGGTCTTCCTGTAGGCGTGTATCTTGTAGAGTTTACTACCGACAATGCCAGTGTGTCGGTGGAACGTGAACTGTTGCGTGTGAGCCATCTCTATCCCTTGTGTGAGCGTCTGCCTGGACAAAAAGTCCGTATGGCGGTCGTTGATGCCACGAGTGGACTTCCTGTTTCCGATGTCAAGGTGCGTGTGACCTCCGGCAGTGGTGATAAGGAAGTCGTCAATACATATTCCTGTGACTCCATTGGCGAGTTGACACTCAATCAGAAGCAGACACTCAATGCGCGTTTCCATGTCTTTACCGATACGGACAATGCTTTTCCCGAAACAAGTTTCACGGGCTACTTCTCCACTCCTGCAGCCGCTCGGGATTATGACGACGTACGCGTGTTTACCGACCGTAGCCTTTATCGTCCCGGACAGACTGTTCATGTGAGTACTTGGGCGTTCCGCTCGTCAGCCGATCGTACATATAAGGTCAAGGAAGGAGAGAAACTGACATTGGTACTGCGCGATGCCAACCACAAGGAAGTGTCGCGCCAAGAACTGACCACCGATGCCTATGGTATGGCCTCGACAGATTTTGTGCTACCCTCGACAGGGCTGACTGGACAGTTTACGCTTCGCAGTGCTACGGGGCGTAATGGGTATACCACGTTCTCAGTGGAAGAGTACAAACGTCCCACCTTTCAAGTCGATTTCGACAAGGTCACTGTGGCCTACCAAGATGGCGACACGGTCGTTGTGAAGGGTACGGCAAAAAGTTACGCCGGTGTTCCCGTTCAGGGGGCGCAGGTTGTCTATCGGGTTACCCGTCGGCCGTCCTTGCTCTCTTGGTGGCGCGGTGCAACCGAAGAAACCCGTATTCTGCAGTCTGATACTATCCGTACCACTCAGCAAGGCACTTTCACTTTGCGTGTTCCCATGCAGTTGCCCGAAACGGACAACGAACATTCCAACCGCTATTATTCCTACGACATTGTAGCCGATGTGACCGACGGCGCAGGTGAGACGCGCCACGGCGAAACCTCACTGCCCCTCAGCGATCATCCTACGTTGTTGATTTGTGATATCCCCGAAAAGGTGGAGCGTGACAGTCTGAAGTCCGTCACGTTCAGTTACAAGAACAATGCTGGAGAGAATATCGAGAGCGATGTGACTTATCTCATTGACGGCGTTATCCACACCTGCAAGGCCAACGTGCCGGTTGTTTTCCCCACGTCCTTGAAGTCGATGCAGCATAGTCTTGTCGCCTATTGTGGAACGGATACACTGCGTACATCTTTTATTACGTTCACCTTGGATGATCGGAAGGCGGTTGTCGACACCCACGACTGGTATTATGTGTCTTCCCGCCGTTTCCTCGTTGACGGAAAACCCGTGTACGTGCAGTTGGGTTCTTCTGATAGTATACAACATGTGGTCTATACCATTGTTTCGGGCAATCGTATACTCGAAAACGGAAACATCGACCTCACCAACGGCCAACTCTATACGCGTGCGCTGACCTACGATGAGTCGTATGGCGATGGCATCTTTCTTACCTATGCATGGGTGAAGGACGGCAAGGCTTATCGCTATCATACCGGCATCTCGCGTCCCGAGCCCGACCGTACGCTTGCAGTGACCTGGACTACCTTCCGTGACCGTCTCGTTCCGGGACAAAAGGAGGAATGGCGACTCTCTGTCACTCGTCCAGACGGATCAGCCGCTGATGCCCAAATGATGGCAACCTTATATGACAAGTCGCTCGATGATATCATGCGTCATGAATGGTATTTCTCCATTCCTTCATATTCTGGCTTGCCTTTCACCCAGTGGAACATTTTCTCTACCCATACGTTGTCCTGTTATGGAGAAATGCCGATGCGTACTTTGTGGGAACGTGCTTTGGATTTCAGTCATTACGGTGGCGGATGCTTTTTGTCTACTGGTGTAGGAGAACTCTGCTCTGTCACTTTCACGAACGCTTCTCCAAGTAAGAATACAATGATTTCCAAAGTTCGGCTGACCTCCAATGTTACAGAAAACAATATGGTACTTGCAGCCAAATCTTTAGGACAAGGTGTAGACGCTACCGTTGAGGATGTCGATGACGCAGACGTGGAGAACTCCACAACATCATCGTCTGCGTCTGCTGTGCAGTTGCGTGAAAATCTCAGTGAGATAGCCTGCTTCTTCCCGGGATTGGTAACCGATGAAAAAGGTCATGTCGCCTTGCGCTTCACGTTGCCCGAAAGCATCACGACATGGCGCTTTATCGGTTTGGCCCATGACAAAGACATGAATGTCGGTAGTATTGAGGGGGAAGCCGTAGCACGAAAGACCGTGATGGTACAGCCCAACGTGCCACGCTTTGTGCGTGTCAATGACCGTGGACAGATACTTGCCCGTATACAGAATACTTCTGACAAGATGGCCAAGGGCACAGCCGTCCTTACGCTTCTGGATGCTGAGACGGATAAGGAAATACTCAAAAAGAGTGTGAAGTATAGCATTGCAGCAGGAGAAAACACGACGGTGGCTTTCGATTTCGATCTGGCATCCATTGACTGTATCGGTTCTTCCGCAAATCTCCTTGTCTGCCGTGTCACCGCTTCCGGAAAGGGATACAGCGATGGTGAACAACACTACCTGCCTGTATTGCCCGAAAAGGAACGTGTGATTGATACTCGTCCGTTCACCATGGACGGCAAGTCATCGCTCTCTGTCGATCTATCTGCTATGTTCCCCGTTTCAGATGCTGGCAATAAGATGACAGTCGAGTATACCAACCATCCTTCGTGGCTGATGATACAGGCTCTTCCTTCTCTCTCTGTGCCTGAGGGTAACAATGTTGTCAGTCTTGCAGCTGCCTATTATGCCAATGCATTGGGATCGTACCTGATGCGTCAGAATCCTTCCATTCGTCAGACAGTTGACCTGTGGCGACAGGAAAGCGACGGTGGAACATCGCTTCAAAGTCAACTGCAGAACAATGCCGAACTCAAAACGATGATACTCAACGAAACACCTTGGGTTCTCGACGCTGACCGTGAAGCCGACCAAAAAAATCGTCTTACCCAGTTCTTTGATGAAGCCGCCTTACAATACCGCCTTTCTTCGGCCTTGTCAAAACTTCAGAAACTTCAGAAAGCCGATGGCTCATTTTCTTGGTGGCCTGGTATGGAAGGCAATCGCTATCTCACAGTGAGCGTAGCCAGCCTGCTTGTTCGTCTCAACAGTATGGTCGGTACGCAAAAGGAGACGGCCTCCATGTTGACATCAGCCTTCTCCTTTATGGGAAAAGAGACGTCGAATGAGGTGAAAACCTTGAAAGCGGAGTCGAAAAAAAACAGCAAATCTCTCTCTCCCAGTGAGGCATCCATCCATTATCTCTATCTTTGCATTCTTGACGGACGCCGTCTTTCTGCTCAGTATGAGGAAGACAAGGATTATCTTGTGAGCCTGTTGGCGAAACAGAACAATGAGTACACCATCTATGGTAAAGCCAATACGGCCATCATATTGGAGAAGAACAACCATCACAAGGAGGCTACTGATTTGCTGCAGAGCATCCGCGAGTATACGGTCTACACCGATGAAATGGGACGGTACTTCGATACGCCTCGTGCAGGCTATTCGTGGTGTGACTATCGCATACCTACCCAAGTGGCTGCCATAGAGGCATTGAAGGCACTTGCTCCCGACGACAAAACTACCGTTTCGCAGATGCAGCGTTGGCTCTTGCAGTCGAAGCGCACTCAATCGTGGAATACTCCAATCAACAGTGTCAATGCTGTGTATGCCTTCATCGACGGACAGACCGAACCGCTATCTTCCGACAATTCCTCATCGGCCACCATCCGCCTCAATGGTCAGAAACTACCCGTGTCCGCAGCCACGGCCGGACTTGGATATGTCAAGACCTCAAAGACAGGCAAGGATTTCCGTTCGCTCACCATCGACAAATCGTCTGACGGCATCGCCTGGGGAGCCGTTTATGCCCAATACTTCCAGTCTTCCACTGATGTAACTGCCGCCTCTTCGGGTATGACAATCACCCGTCAGATACTCAAAAATGGTGTATCTATAGACGGCACTGCTGGTGGCTTGCGCGTCGGTGACCGCATTACCGTGCGCATTGTTATTGTGGCTGACCGCGATTACGACTTTGTGCAGGTCGCAGACAAACGCGCTGCCTGTCTTGAACCGATTTCACAACTCAGTGGTTATACCCGCGGATACTATTGTGCGCCCAAGGACAATGCCACCGACTATTTCTTCGATTGCCTGTCGAAAGGAAAACATGTGATAGAAACCGAATATTATGTAGACCGTCCAGGCCTTTATCATACCGGTACCTGTACGGCGCAGTGCGCCTATAGTCCCGAGTACACGGGTCGGGCAGCGTCTCTCACGCTCAATATATCAAGCATATCAAGCAACGAACAAGCAACGAATAAACAATGAACAAAAAGTCAATACTGATCTCCTTCTTTGCCGTCTCTACACTCTCGATGAATGCGCAACATATGGAGGTCGCCTCACCGTCCATCGACTGTGGACAGGTGCAATACTGCAATCCCGTATCGGCCGATTTCGAGATCTGTAACAAGGGCAATCGCCCTTTGCGTATAGATGAAGTCAGGGTGAGTTGTGGATGTACTACTGTCGACTATCCCAAGACGGAGATTGCCGCTGATGGTAAGTTCTCCTTGCGTGTGACCTACGATGCCTTGCAGATGGGTTCGTTTGACAAGTTGGTCGCTGTCTATGCCAATGGTGAGAAGCAACCTCTTGTACTGCATCTCAAGGGACGTGTCGTACAGCATATTGTCGATTTCTCCGGCTCCTATCCCTTCAAGTTGGGTAGTCTGTTGGCCGACAAGACCGACCTTGAATATGATGATGTCAATCGTGGTGAACTTCCTCAGCAGAAGATACACATCCGGAATACCACGTCGGGTGTTGTTCAACCTGTCGTCATGCACTTGCCTAACTATCTGCGTGCCGACGTATCGCCTTCGAAGATTGCTCCGGGGCACTCGGGCGTGGTCACCATCACCCTCGATTCCCGTCTACTCAAAGATCTTGGACTTACTCAGACCTCTGTCTATCTCGGTCAGTTCCCCGGAGACAAAGTCAGCCATGAGAAGGAAATCTCCATATCGGCAGTTCTCCTACCCAGATTTGACCAAATCACCGCTTCTTCTTCCGCTACGCCCCGTCTGACATTGTCGACAACAGAACTCAATCTCGGACAGTTCGGCACCAAGAAAAAACTCAAGGGTGAAGTGATTATCCGCAATGACGGACAAAGTACGCTTGACATCAAGAGTCTGCAAATGTTCACCGCAGGCTTGCAAGTATCGCTCAACAAGACCAAACTTGCTCCCGGTGAAGAAGCCAAGATGAAGGTGGTTGCCGAGCAACGTCAACTTCGAAACCTCCGTACCAAACCGCGTATACTGATGATCACCAACGATCCGCAATCGCCGAAGGTGGTTGTACATATTATCACCGAGTAGCGTAGTGTTGCCCCCCTTAAGAATGCAAATGATACATATAGAAATAGACAACGGCAGTGGATTCTGTTTCGGTGTGACCACAGCCATCAAGAAGGCAGAGGAAGAACTGGCCAAAGGCAATACCCTTTATTGTTTGGGCGACATCGTGCACAATGGTATGGAGGTGGAGCGCCTGCATACCCAAGGCCTTGTCACCATCAACCATGACGATCTAGGCCGTCTGCATGACGTGAAAGTATTGCTCCGTGCGCATGGTGAACCGCCAGAGACCTATGCTTTGGCGCAGAAGAACAATATCGAAGTCATTGATGCTACCTGTCCTGTGGTGTTGCAGTTGCAGCGCCGCATCAAGAAACAGTATGATGCCAATCCTGATGCGCAGATTGTCATCTTCGGAAAGAACGGACATGCTGAGGTGTTGGGGCTTGTCGGACAGACGCAGAGTCATGCCATTGTCATAGAAAATATGGATGATGTGCGTGCGCTTGACTTTTCGCGCGACATATATCTTTACTCGCAGACGACCAAGAGCCTTGATGTGTTCCGCCGTATCATCGACTATATCCAGTCACACATGTCGCCCGGTGCTACTTTCCGAAGTTTCGATACCATCTGCCGTCAGGTAGCCAATCGTATGCCTCACATTGCCTCTTTCGCTTCCCGGCATGATCTCGTGCTCTTTGTCTGCGGGCAGAAGAGCAGCAATGGCCGTGTACTCTTCAATGAGTGTTGTCGTGTCAATGCCAACAGTCATCAAATCGAAGGCCCGGACGAGATCGATTCCGCTTGGCTCAAGGATGTGCAGACCATTGGCATTTGTGGTGCGACCAGCACCCCAAAATGGCTGATGGAGGAATGTCGCGACCGTATACTCTCCAGTCTGGTATAGCCATTGTCTAAGAAGAGTATGGCTAAAAGAATAGACCGTGAGAAAAAGGTTGTGGCGCACATGATTGCATTGTATTGTCGCCACCGTTTAGGTACGGATGTTCTTCCCGATGAGTATGAGCGCTTGCGCGACTATGCTTTGTTGCGCCTTTCACATTGTCGCTTTGGTGAGGGCAAGACAGTCTGCGGAAAATGTAGGGGTCACCTGAAAAAGTGTGTGGATAACTTTGCGCAATAAAAGTCCCCATTATACGTTTGTATGACTAAAAACGTATATACATGG
>CAVJZJ010000004.1:0-103897 GCA_963653995.1 Flexilinea sp.
CGGGTAGGGGTGAGGAGGAATGAAGGGGTAGGGGTGAGGGGAAAGTAAAGGGGCTGGGGGTGAGTGGAAAGTGAAGGGGCTGGGGTGTGAGAGCCCGCAGAAAAAAATCAGTTGGTCTTGTAGGTGTATTTCACTTCGTGGAGGTCGGCGTTGGCCTTTTCGATCTTGGCGCCGAGGGTGGACTTGTATTCTGCCAGTCGTGCGGCGACATCGCTGTCGGCCAGGGCGAGCATCTCGGTGGCGAGGATGGCGGCGTTCATGGCACCGTTGATGCCGACGGTGGCTACGGGTATGCCTGGGGGCATCTGTACGATGGAGAGGAGGGCGTCGAGTCCGTCGAGCATGCCCTTGATGGGTACGCCGATGACGGGGAGGGTGGTGGAGGCGGCAATCACTCCGGGTAGGGCGGCGGCCATGCCTGCTCCGGCGATGATGACCTTGATGCCGCGTGCGGCGGCTCCGCGTGCGAACTGCTCTACGGCGTCGGGTGTGCGGTGGGCCGAGAGGGCGTTCACTTCGAAGGGGATGTGCAGGTCGTCGAGAAACTTGCAGGCTTTCTCCATGACGGGCAGGTCGGAGGTGGAGCCCATGATGATGCTTACTTGTGGTGTCATGTGCGTATGTGTTTTTAGTGAATTTTTTAGTTGGGTATGTCTGCGTATCTTCCGCGGTCTGTCTACACCAAAAAACCGGCGTAGCCGCAGGGTATGCCGATGAGAAACCCGGTGATGACCTGATGGAGGGAGTGTTGCCGGAGTATCATACGGCTGGAGCCTACCATGCCGGCGAGGATGATGACGAGCGAGAGCCACCATACGGGGTTGAAGAGGAAGAGTTGGGAGAAGGCCACGAGTGCGCCTGCCACGCCGCCGATGGCGGTGGTGTGGGTGGAGATTTTCCACCATACGTTGACCATTGCGCAGACAATCTGCACGATGAGCGCCGAGATGAGGATGGCGGCCACGAAGGAGGGGATGTGGAGGCGGCCCATGAGGTGGCAGCAGAGGAAGTAGCAGGCGATGGAGATGAGATAGGGTATGGCGCGGCGTTCCTGTCGGGAGAGTTCGTGCCGGGTCCAGCCCATGGCGTGTCGGTAGAGGCGGATGAGCAGGGAGGGCAGGAGGATGGTGAAGAGGTAGGTCAGGAGCACGACCGTGAGTTTGTAGGACAGGGGCGTGAGGCTCAGATAACTGAGGGTGAAGAGGGCGGCCAGTCCGACAAGGGGCAGGTAGAAGGGCGTGAAGACGACGCTCAGTACTCTTGCGGCGATGATGATATGTTTCTCTTTCATTTCTTTTTTTATCGTCTCTATGAGAATCTGCCGTTATTTTTTTCTGAGTCTGGCTACGGGCAGTCCGAGTTGTTCGCGGTACTTGGCGATGGTACGTCGGGCGATGGGGTATCCGGCTTTGGCCATGGCTGTGGCGAGGGCATCGTCGCTCATGGGGCGGTGTTTGTCTTCTTGTGCGATGATGTCGCGCAGGGCCATTTTTATGCGGCGGGTGGAGAGCTCCTCGCCCTGTCCGGTGGTGTAGCCGTCGCTGAAGAAGAAGCGCAGGGGGAAGGTGCCCCACTTGGTCTGGGCGTACTTGACATTGCTCACGCGCGAGACGGTGGAGATGTCGAGCCCGGTGCGCTCGGCGATATTCTTGAGAATCATGGGTCGCAGGTCGGCCTCGTCGCCGTCGAGGAAGAAGGGGCGTTGCCAGTCGATGATGGCCTGCATAGTGAGGGTGAGGGTGCGTCGGCGCTGGTTGACGGCCTCGATAAATCCGGCGGCCTTGTCGAGTTTCTCCTTGGCGTAGAGCAGGGCTTCCTTGTCGCGTCGGGTCATGGAGGCTTTGTTGGCGCGGTAGGTCTCGACGAGCGAGGTGAAGGCGGGCGACACCTTGAGTCGGGGCAGGTCGCCGCTGTTGAGGGTGAGGGTGATGGTGCCGTCGTCTTGGGTGTCGACGATGAAGTCGGGGGTGATCTGCTGCATGCTGCGTCCGACGGTCTCTCCCATGGCGGCTCCGGGCTTGGGGTTGAGGCGGCGGAGTTCGTTTTGCAGTTCTTCGGTAGCAGCGGGCGAGAGCGATAGTTCGGCGGCGATGCGGTCCCAGTGTTTCTTGGTGAAGGCGGTGAAGTGGTCGGCGATGACGGTGTGCATCAGGTCGCGCATGCGGCCTTCGGGCCGGCGGTCGATCTGCAGCAGGAGGCACTCGCGCAGGTCGCGTGCGCCGATGCCGGCAGGGTCGAAGGTCTGTATCTGCTGCACGGCGTGTGCCACGTCGTCTTCGGTGATGTCGAGTCCGTGGTAGATGGCCAGTTCGTCGGCCAGATCGGTATTGCTCTTGCGGAGGAGTCCGTCGTTGTCGAGCGATCCGATGACGTACTCCATGACCTGTTGTTCGGTGGGGTTGAGATCAAGTTCTCCGGTCTGCTCCTTGAGTTTGTCGTAGAAGGAGGTGGTGTCGCCCCAGACTATCTCCTCGTACTCTGCGCTCTGCGGACCGTCTTCGCGCCATGAGGCGGTGGGCATATCGTCGTCGCGGCCGATGCCTTCGAGGGCGTCTTCGAGGGCGTCGCGTCGCTCTTCACGCTCGAAGGTGTCGGCCTCGTCGGTGCTCTCGCCGCTGCCCTCGGCACTCTCGCCGTAGGCGTTGTCGGCAGTGGAGGCGGTGTCGGGTGCATCGTCGTGTCCGTCGGTCTCGAGGGCAGGGTTGTCGTCGAGTTCGGCGTGTACGCTCTGTTCGAGTTCGGTGATGGGCATCTCAAGCAGGCGCACCTGCAACATCTGCTGCTGCGAGAGGCGTTGCACCTGCTGCAGTCGGAGATCCTGTTGCTGTACGAGTTTCTGTGCCATTTTATTACGGGGAAGAATTTTTATCTGTGTTTTTCTCTTTGTGTGGTAACACTGTGGAACACTATGGAGACTTTCGGCCTACTTTCTGTAGTAGTCGTGGAGGCAGGCGGCGGCGGTGGCGAGCCGCTCGGGGTCGTCGGCGGCGTAGCGGTGCCAGATGTCGGTGCAAGCCTTCTGCCAGCGGGGGTCGGCCGTGCCGTGGCGGCGGAGATAGGGGTCGAGGGTCATGTAGGTGTGCATGACGGCGACAATCTCGTCGGCAGATGCGCCCACGGCGTGTGCCAGTTCGGCTACCTCGGGGGTGTCGGCGGTCATGGTGGCGGGGGTGAGGCGGAAGTAGAGGTCGAGCGTTAGGATGAGGGCCACGGGGGTGAGGGCGGTGTCGGGGTAGAGAGGAAGAAAGTCGTGTTCCCATCCGCTGCATATCTCTACGCCCTCGTAGAAGGTGTCGGCCTGTCCGAAACCGTCAAGGGTCTGCTTGACCAGTCGGGCATCGCGGGCGAGCCGCCGTGGGTTGTCGCCGTACCGCTGCCAAAGCCGTTCTATGCGTGGGGTGTCGCGGCGGCGCAGACGGAACATCTGTGCGTAGACCTGCCGTGGACTGACGTGCAGCAGGAGGGCAAGGTCGACGAGCCCGCGCGAGTACATCGGTTTGATACCGGCGGGAGTCTTGAGGTAGAGTTGCAGCAGGAGCGGCAGGTATTCGTCTGACCAGGGCATAGTATGGATGGTTTTCGGAGGTGATGGACTTCTTTTTGGGGCGGTTTTTCTTTTGGGGTGTGGCTTTTCTGTAGGGATGTCCCCTTTTCTCTCGGGTCTTGGGTACGGCTTTTTTGTGCGCGATACAGACCCTATAGGCATAGCCTATCGCCTATACTGCAAAAGTACTGCTTTCTTTTGAGGTTGCAATGTTTTGTGCCGACTTTTTGGGTTTTCCCCAGTAGGGGCGAGAAGTGTGGATAGAGTGGAAGGCGTTTTTCCCCGATATGTGGATAAGTATGGTATAGTGTTGTGTATCAATGGAAAGATGTTATGCATATCGGGGGAAAAGTCGGGGAAAATGAGTTGAAGGCAAGGAATAGGTTGAGAAGGGGGTGGAAAAAAGATATTGTTGGCGACCGATATGAAAAATATCGCAATGAGCGAGTCCCGTAGGGACGACATATTATAGCGTAGGGGTTCTTGCTAAGGCAAGCGACAAGGTCGAGCGTACCCCTACGCTATAATATGTCGTCCCTACGGGACTCACGCTTGCGAAATTCTATTTTGGACTCACGCTTGCGAAATATCTACATAATCTCTATCTCACCACGGCTATCTTGCACACGGTGCCTTTTGATCCGTCGGCCTTGGCGGTGACGACCATATAGACGCCGGAGGCGACGCGCTTGCCGTGGGTGTCGCAACCGTCCCAGAGGAAGGAGCCGCCGGTGCTGTGGCCTTGGGCGACGAGTGCGCCCGAGGAGGTGACGATCTTCACGTCGGCATCGAGGGTGAGTCCGGTGACGGTGATGTAGCCCGTGTAGTCGGGGCGCACGGGGTTGGGATAGGCGTAGACGTTGTCTTTGGTCATGTCGTCGGAGGGGTCGGAGGCTTCGCTGGTGTAGGAGCAGAGACCGTTGTCGGTGCCGAAGTACACCTCGCCGGTGGTGCCGTCGATGGCGATGCTCTGTATGTCGTCGGAGATGAGGGAGGAGTTGTCGGTGGTGAAGTGCTGCACCTGTTCCATATTGTCGGCTGAGATGAGGTAGACACCGTGTCCGCCTGTGCCGAACCACTTGCGTCCGGCGCCGTCGATAGCCATGGCGGTGACGTTGACGCCGGTGAGGAGGTAGTCGGCGAGGTTGGTGCCATCGTTGCGGGGCACCTTGACCTGCATGAAGGTGTCGTCGTCGGTACCGATCTGTGCGGAGGGTAGGTAGAGCGGGCCGATGTCGGTGCCTATCCAGATGTTGTGGTCTTTGTCTTCCATGCAGCAGGATACGGTCTGCACTTCGAGGGTGGTGCCGTCCTCATTGACAAAGGTGGTGTACTTCTTGGCGGCGTCGTTGCCCTCGGTGTCGGGGTCGGAGGAGGGCTGGTAGCAGGCCAGGGCGGGGCACGACCAGTGGTAGTTGGTCATCCAGAAGAGTCCGCGGCTGTCGCGCATGAGGGTGCGTTGGTAGACGAACGATCGGTTGTTGTTGTCCATGAAGGCCTGGTTGTGGTGCTGGGTCCACTTGCCGTTGTGGTAACTCATGAGTGAGGTGGAGGAGGAGTATCCGTTGAACACCCACAGACGACCGTCAGCGTCGTACATCACACCGTTGGCGTAGGTGTAGTTTTTGGGCTTCGACACGGTCTCGGCGACCGAGCGCAGCGGACTGTTGTCGATGTCGTAGGCCTGTGCGAGTGTGCCGGAGCGAAACTCGTAGAGACCTGTGCGGGTGCCGAGGAAGAGGTGGTTGGCATCGGTGGGGTCGATGTCGAAGTCGAAACCGCTATAGTAGACGTGGTCGAGCGTGGAGACGAACGACTCGTCGTAGCACGTCCACTTGCTGCCGTCCCAGATCTGTATGGTGGGTAGGGCGGTGACGGCGTTGTCGGAGAGGCCGCTGGTGGTGTAGAGCAGTCCGTTGTGGAGTTTTATGCGTCCGCACCACATATATTTGGGGCCGTCGGCCTGTATAGCGGCCGAGTCGTCGAAGGAGTAGGTGCCGTCTTCCTGAAAGTAGCCCTTGACGATGCGTCCGTCGCCGGTGCAGGCCCAGTATTCGTCGCCCTTGTCGGTGGTCTTGCCGGTGGGGTAGAGGGCGCGGATGGTGGTGGATATGGTGAAGTGCTTCTGGGGAGTGGTCTGGAAGTAGGTGCCGCCGTAGCCGTAGAAGACGATCTGCTTGTCGGTGGCGCAGATGCCCGTGAAGCCCGGTTTCCAGCAGAAGGTGAGCGCGCCGGTGGTGAGGTCGATGGTGTGCATGTCGGTGAGGTTGAGCACGACAAACTGTCCGTCGAGGTAGTAGGTATAGGTGAAGGCTTTTTCGGTGAGGCGTCTCCACTGGGTGCGGTCGAGCAGATTGTCTGAGGTCTTGGCGGTGTAGACACCGCTGGCGGTGGCGGCGACGATGTCGTTGCCGTGCAGACAGGTGGCGTTGACGGAGGTGCCGAGATTGAAGGTGTTGGCTACGACGGCCTTGGCCACGTCGATGTCGAGGATACCGAAGCCCATGCTGATATAGGCGTGCGATCCGTTGATGGTGAGGGCGTTGATGGTCTTGTCAGACGAGGTGGTCTTGGAGTAGAAGTCGGAGAGGCATACGATGTCGCCCTTTTCGGAGATAAAATCGATCAGTCCGTTGGTGTAGACGACTACGAGCCGGTGGGCGGCCTGACACCAGGCGATGGCTTTGATGCCTGTGGCGCTGAGTCCGTTGACCCTGTCGTAGGTCTGCACGTCGCCGTCGGTGGGGTTGTAGGAGAAGAGGTTGCCCGAGGCGACGGCCCATACGTGTCCGCCTCCCTCGCAGAGGTAGGAGATGTCGTAGTAGGAGAGATAGTTTTTCCACGTGCCTACCTTGGCGGCGTGTGCGGTGGCGGGCAGAAGGGTGAAGAGCAGGGCGGCGGCGGTGGCGGCTACGGCCTGCATGATGTGGCGGCGTATGTTCATAGTGTGCGCGTGGTTGATGTGGTGGGGCGATATATGGGGTCAGCGGCTGAGGGTGCGTTGGGCGGCGAGCAGTCGGCCGAGTTTGTACATATTAAACAGAAAAAGGCTCGTATTATTGCCTTCGAGAAGGGGTCGGATGACGTTTACGGCCATTTTTTCGATGATTGTGGCCATGTGAAGGCGGCGCAGGCGGCGGGCCAGGGGCAGTAGGGCGGAGTAGCCATCGAGTTCGTCGGCAAATTCGGCGAGGGTGAGCATGGCCTCGTCGGTCTTGGCGAGAAACTGGCGGTTGGTCTCGAAGTGGTCGAAGCCCAGGGCGTTGTCGATATGCTGCACGCCGATGCCACACAGGGCGAGGGTCTTGCCCCACAGCACGTCTTCGTATCCGTAGCGGCGTATGCGCTCGTCGAAGGGGTGGGCGAGCATGACGGTGCGCGGGGTGAGGAAGTTGGAGGTGTGGAAGTCGGCGTGGGGCCGGGCGTTGCGCTCTATGGCCGATGCGTTGGCCGTGTGCGCCTTTTCGTAGGCGTAGCGCAGGTTGTGGCGCAGTCGGTGGCTGTCGCCGCCGACGGTGTATCCGCCGTAGAGCAGACAGGGGGAGGAGGACTTTTCGGATGACTGCACGAGGGGGTGTTGGACGTAGCGTGCGAGATAGTCGTCTTGGTGTACCTCCATGTCGTTGTCGATATAGAGCAACCACTCGCCGCGGGCCTGGCGGGCAAGGAAATTGCGGATGGCGGATCGTCCCGTGTTGTGTCCGCGCTCGAGGTAGCGGCACTGGGGGTGGTGGGCGATGGTGCGGTTGGCGGTGAGGGCGGCGGTGGAGGACGATCCGTCATCGGCCACGACTATCTCGCAGACCTCCGCGCCGAGAGCGGCGGCCTGGGCAGCGAGAGCACCGACAAGGGGGGTGCAGTCGTGATTGTAGGTGGGGATGAGGACGGAGAGTAGCAGAGTCGGTATGCGTTATTATTCGTAAGAATACTTCCCGTTGGTCAGTATTCTCACGAATTCTTTTTTATTTTTTTACGACTTCACGGATTTATTTTTTGAGGAGTTTGACAAGTTCGGCCACGGCGCGTGCGCGGTGTGAGATGCCGTTCTTGATGTCCTCACCGAGTTGCGCGAAGGTCTGGTCGTAGCCGTCGGGGATGAAGAGGGGGTCGTAGCCGAAGCCCTCGGTGCCGTGTCGCTCGGTGGCGATGCGGCCTTCGACGCTGCCCTCGACGAGTTGTACCTTGGGGATGGCGGTGCATCCGCAGGGGCATACGGGTTGTTGCTCGATGAGGCAGATGACGGTGCGGAAGCGGGCGTGGCGGTCGTCCTTGTCGTGGAGTTCGCGCAGCAGGCGCTCCATGTTGGCCTCGCTGTCGTGGTCGGTGCCTTCGGCATAGCGGGCGCTGTGTACGCCGGGTGCGCCGCCGAGGGCGTCTACCTCGAGTCCGGTGTCGTCGGCGAAGCAGGAGATGTGGTAGTGGGTGTAGACGTAGCGTGCCTTTTGCAGGGCGTTCTCCTCAAGGGTGTCGCCGGTCTCGGGTATGTCGTCGTGACAACCGATGTCGGCCAGAGAGAGTATCTCGAAGTCGGGGCCGAGGATGTCGCGTATCTCCTGTAGTTTGTGGGCGTTGTTGGTGGCGAATACGATTTTCATGTTTTTTTCTTACTGTGCTTGATGTTTTGGAAATATATAGCACCGTCTGTCAGGGGTTGTGTATGAAACTTGACGGGCTGGTCCAGTAGCGGTGTTTCTTCTTGCTGACGCGTACCTTGATGGGGTCGAAGCCTTCGCCGAACACGCCGATGACGCTCGACTGGCTGACGAAGGCGGCGGGGTCGATGGTCTTGATGAGGCGGAAGATGAGTACCGACTCGCGCTTCTTGGCTAGCAGACATATCACCTTCATCTCGTTGCCGGTGTACCAGCCGTGGCCGTCGAGCAGGGTGAGGGTGTGGTCGGTGGTATGGGTGATGGCGTTGGCGATCTCCTTGTACTTGCGCGAGAAGATGAGAAACTGCACACTCTGCCGTTGCCAGTTCATCACATAGTCGAGCATGGAGCACTCCACAAACATGGTGCAGAGACCGAAGACCACCTTTTGCAGGCGGATGTCTACGGCACCGAAGGTGTCGATGAAGACGCAACTGCCGATGATGCACACGTCGACCATGATAAGCACGCGGCCGAGCGACACGTTGTAGTACTTGTTGACCACGGCGGCGATGATGTCCGTGCCACCTGTCGACCCGTTGTTGAGGAAGACGATGGCCAGCGACGTACCGGTGATGAGACAGCCGATGATGAGCGACATGAAGTCGTTGCCCTCGCCGAGCAGTTTGTAGAACGACCCGTCGGGCTGCATTACGACCTCCTGGGCGAACTGCAGCATGATGGTCAGGGCGAAGGTGGCGTAGATGGTCTTCATCAGAAAGCGCCAACCGAGTATGCGGAGGGCGGCGATGATGAGGGCTACGTTGACGATGAAGAAGGTGTACTGTACGGGAAACCGTGTGGCGTAGAAGATGATGGCACCGATACCGGTGATACCGCCGGTCACAATCTTGTAGGGCAAGAGGAAGACGGTGAAACCGAAGGTGTAGAGCATCAGTCCGAGGGTGATGTTGAGGTAGTCCTTGACTTCGCGCAGAATGGTACGCTTTGACATCATAGAGTAGTGCTGGGTTTGGTGTGTGACTTGTGCAGTGAGGTTTATTGATGTGGAGGGTGGGGATGGAAAGGCCGTGAAGGGTAGCCCAGGCGTGTGGGCAAAGAGCCCTGGAAGGGCGTTACGATCCTCACCCTGGGCTACGATCGTGACGCCCTTCCAGGGCTTGGTATGCAAAACTCCACAATATTCTGCACATTTTTTTTTATCCGATTTTGAACACCTACCCTTCAGGGCTTTACTTCACGACGATATTGACGATACGTCCGGGCACGATGATGACCTTGACCACGCGCTTGCCTTCGAGGTACTTTTGCGCGCGCTCGTCGGCGAGTACCGACTGCTCGATGGCGGCGTTGTCGGCATCGGCGGGGAACTGTGCCTGGAAGCGAGCCTTGCCGTTGAACGACACGGTGAGTTGCACTTGGCTCTCGACGAGATACTGCTCGTCGTACTTGGGCCAGGCGGCGTCGCAGACGGTGGTGTCGTGGCCGAGGGCGTGCCACAGTTCTTCGGCGGCGTGGGGGGCGAAGGGGGCGATGAGCACGACGAGTGTCTCGAGCAGCGAGCGGTCGGTGCAATGCTGCTGCGACAGTTCGCCCACGGCGATCATGAAGGCCGAGATGGAGGTGTTGTAGGAGAACTTCTCGATGTCCTCGGTGACCTTCTTGATGAGTTTGTGTACCGTCTTGAGACTCTCGGCCTTGGGCGCGTCGCCATCGGTGGGCAGGAAAGCGCCGGTGCGCGGATCGTAGTAGAGATTCCAGAGTTTCTTGAGGAAGCGGTGGCAACCGTCGATGCCGTTGGTATCCCAAGGCTTGTGGGCTTCTACCGGACCGAGGAACATCTCGTAGAGACGGAGCGTGTCGGCACCGTAGCGCTCGACGATCATGTCGGGGTTGACCACGTTGAACATCGACTTCGACATCTTCTCTACGGCCCAGCCGCAGACGTACTTGCCGTCTTCGAGGATAAACTCGGCGTTGTTGTACTCCGGACGCCACTTGCGGAAGGCTTCCGTGTCGAGGATGTCGGCGCTGACGATGTTCACATCGACGTGGATGGGGGTGGTGTCGTAGTCCTTCTTCAGACCGAGACTCACAAAGACGGGGGCCTTGTCGTGGTCGTCGCTGTTGACACGGTAGACAAAGTTGGAACGGCCTTGTATCATGCCCTGGTTGACGAGTTTGCGGAAGGGCTCTTCCTCGCAACTTACGCCCATGTCGTGGAGGAACTTGTTCCAGAAGCGGGAGTAGATGAGGTGGCCCGTGGCGTGCTCTGCGCCGCCCACGTAGAGGTCTACCGACCGCCAGTAGGCATCGGCCTCGGGGCTGACGAGGGCCTGGTCGTCGTGCGGATCCATGTAGCGCAGATAGTAGGCCGATGATCCGGCAAAGCCGGGCATGGTGTTGAGTTCAAGCGGGAAGACGGTCTCATTGTCGACGAGGGCCTTGTCTACCACCTGGCGTTTCTCGGTATCCCAGGCCCAGAGGCGTGCGCGGCCCAGAGGCGGTTCGCCGGTCTCGGTGGGCTGGTACTTGTCGATCTCGGGCAGGGTGAGGGGCAGACACTCCTCGGGAATCATCTGCGGCATGCCGTCCTTGTAGTATACGGGGAACGGTTCGCCCCAGTAGCGCTGGCGCGAGAAGATGGCGTCGCGCAGACGGTAGTTCACCTTGACGCGGCCCATGCCGTGGGCGGTGACAAACTGCTTGGTGGCGGCGATGGCCTCCTTGACGCTCAGACCGTTGAGCGAGAAGCCGTCGAGGGTCTCTACGCCGGCCTTGGGCGAATTGACGACGGTGCCCTCCTTGGCGTCGAAACTCTGTTCCGACACGTCGGCACCCTCGATGAGGGGGATGACGGGCAGGTCGAAGTGGCGGGCGAAGGCGTAGTCGCGCGAGTCGTGGGCAGGCACGGCCATGATGGCTCCCGTGCCGTATCCGGCGAGCACGTAGTCGGACACCCATACGGGTATCTTCTCGCCTGTGAACGGGTTGACGGCGTAAGCGCCCGTGAAGACACCGCTGACGCTACGGTCGGCGATGCGCTCGCGCTCGGTGCGCTTCTTGGTGGCGGCGATGTAGGCTTCCACCTCGTCGCGGTGGTCGTCGGTGGTGACCTGTGCCACGAGTTCGCTTTCGGGTGCGAGCACCATGAAGGTGACGCCGAAGATGGTGTCGGCGCGTGTGGTGAAGATGGTGAAGACGATGTCGGTGCCGTCGATGCGGAATTGCATCTCGGTGCCTTCGGAGCGTCCGATCCAGTTGCGCTGGGTCTCCTTGAGCGAGTCAGACCAGTCTACGGTGTCGAGTCCGTCGAGCAGACGCTGCGAGTAGGCCGATGTGCGGAGACACCACTGCTGCATCTTCTTCTGTACGACGGGGTATCCGCCGCGCTCGCTGACACCGCCCACTACCTCGTCGTTGGCCAGTACGGTGCCCAGTCCGGGACACCAGTTGACCATCGTCTCGCCGAGGTAGGCTATGCGGTAGTTCATGAGCGCCTGCTGGCGCTGCTTGTCGTCGTAGGCGTTCCACTCGTCGGCGGTGAAGGTGAGTTCCTCGCTCTGTGCGGCGTGTATGCCCTCAGTGCCGTGTGCGGCGAAGTGGTCGGAAAGACGGCTGATGGGCTGCGCCTTTTGCAGGTCGTTGTCGAAGTAGGAGTCGAACATGTGGGTGAAGGCCCACTGTGTCCAGTGGTAGTATTTCGGGTCGCAGGTGCGTACCTCGCGGTCCCAGTCGAAGGAGAAACCTATCTTGTCGAGTTGGCTGCGGTAGCGCGCGATATTCTCGTTGGTGGTCTTCTCGGGGTGCTGTCCGGTCTGTATGGCGTACTGCTCGGCGGGCAGTCCGTAGGCATCGTAACCCATGGGGTTGAGTACGTTGTAGCCGCACAGACGCTTGTAGCGGGCGTAGATGTCGGAGGCGATGTAGCCCAGGGGGTGGCCTACGTGGAGTCCGGCTCCCGAGGGGTAGGGGAACATGTTGAGTACGTAGTATTTCTTCTTTGCGGCATCTTCGGTGGCGTGGTAGGTCTTGTCGTCGACCCACTGCTGCTGCCAGCGTTTCTCTATTTCTCTGAAGTTGTATTCCATAGTGTCGTGTGATTTTTCAGTGTTTTTTTGTTGGATACTGCCTTATTCGTGTGTGGCCTTCTTTGTGGCGCGTATCATGCACCACAGTCCGATGGCGATGAAGGGCAGGGAGAGTATCTGTCCCATGTCGATGGGCAGGGCGGCCTCGAAGGCTTCCTGTACCTCTTTGGTGTACTCGATGAGGAAGCGTGAGGCGAAGATGAGCGTGAGGCACAGGCCGAAGAAGAAGCCGGTGCCGGCCAACTGCGGACGGCGGCGGTAGATGGCCTGGCCTATGAAGAAGAAGGCGAGGTAGCACAGGGCCTCGTAGAGTTGTCCGGGGTGGCGCGGATAGGCGTCGACGCGCTGGAAGATGAAGGCCCATGGCACATCGGTCACCTTGCCGATGATCTCGGAGTTCATCAGGTTGCCCAGACGTATGCAGCAGGCGGCCACAGGGGTGGCGATAGCAATATTGTCGAGCACGCGCCACAGGGGTACGCGGGTGCGCTTGACGTAGAGCAGTATGGCGATGATGAGTCCGATGGTGCCGCCGTGCGAGGCGAGTCCCTCGTAGCCGGTGAAGTGTACGCCGTCGGCGGTAAACCGTATGGGGAGTAACATCTCCACGATGTGCTGGCCGGAGGAGAGGAAGTAGCCCGGCTCGTAGAAGAGGCAGTGGCCGAGGCGTGCGCCGGCGAGGATGCCGATGAAGCAGTAGATGAAGAGCGGGTCGAAGGCCTCGTCGCTCAGTCCCTGGCGGCGGTAGAGGCGCTTGACGATGAAATAGCCGGCGAGCAGGCCGACGAGCCAGCAGAGGGCGTACCATCTGACGGCGAGCGGACCGAGGTGCAGGGCCACGAGGTCGGGGTTCCAGAGTATGTATTGTGGCATGGCGGTAGAAAAATATTGATGTTTCGGGGACGGACACGGGGAAAAAGACGTATGTGTCCGCCCCTTTGTGGGAAGAATGTACTGGCGGTACTATACGTTGAAGCGGAAGTGCATGATGTCGCCGTCCTCTACGAGGTACTCCTTGCCCTCGATGGCGAGTTTTCCGGCTTCGCGCACGGCGGCTTCCGATCCGTACTTGATGTAGTCATCGTACTTGATGACCTCGGCGCGGATAAATCCTTTCTCGAAGTCGGTGTGTATCACTCCGGCGCACTGCGGGGCTTTCCATCCTTTGTGGTAGGTCCAGGCCTTGACTTCCATCTCGCCTGCGGTGATGAAGGTCTGGAGATTGAGCAGGGCGTAGGCTTTCTTGATGAGGCGGTTGACGCCGCTCTCCTCGAGGCCGAGTTCGTCGAGGAACATCTTCTTGTCTTCATAGGTCTCGAGCGAGGCGATATCTTCCTCGGTCTTGGCGGCGATGACGAGCATCTCGGCACCCTCGCTGGCGGCTATCTCGGCGATCTGGGCGGAGTAGGCGTTGCCTTCGCGGGCGGAGGTCTCGTCGACGTTGCAGACGTAGAGCACGGGCTTGGCCGTGAGCAGGAAGAGGTCGTGGGCGGCACGCTGCTCCTCCTTGGTGTCGAAGGTGACGGTGCGGGCGTTGAGCCCCTTGTCGAGGGCTTCCTTGTAGGCTTCGAGCACGGCGACGGCTACCTTGGCGTCTTTGTTGCCGGTGGCGGCGATCTTCTGTTGCTTGGGCAGTTGGGCTTCGACGGTCTCGAGGTCTTTGAGTTGGAGTTCGGTGTCGATGGTCTCCTTGTCTTCTATGGGGTTGACGGCGGCACCGCCCTCACGCACGATGTTCTCGTCGTCGAAGCAGCGCAGCACGTGTATGATGGCATCGGTCTCGCGGATGTTGCCGAGAAACTTATTGCCCAGTCCCTCGCCCTTGCTGGCTCCCTTGACCAGTCCGGCGATGTCGACAATCTCGCAGGTGGCGGGCACGATGCGTCCCGGATGTACAATCTCGGCCAGACGGGTGAGTCGCTCGTCGGGTACGGTGATGACGCCCACATTGGGCTCTATGGTGCAGAAAGGGAAGTTGGCTGCCTGGGCCTTGGCGTTGGACAGGCAATTGAAGAGTGTGGACTTGCCTACGTTGGGCAGTCCCACGATTCCACATTTTAGTGACATGTCTTGTTATAATTTGTATATACAGATGCAAAGGTACAAATAAAACTAAAAATGTGAGAACGTATGGGGAAAAAAGGGGATAGGGGAGGGGGAAGAAGAAAAGAGAAAACCCTATTCCATGACGA
This sequence comes from Flexilinea sp., assembly GCA_963653995.1. GTDB lineage: Bacteria > Bacteroidota > Bacteroidia > Bacteroidales > Bacteroidaceae > Prevotella. The sequence continues at coordinate 14,441 of CAVJZJ010000004.1, forward strand.
ATATCATTCGTCGGATTCGTCGGATTCGTCGGATTCGTGGTTTTGTGAACCGCAATGTCGGTTGTTTTATTTCAACCACGAATTCTACGAATCTGACGAATGATGTTACCTTATAATATTATACCTTGATGTGGTTTGTCATCTTTATACCTTCTCCTTGAACGTTCCGCCCCACTCGATGTATCCTTCCACGCCGTCGCGTGTGGCCTCGTAGTAGGGGTCTTCGTCGCGCAGGGAGATGTCGTCGTAGACGAAGGGGGTGACGGGGGTGCCTTGGCCGTCGGGCATGACGAGGCCCATCTTGCCGTCTTTCTGCGCGATGACGGGCATCTGCACAAGGTCGTCGACGTAGACGTACGACCAACGTAGGAAGTCGTACTCGGCAGGGATGAGCGTGTGGCCGTTGTGGTCTTTGATACCGAACTTGCCGTCTTGCTCGAACACCTCGTGCCACTGCACGTACTTCTGGCGGATGCGGGTGAGGTAGTATATCATCTTGCGCTTGTCGTTGACCAGGCGCAGGAGATAGGCGAAGGTGTCGCAGTAGTTGGCCATGGCGCGGGTGAGCACGATCTTGAAGTCGAGTCCGCTGAGTACCTTGCGGTTGAGGTCGATGTACTTGGCGATGGCTGCTTCCTTCTCGGCGACGGTGAGGGTAGAGAGTTGTTCCTCGAAGCGGAGCATGATGCGCTTCGACCCTGACATGGCCTTGATATATCGGTGTATCTGGCGGGCCATCTCGTCGCAGACAAACTTGTCGATGCGTTCTTCTTCGATGCGGTCGACGTAGGTATCCTCAAAATTCTCTTGGGTGATGATTTGGTCTTCTGTGTTCATGGTTTGTTCCTCCCTGGGGTTGTGGGCATGGCTTTGGGTGGCCAGGCCAGTAGTGAGTAGTGTTGTTGGGGTGTGTCCGCTCCAAAAGTACGCAATTTTTTGCAAGATGGCAAAAATGCGGGTCTATAATTTTCCTTTTCCTCTGAAAAGTTGGGCGATGGTTTGCATGCCGAGCAGATTGAGGGCGATGGCTTTCCAGCGGTTGCGCCCGGAGAAGAAGAGGGGGTTGAGGTGGCGGCGGGGCAGACGGGGACGCTCACCCGTGAGACGGCAGTAGGTGATCTGTATGTTGGCGGCGTGCAGCCAGTAGATGTGTTCGTCGCGCCCTGCGGGACGGATATTGAGGTGGCGGATGACGGCGAGGTGGGCCTCGAGCAGGTCGAGCAGGTCGGCGGCGTGGGCGTGGGCGGTGATGCCGTCGGGGTTCCAGCGGTAAACGTAGGTGCCGTGGGGGGTGGTGGCGATATGGCGGGCGCGGGCGATGGCCTGGGGTATGGTGTGGGCATCCTCGAAGGTGTGGCCCTCGGGAAAGCGCAGTCCGTCGAACAGACGGCGGCGGAAGATCTTGTTCCAGGCGTAGGTGTGGGCGTAGCCGTGGCCGGTGAGCCACCATGCGCGGAGACCGTCGTATGTGTGGGTGTCGAGTCTGAGGGCGGTGTATCCGTCGGGACGGCCCTCGCAGCGCACACCGTACTCTATCATGTCGTACTCGGGATGGGCGTGGAGTAGAGCGAGGAGCGGGGCGTAGGTGTCGGTGTCGAGACGGTCGTCGGAGTCGACAAACGTGATGTACTCGCCGCGGGCGGCGGCAATGCCGTCGTTGCGTGCGGCCGACAGTCCACCGTTGGGGCGGTGGAGGGTGCGTACCCTTGCGTCGCGGGCGGCCCAGGCATCGCAGAGGGCGGGACAGTGGTCGGGCGACCCGTCGTCGACGAGCACCACCTCAAGGTCTACCTCTTGGGCGAGGATGCTCTCCACGGCCTCGTCGAGCGTGCGCTCCACACGGTATACTGGCACGACGACGGTGAGCAACGGACTGCGGTCGGTTGCTTCTTTGGGGTCGTTGGTGGGTGATAAGGTAGTGCTGCGTGTGTCGGTCATGGGCAGATGTGAGAGTTGTTAGGGTAAGGTATGGGGGCGGTTCGGGATACAAAGGTAGAGAAAAATTGCACGCACGCAAGGGCGAGGGTGTGGAAAATGGACAAAAAAACGCGGAAGCCGCTGCTTCCGCGTCAGGACATCATCACGGTGTCCGTTTTCCAATCAAAGTCATTTATATACTATTCCTAAAGTGTTTTCTAAATATAATATGCATCTGCTCCTTGCGCGGCAAGCGTGCAGGGCTATGGCTGCTGGTGACGGCGGTCACCATACAGGGAGGGGTGTGCGTAGGATGGGTGTCGGGGTGCTTTTCGGGATGGGTGTGGGGTGGTACGGCTTTCAGCCAATGTTGAAATGGTGGATGATTTTGGTGTGAGGTTGGTTTAATTGCAAATTTAACAAAAAAAATCGAGCGACCAACTTTTTTTCGCGATTTGTTTGATTTTTTGAGAATTTGGTGCGAAGAGCCCCGGAATGTAGGGTGTTCAAAATCAAAAAAAATGTGTAGAATTTTGTGGGGCTTGGTATGCAATACTCCATAAAAATTCCTCCCTCTCTCCCTCTTTACCCGACGAGGTCCGAACCTATCGGCCCGGACCTCGTGTCTGTGTGTCCTACGCGTTGTAGGACTGAAATCTGTATTTATGTAGTACTTTTCCTTTTGGCGTGTGTCGGCGTTTTTCCGACACGGTGTGGCGATAGAAACTTACGTTACTACGTTGTGCGGTATGTATGTTCTTCGTCACGATGGCCGAGCGTCACTGCTTCGTGCCCCAAATGGTTTCGTTGTTTTCCTCATCGGTCTCCCAGATGCCGGCGGAGTTGGAATCGGCGTGACCTTTTCCGATACTCGTATTGTCCATTATTTCTCCAGTGCGTTCTTGGCTGCCATCGAGCAGATGGTATTCGGTGAGGGGGGTGATGACGCTGATGGTGGGTTGCTGATATGTGTGTTTCATAATAGGGTATCCTTTCTTATTTTTGTATTACTACTATTGTTGATAGATGGTATGCCTTACTTTACGACGACCTTCTTGCCGCCCTGTATGTACAGTCCGTGGGGCAGGGTCTGTAGTGAGGTGCTGCCAGTGCGACGGCCGTCGATGGTGTAGATGTCGGCATCTGCGGCGTTCTCGGTAGAGATGTTGCGGATGGCGGTGGCATCGCCGTCGAAGGAGAGGGTATAGGTGCTGAGGTCGTCGGCATCGGATGCATTATTACCCTTTGTGAGATAGGCACGGAAGGCATCAATGGTGCTACCGCTGAGGAATTTGTAGAAAGTGGGCAATTTTGTCCCAGTTGACGAGGAGTAGTACAAGGCGTATTGTGTGCCGTCACCGGCTATCACACCGTAGTTGCCGTGGAAGACGATAGGTGTTTCTTTGTTGTTGCTGATGCTCTGTGCGCTGGTCATATCGAGCGTGCCAATGGCAGAGGCGCTGATGGTGACATCCTTGGTGGCCTGGGCGAAGTAGGGGGTGTGGGCCTTCGGGTGAGTGGTGTTGTTGAAGACTAGATTACCATATGTCGACTTGTTAGCATTGTAAGCCCATACGGTGACGCCGTCGGGGATGGTAGTCAGATCCATAGGCAGACAGAAGGAAATCCACTTGTAGCCGTAGGTTGTGGAAATCTTGACCTCGCGTGTATAAGTATATCCTCCGCTCTTCTCTGTGGTGGTGATGGCGTGACCGGTGTAGACGGGGTAGTAGTTGCTGTCGTCGATGAGGTTGATGGTGTTGACGGCGGCGAGGTTGTCGCCGTCGGCTACGACGAGGTTCTTGGTATCGCCCCAAGAGTCGGTGGGGGTGGCGGTGCCGTCAGTGCCGATTGTTCCGGCTACGGCTACGATGGCGTTCTTGTTGGCGGGAGAGATGGCGAAGGGGCTCTTCAGACCGGTGAGGTCGTAGGCCGTCTTCGTGGCGTCGGTGACCAGGCTGGTGACATCACTGGCCTCGTCGGTCCATCCCTTGATGGCGTACATGCCCTTGGTGTCGGCGGCATTGGCCATGGTGACACCTTTTACACGGGCGTACTTGTAGAGGGCGGTAGATGGGTTAGAGGAGCCGCTATTGGCGCTTATCTCGATGGTGGACTTTGCCAAAATCAGGTCGACAGTTTCTTTATCGAATGTCTTTACGGTAGTGCCATTCCCGTCGGTGAGGGTCAGACCTTCGCTAGAGAGGGTGATGTAGAGGATGTTGCCGTGCGAGGAGAGGTTGTAATTAGAGTCTTCATAACCAGCCTTTTGGGTAGAATTCGTACAGAAGTATGCGGTCAGTTTACCATTTTTGAAGTAGAAATGGAGTATCTCGCCGTCAGTGTTTGTGGCCCACCATCCACCACTATCGTTCTGTTTGCAGTCGCCTTGGGTGCCGATATTGATAATGTTGAATTCAGAGGTATTGCCGCTGAGGTCGATAGCGGCTTGGAAGGTCTGGTACGTCCAGTCGATGGCGGCGTCTTGGGCTGCGAAGCCTTGGGTAGCCTTAGTCTCAGGCGTGATCAAGTTTTGTGCATGTGCCGCTCCTGCGGTAGCGAGGGCGACGGCCGCGATAGCGAATGTGCGGCGACAATGGTGTAGGAGTAAATGTTTCCCTTTCATACGCAATTGATGTTTTTCGTTTTGAAGAGATGGTGTGTAATGTAATTTATGAAAAGAGATAAAATGATGTGCTCACACACTGTGCGTGTGGATGATTTTTTCCTATTGTAGATATCTTTTTCCTTTTTCTTGCCCGACGGTTTCAATGATCGGGACGGGTATTCCGGGTATGTGTGTACGCCCGCGCAAGGTGCGTAGGTATATGTTATGTTGCAAAGGTACGGATAAAATGGATAGAATTGTTTTTTTTGCGTTAAAAAATATCAAAACGGCGTAAATATATTACGAACGGGGCGTTTTTCATGGCAAAATGACAGATGGTGAGTGTCGTAGGGAAGGCAGAATATAGCGTATAGGGGGGCAAGCGGGAGTCACGTAGGTTCGCAATTGGTGAGTAACGTAGGTATTTCGCAAGCGTGAGTCCCGTAAGGAGGGGGCAAGCGTGAGTCCCTACGGGACTTGTGCTTGCGCCCCTTCCTACAACAATCGGAACTTCCCGCCTGCGTTCCATCTTATGCGGAGTGTGCGTGCGGTCTTGCCGTTGACGGTGGGTATGATGTCGACTTGGCAGGGACGGGGATGGCGGCGGGGGTAGCGGTAGTCTACGCGGATGGTCTTGCGCTCGCCGGGGGCGAGGGTGAGCGATTCGGGCATGCGGAGCACGCGGTTGTTGGGGCGGCGGGTGAAGGTGACGGTCATGGCGCGCTGGGTGTTGTTGCCCACGCGGAGATCGAATCCGTACTCCTGACCCTTGTCGAGGTCGGGGAAGGGGAGCATCTTCTGGCTCATCCACAGACCTTGTCCGAAGTCGTAGGGACACTCTTCGGCGATGGGGTGTACCTCGGGGGTGATGTCGGCCTTGACCCACAGACGCACGTACTTCTGTCCGCCGTCGGTGAGCACGACCACCTGCTTGATGAACTTGCCGCTCTTGTGGTCGGGGTCGAGGGTGACGCTGATATTGGCCGTCTCGCCGGGGCGGATGGCCCGCTTGGTGTATCCGGCCACCATACATCCGCACCAAGTGTTGACGGCGGAGATGGCGACGGGCTTCTTGCCCTCGTTGCGAAGGCGGAAGATGTGGGTGACGCGTCCGTCGCTCTCGCGTATGCGTCCGAAGTCGTGTACGCGGTTGTCGGGGCGGAAGGTTTCGAGAAACTGCGGCTCGGCGGCCGTGGCAAGAGAGGGTATGAGCGTGAGAACCAAGAGTACGAAAAGGACGGCCCGGCGGCCGCAGAGAAGCAGGTGTGTGATGCTATTGTTGTTCCTGTCTCTTTTTGCCTTTGAGGAGGCTACGGTATTACCTATATAGAATGATTTGACCATTATTTTCCTGATTTGGGTTGCTGTCGTGTGTAGGTGGAATCTATAATATTATAAAAATTCCATCTGTATTGCTTCGTGTGCGGCCGGAGCGGGCCGTCCGTTTCTCTCTTGTTTGTTTTTGGGGCGGGTTCGGAATACCGAGTGTGGGTCTCCGCGAACCCGCCTTTACACTTCACTTTTTCACGCTTTTCGATATGTGGTTTCTATGCTTTTAGTCGTCGAAGGCTACGCCCCACTGTATGTCGGAGTAGCCCCAGTCTACGTACGACCAGGCCCATGAATTCGGGTTGAGGGTGAAGTCGTAGCGTATGTAGCGGGCCGATACGCCGCCGTAGAGCACGTACCAGGAGTTCCAGTTGTCGTCGCGGACAGACTTGTTGCCGGCGGTGCTGCCCAGGTCGGTCCAGTTCTTGCCGTCGGTGGAGAGGTAGACGCGTGCACCGTTGTTCTGCATGACGTAGCAGTTGGCCATGAAGGCGCTCACCTTGTGCTCGGTCTTGAAGTCGACGGTGAAGGAAGCCTCGCTCAACTGGCTGCCTGTGGGTCGCCATGCGTCAAACGACATGCCGTCCTTGCTGAGGTTGGTGGCGGCGATGCACTCCCATGCTGAGCAGTCTTGCTGTATGGTACCGATGATCTCGGTAGGATTGCTGTTGATGAGACTTTCGAGGAACGACAGGGTGATGTACGCCTTGGCCGTCTCGATGGTCTGCGTGGTGCCGTTGGCGTAGGTGGCGGTGAGGCGCAGGGGCAGAAGGTAGGCTGATCCGTCGAGCGTCTTGGCTTTCTCCTTGTCGGCGGTCACCTTGATGGTGCCGGTGGTCTCGCCGGCGGCGATGGTGGCGGGGGTCACCTCGACCGTGTTGGCCACCGATGCGGGCAGGGCGGCGTAGGCGGTAGAGTGCTCGGCGTTGTACTCCTCGATGAGCGAGTTGTCTATCTTGGCCGAGATCTTCACGTCGGAGCCGATGGCGTGGAGCAGGGTGGCGGTGAACGAGCCGCTGATGTCGCCGAACACGCCTACGGGTGTCTTGACGATGGCCGAGGCGGCGGTGTTGTTGCCGGTGAGTGTGACGATGTCGCTCGTGGTGTGGATGACGAGGTAGGCCGTGGCCATGGTCTTGCTGGCGCTCACGGGGCGGTCGGTCTGCTTGCTGCCCACGGAGGCGACGGCCAGGCGTACAGGCAGTACATATCCCTCGGCGGTGAGGGTGCCGCGTGCCGACTCGGGCACAGCCACATGTACGGCGGCGGAGGCTACGTTGGTGCCGGCGGAGAAGCCGCCGGGCGTGATCTCGATGGCGCGGAGCACATCGGCGGGCAGGGTGGCGTAGTGGGTCTCATGCTCGGTGTTGAAGGCGGCGACGAGCGAGGTGTCGGCCACGGCCGTGACGGTGACGCTGTCGCTCACGGTATATTGCAGGCGGGCAGAGAGACTTGTTTCGAGGTCGCCGTAGTTGCCGGCGGGTGTGCGGTAGAGGGTGCACTCGGTGATGTTGCCTGTGCCCTGGTCTACGTATACGAGGTTGCCGGGGTCGCCCGTGACGTCGTATTTCTCGTCGTCTGTGCAAGCCGCGAGAGCGGCTGCGCCGAGCATCATAGCCCCGAAGAGGTATATCTTGCTGGTTTTCATTCTTGTACTTTTTTTTGTTGGTTCTTTTTGGGAGAGGAAGCGGCAGACTGTGAGTATTGTGGGTTGTCGCTCCCTCACCCGAGATGAGTTGTGATCAGTAGGGGCACTTGTGATTGGCTACCCATGAGGCGCGGCCGCTGCGCGGTACGGCGTTGTAGCCGTGTCCGGTCTGGTCGAGGATAGAGCCGTCTTCCTGTTCGTCGGTGCCGCAGAAGCGCCAGTAGGCGATGAGGCCTTCAGACTTCGGGTCGACGTAGCAGATATTGTTGAGCAGGTCGGCCGGCGTGCGGGCCACGTTCCATACGCGGAACTCGCTGACGCGGCCGTTGAGGTAGCGTCCGCCGGCGGAGTAGCCGATGGCGAACGGGCCGTTGTTGTCGCCGTAGGACGTGCCGTAGTCATAACTCCACACGAGCGAGATGTCGCCGGTAGCCTTGACGGGGTCGCCCATCGGTTCGCCGTCGAGGTACATGGTGATCTGCTGTCCGTCGTAGACGCAGGCGAAGTGACACCACTTGCCGGTGGGGAAGTGGGTGGGGAAGGTGGCGGCGTGGGCCGTACCCTTGTCGGGCTTGTCCCAGGAGGGAGCGCCCGTCTTGCCGCCGGCGAGTTGCAACTGGTCGGGGTCGCACGACACGTCGCCGAAGCGCAGGAGGAAGTTCTCCTCACATCCCATTAGGGTAGAGATGTAGGGGTTGGTGTGGCAGAAGTCGTTGACGTAGACCTTGCACTCCATGGTGAGTTGCGAGAGATGGCCGAGGGCCTCGTTGTTGCGGAAGCCTGGCACGAGGAAGGCCTTGCCGTTGATGTCGGCCACATCGGTGGTGATGATAGGCACGAACACGATGTAGGCGGTGGAGGCCGACTCGAGCACGTTGCCGTCGCTCTTCATGCGGATGGGGAGGCAGTAACTCTTGCCCTCCTCAAACTTGGTGGGGTCGGCGATCATGAGTTTGGCTTCGGTGGAGACAAACTGTCCCGGTTGTATGGTGACCGTGGCGTTGTCGATGCTGTAGGCATCGGAGGGGGGAAGGATGTAGGAGGCGCCTTCCTTCTGGTTGTAGGCGTCGAGCAGGTCGGGAGCGGCCTCGAAGGTCGCCTTGACAGCCGAGGTGACCTTGGCCGTAGAGGTAGCGGTGAGGCTGAGGCTGTCGTTGCCCTCGAAGCCCTTGCGTATGGTGTTCTTCTGCATGGTGCCCGAGATGTAGACCACATCGCGGTAGTCGCCGTTGCTCTCCTGGCAGGCGGCCATAAGGAGGGCGGCCAGGGCGAGGACGAGATATTTTATTTTGTTCATTGTTGTTTGTCGTTTTGGGCGTGCCGAGAGTGATGCGGCACGCACGTTAGTTGTTGTTATGGTTTGCGGCGATCAGTGTACGGCAGGGTTTTGTATCTGTATGCCGTGGCGGATGTTGGCGTAGTTGTTGCATCCCCATCCGGTGTTGATGTAGTCGCGGTGCATATAGAAGGCGCCGAAGCCGCCCTTGCGTCCTGTGGCGGGACGGTAGCGAGCGTAGGTGAGCAGTTTGCCGCACTCGGTATTCTTCCAGTTGTCGCCCACATTCTCGGTGTAGACCACCTTCTCGGTAGGACAACTGGTGAAGGGCAGTCTGCCGGGGTTGCCGCCGTAGGTCTGGTTGACGTACCAGTTGGTGTAGGGCAGTGTGTTGGCGCTGGGGGTTGTGCCGTAGTAGTCGATGCAGAGCAGCATGTTGGGGTTGCCCTTGATGGTGAAGCCGTCTGGATAGGTGAAGGTGCTGTCGGGCGATGCCATCGGGCCGACAAACTGTCCGACGTACTCTACGAAGTAGTCGAGGTTGCTGCCCGAGAGGGGGTCGCCTTCAGGCTCGTAGTCCATGTCGATACCGTCGAGTTCGTTCTCGAAGATGGGTCGGAGCAGGTCTTGGGCGTAGGCGCGCATGGCGGCCTGCGAATCGTTTTGCTTCACCCAGATGGAGTCGTAGAACTCCGGTCGGGTCTTGATGCGGATGATGGTCGGCACGACCAGGCGTGTACCCTTGGTCTGCTGCACAAAGCGCATCTCCTTGTACACGTCGGGCAGGTAGTGGGTGTCGACGTGTGTGGAGTCGTCGCTGGGTATGCCGCCCCAGAGGGAGCAGATGTCGAGCGAGTCGGGCAGACCGAGGAATCGGGTGGCCATGGAGTTCATCTGCGTATAGTCGGAGAACCATCCCCAGGCTATCTGGTGGTCGCTCTTCTTGTAGTCGCGCAGGTTTTGGTAGTATTGTGCGTCGTAGGTTGTAGGACCGATGACGTCGGCGTTCTCTATGTCGGTGTCGCAGGCGGCGAGCAGGGGTGCGGCGAAGAGAGCGGCGAGGAAATATCTCAGTATTTTCATGATGTTGCTATTGAATGTTGTACGATGATGATGTATGCCTCGTCATCAGTGGTTGGGGTTTTTGTCCCACCACAGTTTGGTGCCGGCATTGTCTGTGCCGCCGAGCAGGCGGACAGCGTCTTGCACACAGGCGGCGTTGTTGGAGTACTCGGAGGCCGGGAAGCGCAGGCGGCGTATCTGCAGTGTGGTGCTCACCGTACCGTTGGAGGCGTTGGTGTCGACGGTGAAGAGGGCGGGATAGCCCGTGCGGCGGTATTCCGACCATGCTTCCTGTCCGTCGGGGAAGATGGCGATGTACTTCTGTGTGATGATACGCTCGAGTTTGTGCTCGAAGGTGTCGCCGTCGTTCCAGGCCACGGTGATGGTGCTGACGGCGGAAGCATCGCGTCCGTTGCCGCTCATGTCGGTGAAGTCGGCCGGCTGGCTTTGGCTGTCGGCGAGATACTGGTCGGCACCGCTGACGCTACGCTCCTGGAAGGAGGCGCGCACGCCGCTCTCGTAGAGATCCTTGACGGAGGCAGAACCGAGATCCCAGCGCAGTTTGGCTTCGGCGCGGAGGAAGTAACTCTCGGCGGCCGACATCCACTGCATGGCGTCGCCCGAGGAGACGTTCATGGCCGAGGTCGTATTGGTATAGTCGCTCTGGTTGCTGATCTTCAGGCCGGGATATACGCCGTGGGTCTTGCCGTCGGATGTGGCCGAGAAGTAGACCGTGGCGCGGGGGTCGCCGTAGCCCGTGAGGTAACTCTCAAGCGAGGCGCCCATGCGCATGTCGCCCCAACTCTTGGTCACCTCCCAGAAGGGGTTGAGGAAGGAGTACTGGGCGTTGTTGGCGTGGCGGGCGGTCTGGGTGAGGAAGTTGCCGTCGCTGACCGACTTGGCGGCCTCGGTGCGGGCGAGGGTCTCGTCGGCGTAGGCTACGCGCAGGGCGAGGCGCAGACGGAGCGTGTTGGCAAACTGTATCCAGTTTTCCACGTTGCCCGAGAAGACGTAGTCGAAGTTGGCGAGCAACTGTGCCGAGGAGTTGGCGCGATGGTAGGTCTCGAGGGTCTCGATAGCCTCGTCGAGTTCGGTGAAGAAGGTCTTGTAGACATCGGCCTGTGCGTCGTAGGCGATATTGATGCCCGTACCAAACTGAGAGTAGGGTATCGGTCCGTACATATCGGTGATGCGGCTCATGCCCAGCACCTTGACCACATTGGCCAGTGCGGTGACGGCAGGTGTGGCGGCCTTGTCGGAGTTGGTCTTGAGTTTGTACCAGGGCTGCATCACGTTGGTGTAGGTGTCGTTGAAAGGCAGGTTGACCCACTTGTCGGGCAGGAGGTAGTGGGCGTTGTGCAGCGAACCTACGTCGTAGGAGGCCTTGATATTGGAGAAGTAGCCGGAGAAGAGGCCTCCGGTGAGCATGTCTTCTACCTGGAAGTCACCGCCCATGTCGAGTCCGACGATGAAGACGTTGTGCTGCATCTGTGCGAAGAAGGCGCCGGTGTTCATATTGTCGTGGCTCATGTCCTCCTCCTGTGCGGAGTTGTGGTCGGTGTTCCACTTGTCGAACTCGGCCGTGCAGGACGATAGCGCGACGAGCGTGGCTGCGGCGGCGATGCCGCACCGTATGATATTGTTGTTGAGTTTCATAGTGGATGTAGGTGTTTTAGAAGTCTACTTTGACAGAGAATCCGAGGTTGCGCAGGCTGGGCATCATGAAATTGTCGATACCTGTGAAGTATGTGCCGGTGGAGGCGGTCAGTTCGGGGTCGAACGGAGCCTTGCAGTAGAACATGAAGAGGTTGCGTCCGGTGAAGGCCACGTGCAGGTTCTGAATCCAGGGTACCCACTTGTTGACGGGTACGTCGTAGCCCAGCGAGAGTTCGCCCAGGCGCACGTTGGTGGCACTGTAGATGTAGTAGGCGCCGATGCTCGGGCCGACCTTGGTGTAGTAGTCTTGTGCGGGTATGCGCACACCGTTGACCAGTGCGCCGCCGGCATCGCGTGCGTCGGCTGTGGTCTTGGATGCGCCGAAGTAGTCCATGTAGCCCTGTGTGATGGAGGCTACACGTCCGCCTACGCGGGCACTGATGAGGAAGCCGAGTGAGATGCCCTTCCAGGAGAAGGAGTTGCGCCATCCGATGTTGTACTTCGGATTGACATTGCCGGCATAGACATACTTGCCTTCATCCACACCTGAGATATTGCGTGAGGTATAGTCGACGACGACATATCCGTGCTCGTCCATCTTGGGTACGGTGACGTAGAGGTCGCCCATCTGTCCGCCTTCGGTGAGGCGCACCTTGACAGGACCGAAATTCATCATGTCCATAGCGTCGAGCGACACGCTCACCTGATTGCCGCCGTCGAGCGTGAGGGTGGTGGGAGCGAGGAGTTGCTTGATCTTGTTGCGGTTGAGCGTGTAGGTGAGGGTCGATGACCAGTGTACCGGGCCGAGGGGCTGGTTGACGGTGAGCGATGCCTCGATACCCTTGTTGTCTACGCGTCCGCCGTTGATGGGCAGTTTGGAGTAGCCTGAAGAGGCCGATAGTTCGGGCAGGAAGAACTGGTCGTAGGTGCGGGTAGAGTAGAGGCTGACGTTGAGGGCCAGACGGTCGCCCCAAAGATTGGCCTGCAGACCTACCTCCCATGCCTTGGTGCGCTCGGGCTTGAGGTCGGTGTTGGGGTAGTACGATGTGGTCGAGGGCGAGGCGTTGGTGTAGGAGTAGCGCAGCAGGGCGTAGTACTTCTCGGGCGTGTTGCCCACCTCACTGTACGAACCGCGCAGTTTGAGGAAGGAGAGTACGTCGGACTTCAGTCCGGGGATGATGTCGGTCAGTATGCCGCTCAGTCCGACGGAGGGATAGAAGAAGCCCTTGTTCTTGTACTTGGTGTTGCCCAGGAAGGAGTCCCAGTCGTTGCGGGCCGTGAGGTCGAGGTAGACCATCGAGCGGTAGCCGAGTTGTGCGGTGGCAAAGACGCTCTGTACCTGGTGGTGGTAGTTGAGCGAGGGATCCTGGTCGAGATGGGCGGTGGAGCGGTTGACGTTGTTGAGCGAAAAGACGTTGGCCTGGTTGAGGAAGCCGCCGGTGTAGGTGTAACTGGCGTCTACGTCCTTGATGCTGGCGCCGACGTTGGCCGTGAGCGAGAACTGTCCGAAGTACTTGTCGATATTGAGGATAGCGTCGCCGTAGATCTGGCGGGTATTGTCGTCGGTGCGGTAGTAGGCACCATACTCGCCGGCGAAGAGGGCATCGGTAGAGGCCGAGTATTTCTTCTCGTACAGACTGGAGGTCTTGTCGATCTTGGCACGTCCGGAGAGGGTGATGCCCTTGGCGATGTCGAAGGTGAGTCCGCCGGATAGCACGTAGCGGTCTTTATGGTTGATGGCGTTGTCGCGGTTGATCTCCCAGTAGGGGTTCATCATGGAGAGTCCCTGGTTGCCGAAGGGCCAGTACATGGTCTTGAAGTTGCGCTCCTGGTCGTACTGCTCATAGGGCATGTACTTGCGGATGTCGTCGCCTGCGGGGAAGAGGTAGACAGGTACGATGGGATTGAAGTACAGACCCTGCGACACCATGTTCTTCTCGGTGATCTTCATGTACATGGCACTCAGGTCGAGGTGCAGGCGATCGTTGAGGAAGTCGGTGGTGTTGCGTATGGTGAAGTTGTAGCGTGCCAGCGTGTTGTTCTGCACGATGCCCTCGGCGTTGGTCGAGGCGAGCGAGGCGAAGGTCTGGCTGTGTTCTGTTCCGGTAGAGAAGGTGAGGGAGTTGCCCGTGTTGTATCCGGTCTGGTAGAAGTCGAGCGGATCGTACGACGAGGGCGTGGAGAGTTTCGATCCCCATGAGGAGAACGCTCCAGTAGAGGTCTGTCCGTAGGTGTTTTGGAACTCGGGGGTGACAAAGGGTGAGAAGAAGGAGGTGTTGTTGGAGTAACTCAGGCGCACCTTGCCTACTGTACCCTTCTTGGTGGTGATCATCACCACGCCGTTGGCGGCATCGCTACCGTAGAGGGCGGAGGCGGCTGCGCCGGAGAGTACGGAGATGCTCTCCACATCGTCGGGATTGACCATGACAGCGGCGTCACCCGTCTGTGCGTCGCCGTGATAGGCGTCGGTAGGCTGGTTGGCTGTGAGCGACGGCATAGGTATACCGTCGATGACGTAGAGGGCGTTGTTGTTGCCGTTGATCGACTTGTTGCCTCGCATGACGACCTTCACGCCGCCACCGATACCGGCTGCAGAGGTGTTGATCTCCACACCGGCTACCTTGCCGGCGAGCGAGTTCATGAAGTTGGCATCCTTGACACCCGTGATCTCGTCGCTGCTGATCTGTTGCACGTTGTAGGTGAGGGCCTTGGCTTCCTTCTTGATGCCGAGGGCGGTGACGACCACCTCATCGATCATCTGCTCGTTTTGCGAGAGGCCCACGGTGAGGTTGCTGCGGTCGGCGGCCACCTCTTTGGGTTTGTAGCCGAGGTAGGACACTTCGAGGCGCGCACCTTCTGGCACGCTCATTGAGAAGTTGCCGTCGATATCGGTGACGGTGGCTTCTGTGCCGCCCTTGACGCGGATGGTGGCGCCGACTACGGGTTCGCCGTTCTCGTCGACGACCGTACCCTTGACGCTCTTCTTCTCGCCGTGGGGTTTGCCCTGTGTGGCGGCGGTGCGATGGGCGGGACTGACGACGATGGTGTGGTCCTTGATCTCGTAGGTGACATTCTGTCCGCCGAGGATCTGTGCTACGGCGTCCTTGACAGTCTTGGCGTCGACGTTCACCTTCTTGTTGGTGTCGACCGTCCTGGCGTCATAGACAAATGAGCACTTGCTCTCCTTCTCGAGTGCAGTGATGGCCGTCTTGACGGTCACGCCCCGCAACTTGAGCGAGATGCTCTGCGCGTGCAGTCCGGCTCCCCACAGGAGCATGGCTGCCACAAGTACTGTTTGCTTGGGTTTGTACATAGAGTGTTGTCGATTTGATTTTAGGTTATGAAATTTTTTTCTATTTCTCTTTTTAGGTTTATATATGGGGTGGTGAGGTCGTTGTCGGTTGTTGTCGGCGTACCCTCACGGGCACGGGGTCAAGGTATTGTCGGGTAGGGTGGTGGGGTGTAAGTGTCTTGTCGGCATCAGCGCAGGTAGACAGTGCTGCCGCTCACGGAGTAGGCGATGCCTCCGGCCTTGGCGATGGCGTGGAGTACCTCGGTGAGTTCCTGACGGTCGGTGTTGAGCGTACCGCAGATCTGCAGACGGTCGACGCGCTTGTCGGCGATGACCACGTGTACCTTGTAGCAGCGCTCTATGGCACGGGCTATCTGGCGCATCGAGCGACCGTCCATCACGAGCATGCCCGAGGTCCAGAGCCGTTCTTCGTCGGGCGAGCAGGTACCAGCCGTCATGCGGCCCGTGCGCTTGTCTACGACGGCCTGTTGGGTGGGCTGGAGTGAGATTTCCTCATCGGGTCGCTTGGTGGAGGTCACACCCACGAGTCCTTCGCAGAGAGATACCTCGGCGGTGCTTTCCTCGGGGTAGTCGCGGAAGTTGAACTTGGTGCCGATGTCTCTCACCGTCATGTTGTCGGAGCAGACCGTCAGCGCCAGTCCCGACTTGTGGCCTACCTCGAAGTAGCCCTCACCGGTGAGGTGTACCGTGCGGTCGGTCACGCCGAATCCTTGTGAGTAGGCCATGCGCGATCCGGCATTGAGCCAGGCGGTAGTGCCGTCGGGCAGGGTGATCTTGGTGCGCGACCCTTCGGGGGCTTCTACCACGATGTCGGCCAGTCGGCTCTCCATCATCGATGTACCGCCGAGATAACCCACTGCGGCAATACCTGCCACGGCGATGATGATGGCGGCTGCGGCGGCTACGCGACGCAGCATGCGGCCCAGGCCGGCGGTGCGCTGTGTACCTGTGGCGGCGGTGTGGGCGGCAAAACGGTTCCAGGCCTTGCGGCTGTCGTAGGCGCGGGCTTCGGTGGCGCCGCCGATGGTGGTCCACTCGGCGCGTTGGCGGTCGAGGTAGTCGCGGTGCGACGGGTCGGCATCGGCCCATGCTTCCAGTTCGGCCTGCTCGTCTTGTGTGGCCTTTCCGGCGAAGAGTCTGACGATGATGTCGTCTATGTGGTAGTTGGCGTATTCCATTGTGTACTGTGAGGGGTTTCTATGGGTAGGACAAGATTGGAGGGAACATAGGGTAGTGGGGTGGCGAAAAAAATGCGATTTTTTTTCATCGTTATTACAATTCGGAAAAAAAGACTAATTTTGCAGACGGATAAGGCATTCTTTTATGCCGAAGGATAATGGCACACGTGAATTTTCCAAAAGAAACTCGCTACCTGTTGTAATGATAGACTCCGAACAATCATTTGTCGACCGGCTTCGCCTTGGCGAAGACCGTGCCTACCGCGAACTCTACGCCCGGTACTATGGTGTGCTGTGTGTGGCTGCCGAGCGGTATGTGCGCGACCGTTTTATGGCGGAGTGTATCGTGGAGAACGTCATCTTCGCCCTTTGGGAGAAGCGTGACCGTCTGGGGGAGGTGTCTTCCTTGCGGGCTTATCTGACGGTGAGCGTGCGCAATGCCTCCATCAATTATCTGCGGTCGCAGTACCACCGCAATGTCACGCTCATGTCGCATCTCTCTGAGGCCGACCGTGCCTTTGTGGAGCATGCCTCCACCACGCCGCAGCCTACCGACGCGCTAGTCACTGCCGAGACGGTGGCCGATGTGCTCTCCTCGCTCTCGCCCGAGTGTCGGGCCGTCTTTGTGAGCGTGCGCCTCGACGGACACAGTTATCAGGAGGCCGCCGATGCGCTGGGCATCTCGGTCAACACCGTGAAGTACCATATGAAGAAAGCCCTTGCCGTCATCTCTTCCCGCTACGGTGCCTACTTCTCCTTCCTCGTCCTCTCGCTGACAACGGTGGAAACGATGTAGGGGCGTGGCGGTGTAAGGTGAAATATCGCAAGCGAAGAGTCACGCAGGGTAGGGTGGAAAAAATGTGTGGTATAGGAAAAAACGTGTGGGAGAGAAACATCCGATAGGTTTTTTGTGTGTGGGAGGGTAGGGCAATCGGTTCTGTCGCTATGCTATGAGGCTGACTTTGGTGGGCGACGCCGCTCACGCTGAGCGAACGTCTGCACCAAGTCATGCATAGTCTCACGACTACTTTTGAAAAAATAATTACCCTTAATAAAAAACCTAACCTATTTTCTTTTCTGTGTAATGTTCTGATGCAAAAGTATATATTTTCTGTTCTTCTGCAAAGAAAAGGGGGCGTTTTTTTTCATTCTTTATATATTTCCGGCGTTCCGCTTTCTGTCCGTTAAATCGGCGGGTCTGCCTTCTTGCGGAGAAATACTCCGTTTTGGCAGAAGAAAATGCGTGTCTGACTTAAAAAACGGTCTCGTTGGCCTTGTCGGGCAATTTAACATTTCCCTATTCTTTAGTGGTAGGTATCTTCCTCCCCCATCCCGAGTCTGATGGCCTCGCGTCCGATTCTTCGGGCGTAGTCGGCGGTGATGAGTGCGCCGCCGCGGTCGCGGCTTTCGGTGACGATGACCTTGTCGGCGAGTTGTGTGATGATAAAGTCGCGGTCGACAAACTGTCGGCGCTCGATGCCGGTGCCGATGGGGTAGGCGGTGATGAGACCGCCCTCTTGAGTGAGGGTGACGGCAGTGTCGCGGTGGGCGGTGGGGTAGATGGTCTGCAGACCGTGACCAAGCACGGCGACGGTGGGCAGACCCACTTCGAGGGCGGTGCGGTGGGCGGTGATGTCGATGCCGTAGGCCAGTCCGCTGACGATGAGCGTGCCGGGCTGTTGGCGGGCGATGTCGCGCACGAGTTGTCGGGTGCGCTCCACTCCTTCGGGTGTGCACGACCGGGTGCCGACGACGGCCACGGAGTGGGTGGCGTTGAGATCGGCCGTGCCGAGGTAGTGCAGGGCGATGGGGGCGTCGTAGCGTGTGAGCATCCGTCGGGGATAGTCGGGGTCGCTGGGGGTGAGGGTGCGTATGTGGAAGCGGTCGTTGCGGCTCAGTATGTCGTCGGCGCGTGTGAGGGCATCCTGTATGGCCTTGTCGGTGGCGCTGCCTGTGTCGAGGGGCAGGCGCGGTGTGTCGTCGGCGAAGTGGCTGAGGGCCGCTTCGGCCGATCCCCAGCGGCGGTAGAGCGTGTTGGCGCTTACGGTGTCGGGAGCGGTGAGCAGACTGAGGGCGATGGCGCAGCGTTGTTCTTGGGTCATAGGCGACTTAAGTGACGGTGAAAAAATAAGTTGGTATGATTTGCGGCTTATATTTTTGAGATGTTTTTGTCTTTTGAAGAGGGAGCATAGCGGGCTATGTGACCGATGAGAGAGGCAAAAACAGCCAAAAAGATGAGCCGGACAACCATCTGAATATGTATTTTATGGTTCTCAAATCGTACCAAGTTATTTTTTTATCGTCACTAACAATGCGTGGAATTTATAGAACACGCCTGGAATGGCGTGTGTGCTATCAGTCTTCCTTGGGAAGGAGGGCGTCGTACTCGGGCGACTGTCCGAGTCGTCCGTTGATGAGACATACCAGTTCGGTGGTGGCGCGGAGCGACAGTTTGCCATCGGCCTTGCGGTAGATTTCTTGAGAGAAGACGTAGCGCAGTCCCTCCTTGCGCACGTTGAGACACGAGCGGAAGAGATCGTCGCAGCGCAGCGGAGCCTTGTATTGCAGGTTCATGCGGGCTACGACAGCGTCGATGCCCCGGTTGTGGAGATCGGCGAAGGAGATGCCGCGCGATACAAGAAAGTGGTGGCGCGTGTGCTCGAGGTAGTGCAGGTAGTTGGCATTGTTGACGATGCCCTGGATGTCGCACTCGTAGTCGCGCACGTCCATTTCGGTTTCAAAGATATAGTCCATGTCGGATTGGGGATGGGGAATTGGGGATGGGGAATTGTGGAAATGGAAAATGGGGATTGTGGGGCTTACTGCTTGTCGGTCTTCACGATTTTGAAGAGTTTGTCACTCGGGCGTACCTTGGCGGGTACGGGTATCGACACGCGCTGTCCTTTGAGGGCGCGGTCTACGGGCTGCAGGTCGTAGCGTATCTCGTCGGCGTCGAAGTACATCACGCCCGTGGTCGGTCCGGTGACGAGCAGGCGGTCGCCCTTGTCGATGTCGGCGGCCTCGATGGCAAACTCGGCTACGCCCAGGCGCGAGAAGTACTTGATGCCTTTGCCGGCATACACCTTGCGTTCGGTGGCGTTTGATCCGTAGTTGGAGTTCCACTCGCCGAGTCGTTGTCCGAGGTAGTATCCGTCCCAGAAACCGCGGTTGAAGACGGTGGCGAGCCGTTTGTCCCATTCGTCCTTGCGCTCCTCGGTGTAGGTGCCGTCGAGCACGGCGGCGATGGCTTCCTTGTAGCACTTGACAACGGTGTAGACGTACTCCGGTCCGCGTGCGCGGCCTTCGATCTTGAACACGCGCACGCCGCTCTCCATCATACGGTCGATGAAGCGTATGGTCTTGAGGTCTTTGGGGCTCATGACATACTTGTTGTCGATCTCGAGTTGCGTGCCGGTCTCGTTGTCGGTGACGGTGTAGGAGCGGCGGCAGAGTTGCATGCACTCGCCGCGGTTGGCCGACCTTGCGGCGTTGTCGAGACTGAGGTAGCACTTGCCGCTGACGGCCATGCAGAGGGCACCGTGGCAGAACATCTCGATGCGTATGGGTCGTCCGGACGGTCCGCAGATATGTTCTTCTTCGGCCAGACGGTGGATTTCGGCCACTTGGTCCATGCGCAGTTCGCGGGCCAGCACCACCACGTCGGCGAAGCGGGAGTAGAAGCGCAGGGCCTCGATGTTGGAGATATTGAGTTGGGTGGAGAGGTGTACCTCCACGCCCGTGCTGTTGCAGTAGTCCATGACGGCCACGTCGCTGGCGATGACGGCGCTGATGCCAGCCTCGTGTGCGGCGTCGATGATGGAGTGCATCAGGGCGATCTCCTCACCGTAGATGATGGTGTTGACCGTGAGATAGGTCTTGATGCCATTTTGGGTGGCGATGGCGGCGATGTCGTGCAGGTCGTCGATGGTGAAGTGGTTGGCCGAGTGGGCACGCATGTTGAGTTGTTCCACGCCGAAGTACACACTGTCGGCTCCGGCTTGTATGGCGGCGGCGAGGCTCTCGCGGGAGCCTACGGGTGCCATGATTTCGTATTCGTTGATGGTATGTGTCATGGGTATGTGTAGTGGAAGTGCAAAAATACGAAATATGGCGGACAATGCAAAGCGTTTGTCCGCCATACTTGGTCAGATGGCATTTGAGTTTTTTTTTTATTCCCGTTCGTGCCGGAACACGCGCAGCGAGTTGGCCACGGCGAGCAGGGCGACGCCCGAGTCGGCGAAGACGGCCATCCAGAGGTTGGCCCATCCCAAGAGGCCGAAGACCATGACGAGGAGTTTCAGACCGATGGCCATGACGATATTCTGGTTTACGATGCGGCGGGTGTGGCGGCTCAGGCTGATGGCTTCGGCCACCTTCGACGGGGCATCGTCGGCGATGACCACATCGGCTGTCTCGACGGCCGTGTCGGCCCCGAGTGCGCCCATGGCTATGCCCACATCGCTGGCGGCGAGGGCGGGTGCATCGTTGATGCCGTCGCCCACAAAGGCCACGGTGTGTCCCTCGCGCCGCAGCGTCTCTATATGGTCGGCCTTGCCGCCGGGCAGCAGGTCGCCGTGTGCAGCGGTAGCGCCGACGGTGGCGGCCAGACGGGTGGTGAGGGCCTGGCGGTCGCCCGAGAGTATCTCGGTGCGGCGGGGAGCAAGAGCGGCAAGGGCTTGACGGGCATCGCTCTTGGGCGTGTCAGCCAAGAGGATGACACCGCGGTACTGTCTGTCGTGGGCCACGACGACCATGGTGCCGTCGGCTTGGGCGACGGATGCGGGCACATCGATATGGCGCTCACGCATGAGCCGGAGTGTGCCGGCGAGCCATTTGCCGCTCTCCACGCCGTAGCCGGCGATGTCGTGCAGATCGGCTGCGGCAGCGGGTGTGATGCCTTTGCTGGCGGCGTAGGCTACGATGGCTCGGGCGATGGGGTGGTTGCTGCCGCTCTCAAGGGTGGCCACGGCGCAGAGGTCGTCAGGGGTGAGCCCCTCGGTGTGGGCCACGGTGAACTCGCCCGTGGTGAGCGTGCCGGTCTTGTCGAAGGCTATGGTGTCGATGCTGCATAGACGGTCGATACTGTCACCGCCCTTGAAGAGGATGCCGCGGCGCGAGGCGGCGCCGATGCCGGCGAAGTAGCCGAGCGGTATGCTGATGACCAGGGCGCAGGGGCAGGAGATGACGAGGAACACCAGGGCGCGGCGAAACCATGTGGCAAACCCGTAGTCTATCCCCGGCACGGCCAGCGAGAGCAGCCACGGCAGCACGACCACGGCCACGGCTGCGGCCATCACCGCAGGGGTGTAGATATGGGCGAAGCGCCGAATGAACATTTCTGTTGGGGCTTTGCGGGCCGACGCATCCTCTACCATGGCGAGGATACGGGCCACGGCCGATTCTCCGGTGGGCCGTGTGACGCGCAGTCGCACGGTGCTGTTGGCGGCAATCATGCCGGCCATCACCTCCTCGCCCGTGTCGATGGTGCGGGGCTGGGCCTCGCCCGTGAGGGCGGCGGTATCGAAGGCGGCCGAGGGGCTGATGAGTGTGCCGTCGAGGGCGACACGCTCGCCCGGACGCACCTCTATGGTCTGTCCTACGGCGACGGTCTCGGGATCGGCCTCGCCGACGGTGCCGTCGGCTGCGACAAGGCGGGTGTGGTCGGGGCGTAGGGCCATCAGACTGCGGATATTGTCGCGGGCGCGGTCGACGGCGCGGTCTTGCAGGGCCTCGCCAATCTGGTAGAGCAGCATCACGGCCACGGCCTCGGGATATTCGCCGATGGCGAAGGCACCGATGGCGGCAATACTCATGAGCGTATGCTCGCTGAAGGGATCGCCCCCGACGGCGTTCTTCACGGCCTCGCGCACGACGCTGAGGCCTACGGGCAGGAAGGCGATGATGTACCAAAGCCGTTCGCCCCATCCCTCCCATAGGGTGGCGATAGAGGCGGGTAGGGTAGTGTGCTCGGCGATGATGCCTACGGCGAGCATCACGGTGGTGAGAACAAACTGCCAGAGGTGCAGTCCTTCTTCTTCTTCACCGCAGCCACAGCCACATCCGTGAGTATGGGTATGGTCATGGGTGTGTTCGTGATGATGGTCATGACCGTGAGGGTGTTCGTGATGGTGTGTGGGGATGCATCCGTGGGTGTGTGCCATATCTGTGAGATGTTTTTGTTCTTGTTCGGATGCAAAGGTAGGGAGAATGTTGTGCAACTCGGTTGCAAAGTGTTGAGGGGAAGAGATTCCCCCACAAAAAAACGTGCGGCAGGCACACTGTCTTGTTGTGTGTCCTGCCGCACGTTGCGGTGACCGGCGTGGAAGCCGGATGAGGGTCAGTTTTCTTTACTTCTTGCCGAACTTCACTGTCGTCACTTCACCGTCGAGATCGGCGGAGAGGTGGTAGACGCCGGGCGTGAGGCTGTCGGCCGGGAGGCTGACGGTCTGTCCTGCCTTGACATCGTGGAGTTCTTCGCGGGCAATGAGTTTTCCGCCGTTGTCATAGAGCGAGATGACGGCCTTGTCGGCGTCCTTGCCTATGGTGACGGTAGAGCCGTCGTCGCTGACGGTGATGTCGCCCTTGCTGACCGTAGCGTCGTCGATACCGGTAGCCGATACGACATGCAGGTCGATGACGGCAGTGGTCTTGGCACCGGTGGTATCGGCGGCGGCCAGAGTGAGGGTGGTCTTGCCCACGCGCTTGCCTTGGAGTACGAATCCGGTCTCAGAGGTGTAGACCTCGGCGTAGCGGCTGTCGCCCACGGTGACGGTGAAGGCGATGTCGTCGTAGTCGGGATCTTCGAAGAAGTCGTAGATCTCGTACTTGCCAGTGGTCTGTCCGGCTACGATGTCGATGGAGGTAGCGCCGTAGAAGATCGGGGCGCGGTTGGTATGGTCGACATGATAGGTGAGGTCGGTCTCGCGGCGGTTGCCGCCTGCGTCGAGGGTGACGATGGTGGCGGTGTGGTTGCCGGCGGTCTCATAGTCGGGTGCGAGGCGCAGGCCGATCTTGGCGTTCTTGCCGCCCTTGACGCTGACGGTGCCGTCGGCCAGGGTGACGTCAGAAGAGCCGTCGGTGGCTTCGGCCGTAGCGATGGAGGCGATGCCGCTGTCGTCGCTGAGCGAGAGGGTGTAGTCGTCGCCGTCGGCATCGGTGGCCGTGAGGCTGACGTATACCGTGTCGCCCTCGGCAACGGTCGGTGTACCCTTGGGCAGGGTGACGGTAGGAGCGGCGTTGCGGTCGAGCGTGATGTGGTAGTTGACTACCTTCTGTGTCGGGTCGTTGGAGTGTACGACGAGGGTGGCTTGGTTGCCCTTCTCGAAGTAGGTGCCGGCCGACTTCATCTGGAAGGTCACGGGGAGCGTCTCGCCCACCTGGAGTGTACCTTCGGTCTTGTCGGTGAGCATCTTGATCCAGGGCTCGCCCTCCTCATGCTCGATACAACTCATGAAGTAGCCGAACGCGCCGTAGGAGTAGGCCTCGTCGTAGAGTTCCTCGATGTCTACCCATCCGCCGAAACTGTTGAGGTAGGCCATGTATCGGTTGGTCTCCATCTCGCCGTCCTTCGAACACATGACTGCTGAGGTGGCGTATCCTGCGGGATACTTCAGCACGACGTAGAAGGTGTCGCCGGGATTGATGAAGACAGGCTCGTCGAAGCGGAGCATGCGTGCCTGGCCGTTGTACGTTCCGGTCTGGCTGCTCTTCTCTTCCTTCTCTACGCGTATCTTGCCGTGGCCGATCTGCTGCTTCTTGGCCGTCACGTCGCTGCCGAGAATGACGGTAGCCTCGATGTCGACATTGGTCAGATCGCCTACCGTACCTACAAAGTAGAGGTGGGTGAGGTTGAAGCCTTCAGCCGGTGCGGTGTAGCGTGTGGCGGCGTAGAAGTTGTCGCTCAGTGCGCTGCTGCCGGTACCGATGATGGTGGCGCGGGCAGAGGAGACGGGCTTGAGGATGGGGTAGTAGAGCGAATTGGTAAATCCGCCGCCCGAGGGAAGATCCCAGATGTAGGCCTCGTCGTCGTCGGCCTTGAGGAGCGACTTCTTGGCGAAGAGGTCGGCGTGGGTGTCGCGGAACGACTTGATGAGGCTCTCGTCGGGCTTTGCGGCCATGACGGAGATTCCGGGCATCGGGTCGTCGCCGCCGTCCTCAGTGGCCTCGTCGTGGCCGGAGGGGTCGAGACGCAGCGAGTAGGTCATCGGGTACTTGCCGGTGTTGCTTATCGTGACGGTCTCAGAGCCGGTGTAGTCGGCCGAGGCGTTCTGCACGTAGATGCTGTCGCGGTCGAAGGTGAGCACCGGAGCCTGGGTGATGTTGATCTTGATGGTCGACGAGTAGGAGTCTTTGTCGAGTCCGCTGACGGTGAAGGTCATCGGCACGCTCTTGCTCTGTACGTCGGCTACGTTGTAGTAGATGATGCGGAACTTCACGGGTTCCATTCCTACGGTGATGGGTTCGGTCTCGCCAGGGTTGTACGATACCCAGCCCATGGTCTCATCGTCGGAGGAGGCAGCGGGCTTGACAGAGAGCGGACCTACGCCGCCGCCTGTGTCGCTGCTCTTGCCCCAGTAGTAGAGCATGGCCTCGTAGGAGTAGGTCGACATGTCGAAGTCGAACAGGGTCGATGTGATATTGTCGATGGTGAAGGCGCGTGTGCCATTGTTGGCTACCTCAAACTCCCAGTACGACGGGTTGTAGTACGGGTCGGCTACCTGCTCGATGGTGACCGTCTCGGGGAAGACGGGCTTGCTCTCGCCGTTGACCACGAGGGTGACGGGCAGCGGGTTCTTCTCCTTGTGGGGTACATCGGTGGTGATGTCGAGCGAGTAGGAGTAGGTGTCGGCCAACTGGTCGGCCTTGACGGTCAGAGGTACTTCGACGCTCGAAGAGGGAGCGACGGTGTACTGCATGACGGGGCTGAACTCGATGGCGTTGCCGGGGTTGATGTAACTGTCGCTCGGCGTGATGCCGCGGGTGCAGTCGTCGTTCATGATACCGCAGAGACCGAATACGCTGATAAACATACCGCCGTCTTCGAGGCCGTAGAGGAACTTGAACGTTCCGTCCTTGCGGATGACGAGTTGGAAGTCCATACCTACCATCACGGAGTTGCCGTAATTCTTGAAGGTCACCACGGCGTGGTCGTCGTAGGCCTTGTAGTAGACACCATCGGTGGTGTTGGAGGCCATGGAGTGGTTGCCCCAGAACGGACAGATGATGTTTTTGTAGAACGTGTCGGTAGACGGCAGTTCAGCCGGTGGCTCGGGGAACTGCTTGTAGTCCTCGGTCGGGGCGGTGAACGATACGAAACCGGTGTTGTAGATGTACATCTTGTCGTACGTCTTGCCGTAGAACGGGAAGGCGAAGGGCAGGGTCACTTCCTTGTAGTCGGTCTTGTCGTAGTAGTACTCCAGGGCCATGTGCTCGTCGTAGTCGGAGGTGATGTCGGTCCAGTCGCAGGCTACGTCGTAGCCGTCTGACTTGGCCTTGTAGGTGTAGTCTACCATCGACTTGCCATCCTCAGCCAGGGGTGAGCCGAACGTGAACCACGTGTCGGGCGCGATGGTGGCCGTGAGGGTCTCGTTGCCGCCGTTGGCGATGGTGAATGTGGTGTCGACGGCCACGCCGTAGGTCGTGGTGACGGTCATCTCGGCGGGTGTGAGCGTGATGTCGGGAGCGCCGATGACGGTAGCCGTGAGGGGCAAGGTAGTCGAGGTGCCGTCGGAGAAGGAGGCCTTGAGGCTGCCTTCTACTGCGCCTTCCTCAGCGGTGGCCACGGTGATGGCGAGGTCTTTGCTGCCGTGCGCGGCGATGGTGCAGGGGGTCGATACCTCTTCGCCGAGCGAGAAGGCGCTGCCGGTGAAGGTGAGGGCATCGACGGTGGCGGCGGCACGTCCGGTGTTGCGGAGCGTGACGTAGCGTGTCTGGTCGCTGCCGCGGTATACACGGCCGAAGTCTACGGCGGTAGAGTCAGCGCCGAGGGCGGGTGTGAGTCCGGAGCCGGTGATATTGGCCTTGAGGGCGAGGTTCACAGAGGGAGCGTCGGGGTCGTTGGTGAGCATGACGAGGTTGTACTGTGTAGCACCTGCGTCGTTGGCATCGCCTGCGGCCACGGTGACGGTGATGTCCTTGCTCTCGCCGATGCCTACATAGCCGTCGGTGCTCGAGAGGGCGTCGACGATAGAAGTAGCGGGAGCGACAATCTTGATGGCCGTGCCGGTCTGTATCTTGGCGTACAGTTCGTTTTCACCCTCACGGGCATGGTCGGCGTCGGTCAGGGTATAGGGGTCGGTGATGTTCTCGTCGACCACACCTACGTAGAGCAACATACCGTCGTCGCGCATGGTGGTCGGGTCGTAGTCGTCGTAGTACATCTCGGCGCTGCCGTCAGGACAGAGCACCATGTGGAGGCTGACGTGGGCCGAGCCGTCGTTGCCCACCACGTCGCAGTCCTTGAACACGATGTACAGGCGGCCGTCCTTGTGGCCGTAGGTCACGCGGCTGTTGGCCGTCATGGTGAAGGCGCCGGGGTAGCCGCTGTTGCCGTAGGCTGAGATGTAGCCCAGGCCCGACATGCACGATGCCTCGGGTACAAAGCAGCCGATGGTACCTGTCTTGGTGTTCATCGACACACCGCCGTGCGAGGTGATGTATATCTTGTCGTGATATTCACCGTAGAAGGGGAAACTGAAACCTACATCGATGGGGCCCGACAGCCAGTTGTTGTCGCTGAACTGCGAGGTGATGTCCTTCTCGTCGGGCAGGGTGGGCACTTCGGAGTAGGCGATAGCGTCGCTGCCGTCGAGGTTGGAGATGTAGGTGTAGCCGAACTTATGGGCTTTCTCGGTGCTGCCCTCTATCTTCTGGGTAGAGAACTTGGGGAAGATGTACTGCAGCGGGTACTTGCCGTTGTTGGTCAGCGTGAAGGTAGCGGTCTTCTTGTCGCCGCCGGCCTCAAGGTCGCCGAAGTCGTAGGAGTCCTTGTCGAGGGCGAGTTTGGCCGGTTCGGTGGCCGATCCGCGCACTACGAAGGAGTACGTGTTCTTGTCCTTGTCGGTCAGGGTGATGGTCGAACTGAAGTCGCCGGCCTTGGTGGGCTTGAAGGTCACGTCGACCGTACCGGTAGAACGGGCGGCGATGGCGCTGGCACCCTTGGAGATGTCAAACTGGTCTGACGTGGTCTTGATACCGCCGTTGTAGGGATAGAAGCCTGCGCCGTACTGTCCGCCGAAGAGTCCGTAGCCGTTGTTGACAATCTCGATGGAGAGGGTCTTGCTCTGGCCTACAAGCAGATTGCCGAAGTCGGTGAGTTGCTTGCTCGTGGGCTCGGGCTTGTAGCCGGCCACGGTGAGCGTGACGGGCACGACGTGGTCTTGTGCCTCGGCCTCATTGGTCTTGACGTGGATATTGAAGTTGTAGGTACCGTTGACCAGTTTCTGTCCGTCGTTGGTCAGGGTCACCTTCTGGGTCTGTCCTGCGCGTACCTCGCTGGTGGAGGGGTCGGGCTGCAGTACGGTGCTCCAGTCGGGGTTCTTGCTCTTGGCCTTGATGGCCCAGGTCATCACGTCGGCGTACTTGGAGAAGTTGCCTTCCTTGACCACCTCGCTGAGTTGGGTCCAGGTGGCGCCGTCGTCAGAACTATAGAAACTGTTTTGCTGCATGCCGCTCTTGATGCTCCTGGCGGCGCAGAGAGGACGCTTCTGTCCGGCAGCGAACTTGACAACTACCCAGAAACTCTCGCCGGGGGCGAAGTAGAGTTGCTCGTTGAGTTGTACGTCGGAGCCGAAGATGAAGTAGTCGTAGGAGATGGTCTCAAGCAGCGTGGCCTTCGAGATAGACGACGCGCCGCCATAGATCTCGATGGTGGGGTTCTCGCCGTAACTGCCGGCGATATTGAGGGCGGTGAGGTTGAAGCCGTCGGGGAAGGAGTCCTTCTCTACGGTGAACCGCTGGGCCATGGCGTTGGGCAGTTCGGTGTCGCTCTCGCCGATGTAGCCGAGCAGCGACTGGTAGTAGGCCAGAGTCTTGGGCCACTCCTGGGCCTGGTAGTCGGCGCTGACCACCTCGTGAGAGGCTACCGACTCGGTCTCCATCTTGCCCGAGAAGGGCACGACGCGGCCGGGCATCACGGCACCCGATGTGGAACGCATGGTGTAACTTACCTTCTTGGTGGCGTGGGTGAGTTCGTACTTGAGCACGCCCTCGCCGGTGTTGGCGATGTCAAACGAGCCGGTGGCCGTGGGCGATGTGGCGGCGGCTACCTTCATCGTGACGGTAGAGGTGGTCACCTTGGCCGTCGGACCGGCATTGGTTGTGGCCTGCACGACGGTAGAGGCCGTAGAGGCCGTACCCCAACGGTTGTAGGCTACCATGGTCATGTAGTAGGTGGTGGTCGCCTTGAGACCGGTGAGTTCGTACTGCATCTTGTCGCCGGAGGACTTGAACTTGGTGTCGATCACGGCCGAGGGCAGTGTCGCAAGGTTGGTCTCCGAGGTGATGGGCGACGTGCTGTAGTAGAGCACGTGGTGGTCGATGACCTGCTCCTCGCTCTCGGGGATGGTCCACTCTACGAGGATCTCGTCGTGTGAGGGGGTGAGCGTCAGGTCGGTCACGGCGCCGGGCGTAGACCCTTCCTTGCCCTGCAGGGCCTTGTAGGCATCGATATAGCCCGAACCGAACAGACCCTGATATGATGCGTCGGCACCTGAGTAGAGGTCGTTGACCGAAGAGGTGAGCAACGTGCGGAGTGTCTCGTTGGAGAAGTTCTTGTTGCCGTACTTCGAAAGGATAAGGGCGGCGATACCCGACACGTGCGGACAGGCCATCGACGTACCCTCATTGTATCCGTAGGTGCTGCCGGGCAGGGTGCTGAGCACACCGTACTGCTCGCCGTCGTCCATGAGTCCGCCGGGGGCGGTCACGTCGACCCACTTGCCGCGCGATGAGTAGTAGGCGGGCGTGCCGGCAGCGGTCATGGCGCCCACGGCTACCACCTCGTCGAGGCAGCCGGGATAGTAGTTGCCCTCCTCGGCGGTGTTGCCCGCAGAGAAGATACACAGACCGCCGTTCATCTTGTCGCCACCGCCATACTGGGTGAAGTAGCGCACGGCCTCGCTCACGGTCTTGTCCTCGACATCGGCCGTGGCGTAGCCCCATGAGCACTGGGCGATGCTGGCTCCCTGGTCGGCAGCGTAGACGAGGGCTGCACCGAAGTCGGCGTCGACATTCTCGCTGGCGCGGGAGTCGAACACCTGGCAGACCATCATCTTGACACCGCCCTTGCCGCCTGTACCTCCGGCCACACCGCATACGCCGATGCCGTTGCCGTTGGTGGCGCCTACCGTTCCGGCCACGTGGGTACCGTGGGAGTGGGCGCTGATGTCGGCCGAGCCGATGACAAAGTTGTAGCCGTAGATATCGTCGACATAGCCGTCGCCGTCGTCGTCGACACCGGGCTTGCCGTTGAGTTCGGCCTCATTGATCCAGACATTGTCCTTCAGATCGGGGTGGTCTACCTGAAATCCGCCGTCGATGATGGCCACCAGCACATCCTGCGATCCGGTCACACCGGTCTCCCAGGCCTTGAAGATGTTGGCGTCGGCACCAGACTTGGCACCGGTCATCGATCCGTCGTTGTTGTAGTGCCACTGGTTCTTGAGCATCGGGTCGTTGAAGGGCAGCGTGGCTGCCGACTTGGCGGCACGCGCCATATCGTCGGGCGTGATGGGGCGGAATTTCTCGCCGCCTACCAACTTGGCCACCGGCACACGCTCGGCGTAGGTCACGCCGGGAACGGCCTGGTAGAGATTGCGCACCTCAGCGGCAGTCATGCCCGTCTCCTCGTAGGAGATGGTGTACCAGAGGTCGAGACCGAACGCCTTGTGGCGGGCCTCAAACTTGCCTGCCTCGGGGAAGACGCGCGTCATCTTGACGGCCTTGGCCTTCTGGCTCACCCGGTCGAAGGCGGTAATGCCAGTGCGCAGGTAGGACGACTGCACGCCCTTGGTCTGCACCGAGGGCAACGTGGCGGTCTGCATGCGGCTGGCCAACTCGGGCTGCAACTTCACACGCACGACTCCGCTGAGATATCCCTTGTCGGCATCACTCACGGCAGACTGAGCCTTTGCGACACCGACAGACCCGAAGGTCAACAGTGCACACAAAAGTAAAGAAAGTCTTCTTTGCATAAAATCTGTGGTTTTGTGATAATTGATGAATAATAAACGTATATAAATTTCTTTTGTCGGATTATAATCAATTTACCTTGCAAAATTACTAAAAATCATCCAAATTGATGGTAAAAATAGGTCGGACAAATAGGCAATGTGCGTTTTTTGTATGATGGGTGTCCGGTAATGATGTCGCAAATGGAGAGTCCCGTAGGGTAGGGCGTTCAATATCGGATAAAAATAAAAAATGTGCGGAATTTTATGTTGGTATAAATTCGCAATTATATGATTCTCAAATAGTATTCGGTAATTAAAGCCCTGGAAGGGCGTAACGATCCCAGCCCTGGGCTACGGTCGTGACGCCCTTCCAGGGCTCCGTGCTCAAAAACCCTAAAAAAATTGCGTACTTTTTTTTTACCCTATTCTCAACACCCTTCCCTTCCTGGCCTTGTCCCCCACAATATTTTTGTACCTTTGCACCCGAAGTCAATTCTATTCCTTTCATTATCGGTGGATTCCCCAAAAATGCCACCGCCATTTATCAAACAAAAAATGCGAAAATCTACGCTTCTTCTTCTCGCGGCCGTGCTCACACTCTCTGCCGCGACCGAGGCCAAGACGGTCACCCCCGCCCAAGCCCGCGCTATCGCTGCTGGCTATGTGAGCATCGCTCCGCAGACCGATGCCGCCCGTCAGACCATCAAGGTGAAGGCTGCCACCGGCGACATGGCCGACATCTATCTCTTCAACGACGCCCGCGGAAAGGGCTTTGTGCTTATCCCCGGCGACGACTGCGTGGGCAGCGTGCTCGGCTACAGTCACACGGGTACTGTCGACAGCGACAACCTGCCGCCCGCCCTCTCGGCCTGGCTCTCGCTCACCGCCGCCGATATCGCCGCCGCCCGCAGCAGCGATCTGCCCGTGGCTCCGCGACAGGCACTCGCCGTAGAAGGTACGGTAGAACCGCTGCTCACCACCACTTGGAACCAGACCGCTCCCTACAACAACTACACCCCCACCATCTCCGGACGATCTACCTACACGGGATGTGTGCAGACGGCCCTGGCACAGATCATGAACTACCATGAGTGGCCTGTCACTGGGTCGGGCACCATCACGCATAGCGTACCCAACTGCGACCAGAAGACCGTCACCTACGACCTCACGCAGTCTTCCTACGACTGGAACGCTATGCTCGACACCTACACCCGCGGACAGTATACCACCGCCCAAGGCAACGCCGTGGCCCTGCTCATGCGCGACCTCGGTGCCGTGATGCACGCCTCCTACACCTCCACGGCCACAGGTGCCTACGAGACCGATGCCCCCAACGCTCTCGGCGAACATTTCGGCTACGACGCCCACGTCTATGCCCACGATGTGCTGGGCCGCGAGTGGTACACCCGTCTGCTCGACGAACTGCAGGCCGCACGCCCCGTGATGATCTGCGGCGAGACCTCCGATGCCGCCCACGCTTTCGTGGCCGACGGCTATGATGCCGACGGCTACCTCCACATCAACTGGGGATGGGGCGGCTACGGCGACGGCTACTTCCGTATGGGACACCTCGGCGACACCGAAGACTACCGCTACGCCCACCGCATGGTCACCCTCACGCCCGACCGCAGCGGAGCAGCCTTCGTAGAGCGACAGAACGATCTCTACTACGGCGCTATCGGCATCTACGACGCCGTCTACTCCGAGAAGGAGGAGTATACCGTGCAACTGGCGCAGACCTCCACGCGCACGGCCGTATCGCTCTCTGTCTACGTGCTCTACCTCTCGATGGACTACGACAACCCCTTCAACGGCAAGGTGCGCCTCGGTCTCTACGACGTGGAGACCGGCGAATATGTCACCTCTCTCGGTGAGGCGCAGACCGCTACCATCACCAACACACCGCCCTCGACCAACGGCTACGCCCAACCTTGGTTTGATCTCTCCCGACAGACGCTCGCCGCCCTGCCCGACGGACACTACCGCGTAAAGGTGGAGTCGTGCAACACCCGTCGCGACGGCACCTCTTTCGATGAGTGGGTACAGGGCCGCCCCGACACCGGTGTCTACTCCCTGGCTCTGAGAAAAACCTCCGATGCCGCGACCTTCTACTATATCGACGACCTCAACGTGGCCGACGTGCAGGCCACCCTCACCCCCGCCGCCACCTCGGTCATCCTCGGCAAGACGCTCTCCACCGCCGTGCGCCTGGAGCAGACCTCACCGCTGCGCTTCGAGGGTACCGTGCGCTTCAACTGCACCGACCTTGAGTCGGGCACCGAGGAAGCCTTCGCCCGCACCGACACCCTACTCATCTATCCCGGCGAGGTAGCCAAGGCCGACTACGACCTGCCCATCACCTCCAAGCACTTCCAGGTGGGCCACCGCTACCGCATCACCGTCTCCGGACAGATCTACGACGAGACCATCACCCCGATGACCGTCGCCGACGCTCCCGTCATCTATGTGGGCGACGCCACCGGCATCTCCTCCCTCGACGCCACCGATGCCACCGCCCTCCCCGAATACTACGACCTCACCGGCCGCCGCCTCATTTCGCCCGCACACGGCGTCATCATCGTGCGCCAGGGAAGTAAGACCAGCAAAAGGGTAGGGGAGAAATAAGGAAAAAAATTATTGGTTTCCGGTGAAACCACCGCAAATGACGAGTCCCCAAAGGGGGTTTCGCAAGCGTGAGCCCCGTAGGGATTTGAAGCAAGCGTGAGCCCCGTAGGGATTATGTGCATATGACGAAAATCAGCATTCCGCAAGCGTGAGTCCCGTAGGGACGATAGATTATAGGATAGGGGTTTACCCCTGTCTTTCAAACGATTACAACAACAAATTGCCCCTGTAGGGGGCGCATATTTCAACCATTACGAGGATATTGAATTATGCGCCCCCTACAGGGGCAATTTGTTGGGCATAAACGCAAAACGTAGGGGTAAACCCCTACGCTATGCTATGTCGCCCCTATGGGGCTCACGCTTGCGGAATTTTCACCGATACCCATATTTTTGTGTGTTACCGCCCCATCGCTTTTTTGTCATTTACTACAAGGGCCTTGTACGAACCGTACAAGGCCCTTGTAGTGTCCGTACAAAGCCTTTGTAGCGACAGTACAAGGCCTTTGTACGATTTCACTTTTGCGGGACTGCAAAACCATAGTAAAAACCTGACGAAACCCCGTCAATGGGCCTCGAGCCAGTTGGCTCCCCATCCGGAGTCGGCCACAAGGGGAACGCTCAGAGGATAGGCACCTTGCATCTCGGTGAGGACAATCTGCTCGACGCGCTCTTTCTCTTCGGGCAGGACGGAGAAGTTGAGTTCGTCGTGTACTTGGAGGATCATCTTCGAGCCGAGACCCTCCTCGGCGAAGCGGCGGTGTATGCGGGCCATGGCGATCTTGATGATGTCGGCTGCCGAACCTTGTATGGGGGCGTTGATGGCGTTGCGCTCGGCGAAGTTGCGCACGGTGGCGTTGCGCGAGATGATGTCGGGCAGATAGCGGCGGCGGTGGAAGAGGGTCTCGGCGTACCCTTTTTCGCGGGCTGTCTCTTTGGCCTGCTCCATATAGTCGCGTACCCGTGGAAACGTCTCGAAGTAGCCGTCGATGAGTGTCTTGGCCTCGTCGCGGCTGATGTCGAGCCGTTCGGCCAGGCCGAAGACGGTGATGCCGTAGATGATGCCGAAGTTGGCCCGCTTGGCCTTGGTGCGCTCGTCGCGCGTCACCTCCTCGATGGGTTTGCGGTAGATCTTGGCAGCGGTGGCGGCGTGGATGTCGTGTCCTTCGCGGAAGGCCTCAATCATGTTCTCGTCGCCCGAGAGGTGGGCCATGACACGCAGTTCGATCTGTGAGTAGTCGGCCGAGAAGAAGAGGCAGCCCTCCTCGGGTACAAAGCAGCGGCGTATCTCCTTGCCGTCCTCGCCGCGCACGGGTATGTTTTGCAGGTTGGGGTCGGAGGAGGAGAGGCGGCCGGTGGCGGTGACGGCCTGATTGAACGAGGTGTGGATATGGCCCGTGCGGGGATTGATGAGCCGCGGCAGGGCGTCGACGTAGGTGCCGAGCAACTTCTTCAGTCCGCGGTGGGTGAGGATATTGCCTACGATGGGGGCTTTGTGGGCGAGTTGCTGGAGCACCTCCTCAGAGGTGACGTACTGTCCGGTCTTGGTCTTCTTGGGCTTCTCTACGATGTGCATCTGGCCGAAGAGTATCTCACCGACCTGCTTGGGCGATGCGATATTGAACTCGGTCTTGGCCTCGCTGTATATCTCCTGCTCGAGGTCGTGGAGCCGGGCGGTGAGCGTGGTCGATACCGAGGCGAGGGCTTCGGCGTCGAGCCGCACGCCGTGGGTCTCCATATCGGCGAGCACGGGCACGAGGGGCATCTCTATGTCGTGCATCAGTCGGTCGGCCTCTTTCTCGGGCAACTGCTGACGGAGCACATGATAGAGGCGGAGGGTGATGTCGGCATCCTCGGCGGCATAGTCGCACACGTCGGCGGGGGCGAGGTCGCGCATGTTCTTCTGCGACTTGCCGCGCGCACCGATGAGGGCATCGATGTGGATGGTCTGATAGTGGAGGAGCGTCTCGGCCATGTAGTCCATGTTGTGACGCAATTCGGGTTGCAGGATGTAGTGGGCGAGCATCGTGTCGAACATCTCACCGCCCAAGCGGATGCCGTAGCGCGAGAGTACCTCGATGTCGTACTTCATGTTCTGCCCGATCTTGAGGATGGAGGGGTGTTCGTAGACGGGTTTAAAAAGATTAACAATCGTTTGCGCTTCTTGACGATCGGCTGGAATGGGTACATAAAAAGCCTCGTGAGGCTCTACGGCGAACGACAATCCGACGAGTTCGGCGTCGATGGCGTGCGTAGAAGTGGTCTCTGTGTCTAGACTGAGAATTTGTTTTGTCAAGATATAGTCAATAAGTTGGCGTATATCTTCTTCACGCTCAACGAGTTGGTATTTGTGAGGGGTGGTCGCAAGTGTCTCAAAACTCGTGATTTCTGGAGTTTCTTGCCCGTCGGTCGGAATTTCGTCGAAAAATGAGAGTTGTTGATTAACCTTTTTTTGCTTTGTTTCAGTTTTGTTGAAAAACTTGTCGGCGAGGCTTTTGAACTCGAGTTCGGTGAAGATTTTTCGGAGTGCGGTCTCGTCGGGGGTGTCGAGTCGGAGAGCGTCGAGGTGGAGGTCGATGGGCACGTCGGTGCGGATGGTGGCCAGGAAGCGCGACATGCGGATATCGTCGACAGCGCCCTCGACCTTCTCGCGGAGTTTGCCTTTGATCTCGGCGGTGCGGGTGAGCATGGTGTCGATGTCGCCAAACTGGGTGAGGAGTTTCACGGCGGTCTTCTCGCCTACGCCCGGGCAACCCGGAAAATTGTCGGCCGAGTCGCCCATGAGCGCCAGCAGGTCGATGACCTGAGCGGGGGAGGTGAGCCCGTACTTGGCGGTGACCTCCGCCGGGCCCATCTTCTCGTAGCCTCCGCCGTGTCGGGGGCGGAAGATGTAGATGTTGTTGGCCACAAGTTGACCGTAGTCCTTGTCGGGCGTGAGCATATAGGTCTCGACACCGGCTTTGCCGGCGAGGGTGGCGAGGGTGCCGATGACGTCGTCGGCCTCAAACCCGTCGACCTGCAGGGCCGGGATGTGCATGGCCTCGATGACGCGCTTGATGACGGGCACCGAGGCGCGGATGTCCTCGGGTGTCTCCTCGCGCTGCGCCTTGTACTGCGGGTAGGCCTCGTCGCGGAAGGTCTTGCCGTGGTCGAAGGCCACGCCGATATGGGTGGGGTGCTCCTTGGTGATGATCTCGTGGAGGGTGTTGACAAAGCCGAGCACGGCTGAGGTGTTCATGCCCTTGGAGTTGATGCGCGGATTCTTGATGAACGCGTAGTAGGATCGGTATATCAGCGCGTAGGCGTCGATAAGGAATAGTTTGTCCATTGTGGTGTGTGTGTTCTATGGGCGCAGAGTAGGGTGGAGCGCCACGGTGGATAACTGCAAGTGAGGCCGGCAGGCTCACGCAAAGTGTAAAATTACGAAAAATCCCTCGGTTTATCCCGATAAAATCCTTAATTTTGTGTCAAGGCGGGTTCTATAAATTGCCTTTGATGGATTTTTGAATTTTAGTCGAGCTGTTTTCACTTCCTTTTTGAAGGAGCATAGCGGGCTATGCGACTGATGAAGGAAGGGAAAGATGCCGGATAAAAACAAAAAGACACAAAGAGCAATCCGTCTAAAAAACAAATTCAATGCGTGGAATTTATAGAACACGCCTAAAATAAAATATCATGGACTTTCTGTCTACCATCAAGCAACCCATTACGGCCGAGTTGGCCGACTTCAATACGCTCTTCACTCAGTCGCTCACCCACGAGGACGGTATGCTGGGCAGTGCTTTGGCCCACATCCGGCAGCGTGCCGGCAAGCGCATGCGGCCGATGCTCATCCTGCTGACGGCCAAGAATTTCGGTTCGGTCAACGAGGTGACACAACACGCCGCCGTAGGTCTCGAACTGCTGCACACGGCCTCGCTCGTACACGACGATGTGGTAGACGAAAGCAGTGAGCGTCGCGGACAGGCTTCGGTCAACGCTACCTACGACAACAAGGTGGCCGTGCTCGTGGGCGACTATATTCTCTCGACAGCCCTGCTCAGCGTGTCGTACACCCACTCGGAACGCATCGTGCGCTATCTGGCCGAACTCGGTCGGACACTCTCCGACGGCGAGATACTGCAACTCTCCAATATCCGCCGCAGCGACATCTCCGAGGAGGTGTACTACGAGGTGATCAAGCAGAAGACGGCCGCCCTCTTTGAGGCTTGTGCCGGCATCGGCGCCCTATCGGCCGGAGCGACCGACGAGGAGGTGGAGGCCGCCAAGAAATTCGGCCAGGATCTCGGCATCGTCTTCCAGATACGCGACGACATCTTCGACTACTACGACTCGGCCGAGATCGGCAAACCTACTGGCAACGATATGGCCGAAGGCAAACTCACCCTACCCGTAATCTATGCTGTCAACAACGGCGGTGATGAGCATATGCGCGCCTTGGCCTTCAAGGTGAAGGAACATACCGTCACGCCCGACGAGATCGCCTCTCTCGTGGCCTATACCAAGGAGCAGGGCGGTATCGACTACGCCGAGCGCCGTATGTGGGAATTCCACGACAGTGCCCGCGCCTTCATCGACCGCTATGTGGGGAGCGACGACATACGTCAGGCACTCGGTGCGTATCTCGACTATGTGATAGAGAGGAAAAAATAGGAGATTTTTATTTATTGGTGTCCGGTAAAAATATCGCAAATGGCGAGTCCCGTAGGGACGACAGATTATAGCGTAGGGGCTATGCCCCTACGTTTTTTACGCATTATCACAAACGATGCCCCTATAAGGGGCGCATAATTCATTGTAAGAGATTGAAATATGCGCCCCTTATAGGGGCAATGTTTTGCGGCACCAGTTGAGATAGGGCCGAGGCCCTATCCTATAATCTGTCGTCCCTACGGTACTCTTTTCATCTCAAAAAAACTTCACTTCCTCGCCTTCAATCTCGCTGAGCAGGAGGTTGGCCAGACGACTGGTGCCGATGCGGAACCATCGGTTGGTGAGCCACTTTTCGCCCAGCACTTCCTTGACGATGGTGTAGTAGATGATGGCATCCATGACGGTGTTGATGCCGCCGGCGGGCTTGAAACCGATCTGTATGCCGGTCTCCTCGTAGTACTCCTTGATGGCCTGACACATGACGTAGGCTGCCTCGGGAGTGGCGGAAATCTTCTCCTTGCCCGTGGAGGTCTTGATATAGTCTGCACCGGCGTACATGGCGAGGATGGAGGCACGCTTGATGTTGGAGGCGGTGACCAGATCGCCGGTCTCGAGGATGACCTTCATGGCGTGGTCGCCGCAGGTAGACTTGAGTTCGCTGATCTCATCGGCTACACCCTCATAGTCGCCGCTGAGAAACTTGCCCACGGGCATGACGATATCTATCTCGGTAGCACCGTCCTTGATGGCCAGGGCGGTCTCGGCTACCTTCACCTCGATGAGAGCCTGTGAAGAGGGGAAGGAGCCCGATACGCAAGCAATCTCTACACCGTCGACCTCAAGCGACTGGTTGACCACGCTGGCGAAGCACGGATAGACGCAGATGGTGGCCACGTGGGGCAGGTCGGGGTAGGTGGCGTCAAACTGGTTGACGCGCTCGGTGAAGGCCAGCACGCTCGTCTCTGAGTCGGTGGTCTTGAGGGTGGTCAGTTCGATGCTGCCCATGAGGAATTTCTTGACCTCGGGCGTGTCGTTGGCGTGTACCTTTTCGGCAATGATGGTGTGTACGGCCTCGCGTACTTTGGCATCATCGACCTCGAGATTGTACTTGGTGAAGGCTTCTTCGTACTTGGAGGGTGTCTGGCCCTGGTTGCTCTGCTCACGGAGCAGTTCGTCTTTGATAATTCCCATTTTTTTTGTAATATGTTTTTTGTTTCGTTTTTTTGGATTATGCGCCCCCTACAACAGGTAGGGTGTTCAAAAAATCGGATTAAAAAATGTACGGATTTTTATGCCGGTTTTAATTTTCAATTAGTCGATTTTTAAATAGCATTTGTAATCATAGCCCTGGAAGGGTGTCACGATCGTAGACCAGGGTGAGGAGCGAAGCGACGCCGCTCGGCTTTGCCGCTTGCTTGCAAGAACCTGGGTATATGGTCGGTTTTCAAGGCTGGCCTGTAAGGTCAGCACAATCAATTTAGCGTGTGTTGACCTTACAGGCCAACCGCCTCTATGATTATGAAAACCCAGGGTTCTTGCAAGCAAGCGGCAAAGCCGAGCGGCGTCGCTTCGCTCCTCACCCTGGGCTGGGATCGTTGCGCCCTTCCAGGGCTTGATATGCAAAACTCCATATGAACTTTTTTGTTCCATTTCGGATACTTTCCCTACGTTACTCTGTCATTTTCCAACACTGAGTTTGGGATTTTCGAGGTGTCGTTGGCAGTCGCGCTGGGTTTTCTTTTCGAAACTTTTTTCGAGGGCGTCGGTGAGGTTGACTCCCGTCTGGTTGGCCAGGCAGATGAGTACCCACAGGATGTCGGCCATCTCTTCGGAGGGGTCGTGGTTCTCGCCGGCCTTGAAACTCTGGTCGCCGTAGCGGCGAGCCATGATGCGGGCCAGTTCGCCTACCTCCTCGGTGAGGCAGGCCATATTGGTGAGTTCTGAGAAGTAGCGTACACCGTAGGT
This sequence comes from Flexilinea sp., assembly GCA_963653995.1. Classification (GTDB taxonomy): domain Bacteria; phylum Bacteroidota; class Bacteroidia; order Bacteroidales; family Bacteroidaceae; genus Prevotella. Next base: position 53,841 of record CAVJZJ010000004.1, read on the forward strand.
CTTGATCCATTGGTCGACCCGCTGCTGCGCTTCGCTGAGGGTGATGTCGTGAGGTATGTCTTGTGGCATGATGGGGAGGAGGTTAGGGGAGAAGATGTTGTGATTTTTCGTTCCCGTTTTTTCGTGCATCAGTGCGTACGGAAGCCATTTTCTTTGTGGAAAAGGTGTGACGGGCTATTCCTTGTTCTTGGTGTCGATGCAGATGGTGACGGGGCCGTCGTTGAGCAGTTCTACCTGCATGTCGGCACCAAATTCGCCCGTGGCAACGGGTTTGCCGATGGCGGCCGACAACTTGGTGCAGAACTGTTCGTAGAGCGGGATGGAGATCTCGTGGCGGGCGGCACGCAACCATGACGGACGGTTGCCCTTCTTGGTGGAGGCGTAGAGGGTGAACTGGCTCACGACGAGTATCTCGCCTGCGATGTCGGTCACGGAGCGGTTCATCACGCCGTTCTCATCGTCGAAGATGCGGAGGGCGGCCACCTTGCGCACAAGCCAATCGATATCAGTGTCGGTGTCGCCCTCTTCTACGCCGAGCAAGAGGAGCAGACCGTGGGCAATCGATGATTTCAGTGTTCCGCCGATGGTCACGGAAGCGTGGGTGACACGTTGTATGACAGTTCTCATAGTATTTCTTCTACAAAGTTTTTTTTATTGCTCTACAAATATACGTTTTTTTCGTGAAGGTGGCGGTGTGCGATGCTATTTTTATCCGCCTCGTTCTTCATATACGGGTCATTCTGCGCCGTTTTCGGCCTTTTCCGTGCCCGCTGACGCGCCGAAATGGGTGATGACGGCCTTTGCCTTGGCTGGGCCGATGACGGCGGCGATTTGGGCTTCTGTGGCTTCCCGCAGACGGCCTACGGTATGAAAGGCGGCGATGAGTGCATCGCGCGACTTCGGTCCGATGCCCGGTATATCGTCGAGGGTGCTGTGGAGGGCGTGCTTGGAACGCTTGTCGCGGTGGAAGGAGATGGCGTAGCGGTGTACCTCGTCTTGCAGTCGGGTGAGGGCGTGGAAGAGTTCACTATTGGTAGGCAGTCCGATAGTCTGCGGCGGATTGCCGTAGAGCAGTTCGTTGGTGCGGTGGCGGTCGTCCTTGGCGAGTCCCGCGATAGGAATGTCGAGTCCCAGTTCACCCTCTACGACGCTGCGCACGACGCTCATTTGGCCCAGTCCACCGTCGGTCACAATCAGATCGGGCAGTGGCGTGCCTTCCTCTATCATGCGAGAGTAGCGGCGGCGCACCACCTCCTGCATTGAGGCATAGTCGTCGGGTCCGTTGACGGTGCGGATATTGTACTTGCGGTAGTCCTTTTTCGAGGGTTTCATCGCCCGGAACACCACGCATCCTGCCACGGCATCGGTGCCCGAGATGTTGGAGTTGTCGAAGCACTCGATGGTGTAGGGCAGTTTGGGCAGATGAAGTTTGTCTTGCAGTTCGCGCATGAGGCGGGTCTGCTTCTGTTCGGGATTGAGTTTCTCGGCCTGTTTGAGGCGGTCGAACCGGTACTGCCGGCAGTTCATCAGCGAGAGGTCGAGCAGGTGACGCTTGTCGCCGCGCTGCGGGATGGTGAAGAAGGTGTCCTTGATGTGCCACTCCATCTCGAAGGGTACGATGATTTCGCGTGCCGTGCTGTGGTAGCGCTGGCGTATCTCGGGTATGGCGGCGATGAGCACATCGGCATCCGTTTCGTCGAGGCGGCGTTTGTACTCGAAGGTGAAACTCTGGTTGACCGTACCGTTGCGCACATGGATATAATTGACGAAAGCATCGCGGCGGTCGTCGGAATCATCGATCGAAAAGACATCGACATCGGTGATGGTGTGGCTCACTACCTCGCTTTTGGCGCAGTAGCCATCGATGAGGATGTACTTGCGCTTGAGTTCCTCCGCCTCCTCAAACTTGAGTTCTTCGGCCTTTCGTAGCATTTCATCGTAGATATGTCGGCACACCTCGCGGGTATTGCCCTTGAGTATCTCGCGGGCGGCGGCGATGTTGGCGGCATAGTCCTCGTATGATTGTTGCCCGGTGCAGGGCGCACCGCAGTTGTGGATGTGGTATTCCAGGCAGGGCTTGTACTTGCCTTGGGCGATGGTTTCGGCCGAAAGCGGCAGGCGGCATGTACGGGGGTGGTAGAGGCTCTTGATGAGATCGAGCATGGCGTACATGCTGCCCTGGTGAGGGTAGGGGCCGAAGAAGGTACCGTACTTGCGGTTGATGTTTCTCGTCTTGAAGATGCGTGGATATCGCTCATTGGTGACGCAGATGCTCGGGTAGGTCTTGCCGTCCTTGAGGAGGATGTTGTAGCGGGGGTTGTACTTCTTGATAAGGCTGTTTTCGAGCAGGAGTGCATCTTCCTCCGAATTGACCACGGTGTAGGAGATGTCGCAGATCTTGGAGACGAGCACCTTGGTCTTGTAGCGGTCGACCTCCTTGTGGAAGTACGACGATACGCGCTTCTTCAGACTCTTGGCCTTGCCTACGTAGATGATGGTGTGGTCGCGGTCGTAGAACTGGTAACTCCCCGGGCGGTCGGGCATATTGAGGACAATGTTCTTCAGACGCTCCAAACGGGCGATGTTTTCTTCTTTGGTCATGTGCGTAAGTTGCTATAAAACAAACGATTTAGCAGTTAAAGTTTCACGTGAAACTAAAACCCTGTTCCACGTTTCACACTTTTCGGTTTCCGGCGGTGTCATCGCTTATTGTTGATGGTATCGCAGGCACTTTTGTATGGTTTCGCAAGTTGTCTATCACAGAAAAGCCCCATAGGCGGCGGGTGCGGCTTACGGGGCTTTTCGAGGGTGTATGGGTTGCGGTGAATCCGGTGTAGGTGTGGGATAGGGTGAAACCTTGTCCTACACTTGCAGCAGGGAGGTCACCTCGATGTCGTCGTCGAAATGCGACCGGCCATTGAGATTCTCGTTGATGAGTTCGATGATGAAGTTGCAGTACACCTTCTTCGGCTTGAACTTCTTGACGAGATCGCAGGCCGCTTTCATCGTACCGCCGGTGGCGAGCAGATCGTCGTGGAGCAGTACCACGTCGCCTTCCTCGATGGCGTCCTTGTGTATCTCGATGGTGTCGACGCCATACTCCTTGGCATAACTCTGCTGGATGGTCTCGCAGGGCAGTTTGCCCGGTTTGCGGCAGAGCACTACACCTGCACCCAGTTCGAGGGCGAGGGCGGAGGACATGACGAAGCCGCGCGACTCGATACCTACGATTTTGGTGATGCCCTTGTCGCGGTAGAGTTCCACCATCTCGCGGTTGATCTCCTTGAGGCACTCGGGATTTTTGAAGAGGGTGGTCACGTCACGGAAGTTGACCCCCTTGATGGGCCAGTCTGGTATACAGCGCAGATTGTCCATCAGCAATTTGTTGTTCATTGTCAGTATATTAATGTTGTTTGTTTATTCCTTTTGTTTCACGTGGAACGCATCACGATTTCTTGATAGGGTGTCTCCACGTGTTCGTCTGTGTGTCTGCTTTTGCTTAGCGGTGCATGAGTACGAGCAGCACGTTGATGTCCGACGGGGAGACTCCGGGTATGCGGCTGGCCTGTGCGAGTGTCTCGGGATCGATGCGTTGCAGTTTTTGACGGCCCTCGGTAGAGATCTCGTGGATGGAGGCATAGTCGAAGTGTCCCCGTATGCGGATGTCCTCGAGCCGTCGCATCTTGTCGGCCACGATACGCTCGCGCTCGATGTAGCCCTTGTACTTGATGCCGATCTCGGCGGCCTCTGCGATTTCGTCGCGGCGGTCGGTCGGACTGTCGAGCGCGGCCCGCAGTCCGGGAATGATGTCGGCGAGTGCGGCGAGCGAGAGTTGTGGACGTGCCACAAGATCGGCCACGGTGCAACCAGAGTGGAGTGGGGTGGTGCCGAGCCGCTGGAGAGCATCGTTGACCTCGCGCGGCTTGACCTGCGTGTCGGTGCAAAAACGGGTGATGCGCTCGATGGCGGCCTTCTTGGTCATCCAGTGGTCGTAGCGGTCGCGGCGCACGATACCGAGGCGGTAACCCTGTTCGGTGAGACGGGCGTCGGCGTTGTCCTGGCGGAGCAGTATGCGGTATTCGGCGCGGGAGGTAAACATACGGTACGGTTCGTCTACCCCCTTGGTGGTGAGGTCGTCGATGAGCACGCCGATATATCCCTCGTCGCGCTTCATGATATACGGGTCGCTTCCGGCCGAGCGCAGGGCGGCGTTGATGCCCGCCATGGTGCCCTGTCCGCCTGCCTCTTCATACCCCGTAGTGCCGTTGACCTGTCCGGCGAAGTAGAGTCCGGCCACCATTTTCGACTCGAGCGAGGGGTAGAGTTGGGTCGGGTCGAAGTAGTCGTACTCTATGGCATAGCCCGGGCGGTAGACGCGCAGGTCGCGGAAGGCAGGAATATGGCGCAAGGCTTCGAGTTGGGTCTCCATCGGCATGGAGGAAGAAAAACCGTTGAGGTACATCTCGTTGGTATCCTCGCCTTCTGGTTCGAGGAAGAGCGGATGCTGGTCTTTGTCGGGGAAGGTGACCAGTTTGGTCTCGATGGATGGGCAATAGCGCGGTCCGGTAGACTGTATCTGTCCGTTGAAGAGGGGCGAATCTTCCATGCGTGAGCGCAGGGTGTCGTGTACGGCGCGGTTGGTGTAGCACGTCCAGCAGGGCAGTTGGCGCAGGGGGCGGGCGTGGCTCATATAACTGAACCGGTGGAAATCGTTCTCGCCGGGCTGCTCCTCCATCTCCTCGAAGTGTACGCTACGGCGGTCGATGCGTACCGGGGTACCCGTCTTCATGCGGAACTTCTGAATGCCGTGTGCGGCGATGCTTTCGCTGAACTCCGGCACGGCCGGTTCGGCGCAGCGTCCTCCGGGCACCATGCGGCGTCCGATGTGCATGAGACCGTTGAGAAACGTTCCGGCGGTGACGATCACCGCCCCGGCCCGCAGTTCGGCACCCCATACGGTGCGCACGCCGGCGGCGCGTCCGTCTTCGACGATGAGCGTGCGTGCCTCGTCTTGCCAGATGTCGAGCCGCTCGGTGCGGTCGAGCGTGCGGCGCCACTCTTCGATGAAGCGCATGCGGTCGCACTGGGCGCGGGGGCTCCATACGGCGGGACCCTTGCCGCGGTTGAGCATACGAAACTGTATGGCGGTGGCGTCGGTGACGAGTCCCATCTGTCCGCCGAGGGCGTCGATCTCGCGTACGATCTGTCCTTTGGCGATGCCTCCGACGGCCGGGTTGCAACTCATCTGTCCTATCTTGTTCATGTCCATCGTGACGAGGCAAGTGCGCGCGCCCATATTGGCGGCGGCGGCCGCCGCTTCGCATCCGGCGTGTCCTCCTCCGATGACAAGTACATCGTAAAATAATTGCATAAAGAAGCGTGAAAATTTTCTCGTACAAAATTAGAAAATAAAATTGATTTTATCTTGGCTTTCGCTTGTTTTATCATTAAAATATAGTATTTTTGCAGTCACTAAGACATGGAAAATACCTATTATAAAGTATTGTTTCCATGACAGGCACCGTGTCGTTTGCCATGAAGGAAAAAGACAAATCAATAAATCTAACAGTTAAATAATTAAATTACAATCATTTATGTGGTTAATCAATTCTTCCATCGGTAAGAAGGTGGTGATGTCTGTCACGGGCATTGCGCTTATCTTATTCCTGACATTCCACATGTCAATGAACGTTGCGGCCCTCATCTCTGGGGATGCGTACAACATGATTTGCGAGTTTCTCGGCGCCAACTGGTATGCCGTAGTGGCTACGATGGGCCTGGCCTTCCTGGCCGTGGTGCACATCTTCTACGCTTTCTGGCTGACCCGTCAGAACCGTGCCGCCCGCGGTAGCGAGCGTTACGACGTGGTAGACCGTCCCGCCAAGGTAGAGTGGGCCTCGCAGAACATGCTCGTACTCGGCATCATCGTGCTGCTCGGCTTGTTGCTGCACTTCTGGAATTTCTGGTACAACATGATGTTCGCCGAACTGGTGGGCATGCACACTGCCATCGATCCTGCCGACGGTTTTGAGTACATCAAGCAGACGTTTGCCAATCCTGTCTACGTCGTGCTCTACATCGTGTGGCTTGTCGCCCTGTGGTTCCACCTGAGCCACGGTTTCTGGAGCGCCATGCAGACCTTCGGATGGAACGGCAAGGTATGGTTCCAGCGTTGGAAGGTCATCGGCCTGGTATACTCCACACTGCTGATGCTCGGTTTCCTCGTAGTCGTGCTTGCCTTCGCATTCCACTGCGCACCCAGCCTCGGTTGCTGCTAACAAAACGTACAACATCCATCACATACATAATTGCACATTATGGCTAAGACAATAAATTCAAGAATCCCCGAAGGCCCCGTGGCCGAGAAGTGGACCAACTATAAAGCTCACCAGCGTCTGGTGAACCCGAAGAACAAACTCAAACTCGACGTGATCGTCGTGGGTACCGGTCTTGCCGGCGCCAGTGCAGCCGCCTCTCTTGGAGAGATGGGTTTCCATGTGCTCAACTTCTGCATACAGGACTCCCCCCGTCGCGCACACTCTATCGCCGCCCAGGGCGGTATCAACGCCGCCAAGAACTATCAGAACGACGGCGACTCCGTATACCGTCTGTTCTACGACACCGTCAAGGGTGGTGACTACCGTGCCCGCGAGGCCAACGTATACCGTTTGGCTGAGGTCAGCAACGACATCATCGACCAGTGCGTAGCCCAGGGCGTGCCTTTCGCCCGTGAGTACGGCGGCATGCTGGCCAACCGCTCCTTCGGTGGTGCCCAGGTATCGCGTACCTTCTACGCCAAGGGTCAGACCGGTCAGCAGTTGCTCCTCGGTGCCTACTCTTCGCTGAGCAAGGAAGTACACGAGGGACGCGTAGACCTCTATACCCGCTACGAGATGGAAGACCTCGTCATCATCGACGGCCGCGCCCGCGGTATCATCGCCAAGAACCTTATCACCGGCAAACTCGAGCGCTTCTCTGCCAACGCAGTAGTCATCGCTACCGGCGGATACGGCAACACCTACTTCCTCTCCACCAACGCTATGGGTTGCAACTGCACCGCTGCCCTGCAGTGCTACCGCAAAGGAGCCTACATGGCCAACCCCTGCTACGTGCAGATCCACCCCACCTGTATCCCCGTACACGGCGACAACCAGTCGAAGTTGACCTTGATGTCTGAGTCACTCCGCAACGACGGCCGTATCTGGGTACCCAAGAAACTCGAAGACGCCAAGGCTCTGCAGGCCGGCACAAAGAAAGGTTCCGACATACCCGAGGCCGACCGCGACTACTATCTCGAGCGTCGCTATCCCGCCTTCGGTAACCTCGTGCCCCGCGACGTGGCCAGCCGTGCCGCCAAGGAGCGCTGCGACAAGGGCTACGGTGTGAACAACACCGGTTTGGCCGTGTTCCTCGACTTCTCTGAGTCTATCAACCGTCTCGGCCTCGACGTGATTCGTCAGCGCTACGGCAACCTCTTCGACATGTACGAGGAGATCACCGACGTCAACCCCGGTGAACTGGCCAACGAGATCGACGGCGAGAAGTACTACAACCCGATGATGATCTACCCCGCCATTCACTACACCATGGGCGGTATCTGGGTAGACTACGAACTGATGACCTCCATCACCGGTCTGTTCGCCATCGGCGAGTGCAACTTCTCCGACCACGGTGCCAACCGCCTCGGTGCTTCCGCCCTCATGCAAGGTCTGGCCGACGGATATTTCGTGCTGCCCTACACCATCCAGAACTACCTTGCTGACCAGGCTATCTGGCCCCACCTCTCTACCGACCTGCCCGAGTTTGAGGCAGCCGAAAAGGCCGTCCAGGGTGAGATTGACCGTCTGATGGGCATCCAGGGCAAGCGCTCTGTCGACTCCATCCACAAGGAGTTGGGTCACATCATGTGGGAGCACGTCGGCATGGGCCGTACCGCAGAGGGTCTGAAAGAAGGTCTCGAACTCATCAAGAAGATCCGCAAGGAGTTTGATACCAACCTCTTCATCCCCGGCAAGAAGGAAGGTCTCAATGTCGAACTCGACAAGGCCATCCACCTGCGCGACTTCATCACCATGGGCGAACTCATCGCCTACGACGCCCTTTCCCGCAACGAGTCTTGCGGCGGACACTTCCGCGAAGAGCACCAGACCCCCGAGGGCGAGGCACAGCGCGACGACGAGAACTACTTCTATGTAGGCTGCTGGGAGTACCAGGGAAGCGACGACAAGGCTCCCGAACTCATCAAAGAGCCCCTGGAGTATGAGGCAATCAAAGTACAAACCAGAAATTATAAGAACTAAATCGATATGGCAAACATTTCATTCACACTGAGATATTGGCGTCAGAACGGTCCCAAGGAAAAGGGACACTTCGACACACGCGAGATGAAGGACATCCCCGACGACACCTCCTTCCTCGAGATGCTCGACATCCTCAACGAGCAACTCATCGGAGAAGGCCAGGAGCCGTTCGTCTTCGACCATGACTGCCGCGAGGGTATCTGCGGTATGTGCTCGCTCTACGTCAACGGACATCCCCACGGTCCCAACACCGGTGCTACCACCTGCCAGTTGTATATGCGTAAGTTCAACGACGGCGATACCATCACCGTAGAGCCCTGGCGCTCTGCCGGTTTCCCCGTCATCAAGGACTGTATGGTAGACCGCTCCGCCTTTGACAAGATCATGCAGGCCGGCGGCTACACCAGCGTACGTACCGGACAGGCACAGGACGCCAACGCCATCCTCATCCCCAAGGCCAACGCCGACGAGGCTATGGATGCCGCTACATGTATCGGTTGCGGTTGCTGTGTAGCAGCCTGCAAAAACGGTTCGGCCATGCTGTTTGTCAGTTCCAAGGTCAGCCAGTTCGCCCTCCTTCCCCAGGGTCGTCCCGAGGCCGCCAAGCGTGCCAAGGCCATGATTGCCAAGATGGAGGAACTCGGCTTCGGAAACTGCACCAATACCCGCGCTTGCGAGGCAGAGTGCCCCAAGAACGAGTCTATCGCCAACATCGCCCGCCTGAACCGCGAGTTCATCAAGGCCAAACTGGCAGACTGATCCTGATGGTATTAACCATACATTAGTATCAACAATACATTAATACATTATATGCAAAAGCGTGCGACCCGTGAGGATCGCACGCTTTTGCGTAGAATAGCGAGTCTTGTAGGATAGGGTGAGCAAAATCAATCAGATTAAATAATGTGTGGCGTTTTGCATACTAAGCCCTGGAAGGGCGTTCAAAATCGGATAAAAAACGTGCGGAATTTTGTGGAGTTTTGCATACTAAGCCCTGGGCTACGGTCGTGACGCCCTTCCAGGGCTTTAATTACAAAATTCCTTCTGAAAATCAAATAATTGCGAATTTATACCAACACAAAATTCCGCACATTTTTTTAATCCGATTTTGAATACCCTACAGGACTCGTTGCTTACGTTTTTTCCCCCACCCCCATCGATCAAAATAATACGTGGCCATTCTATGAAAACCGAAAGGAGAGGCCGCGGGCGGCGAAATTGTTTCCGTACACAACGCGCAAATCAAAAAACTTTTTCCCGAGTGTTCTTTTTATTTTTTGTCGCTTTGCGGTAAAAGTCTTTCTTTTCTTGTCGGTATGTGTCTTTTTTTCTATTTTTGCAGAAATAAGTACAGGCGAATGCAATTCTTTGCTGATTTTGCCTCTACCAAGGATGGCGCATAGGCGCCGAAAGTCCATACATGGAAAGCGTCGCAATAGACACAGACACACGTGCGGGACAGTACATCGCTGAGGAACCTCCGGTACACCGCCACGCTGGACGCGCAAGCCAGTACGACATCACCCGAGACCCTTCTGCACTCGTCAGGAGGGGAAGAGAAGGTGTGTTGCAACGGGCAGACCGCGTAGCGTGGTATGTGGTGCAGACCCGTCCCCACCAGGAGGCCCGGGCCGAAGCCTTGCTGCGCGACGAGCGCACACGGCGGCAGAACATCCTCGAGACCTATTGCCCCACCCACAAGAGCGTGCGCATGGAGCAAGGAGGGCGCATCGTGGAGCGTCCCCTCTTCGCCGGCAAGGTGTTTGTGCTAGGCACAGAGGATGCCATCAACGGAGCGCTGCGCGACCGCTATCCCGACGGCCATCTGGTGTACGACCGCACACAAGGCAGCGTGATGAGAGTGCCCGAGTTGCAGATGCTCTTCTTCATGGACTTCAATGAGCACTACCCCGACGAGGTGCTTGTGCTCGAGCGACCCTATACCGACTATGCCTTCAATCCCAAGATGGGCGAGTCCAACGAGGCCGTCATGGTCGTCGACGGCCCCTTTGCCGGAAAGACCGGATACCTCATCCGCTACCGTCGCAACCGCCGACTCGTCTTTCAGATGCACGGCATGGCCGTCTCCATACCCGATGTGTGGAACTACCGCCTGCGCCGTCTGCACAACGCCTCGGCCGACCGACAGTCGAAAGGTACCGCCCGCGGCCGTGCCGTCGATTTTCTGCGTGGCATCGTGCAGCAGAGCGGTTTTTGGAGCGATGATGCCGAGGCGATGCGCACCGTGCTCTCCCTGCTCTCCGCCGACCCCTCCATCGCTCACTTGATGACCCGTCTTGGCCATGACGCACGCTACGCCCGTCTGACCGACACCATAAGCCGTCTCAGCGCCGCCGGCGCATCGGCCCTGCTCACCCTCGCCGACTACTGTCGTACCGACAACACGGTGGTGGAGAGCGTGGCCCAAAGCCTGCCCCTGCGTCCCTTTCTCACCCCCACCGCGTGGGGAGAAGACCGTCCTGAGACAGACGATACACTCATCGCCCACACCGACCGCTTCACCGAACTCGTGCGGCGGCTCCGCTTCACCGAGTCCACCTATCTTCCCGATAGCGACAGTGCCGAGGAGGTGGATGTAGCGTACTACGCCCATCTCGGCATTCTGCGCAAGGCCAACGGCCACTACTGCGTGATGGCAGACTGGACACCCATGCTGGAAGAGTACCTTCTGTTGGGCGGCGCAGCCAAGGAACGTCAGATGAACACCTTCCGCACGTTCAGTCCGCTGCTCCACGACGTGCTATCGGGCCGTCACCGCGTAAAAGTGGAGCGCGATGTACGAATGGAAGGCCGCCGCGGTCATGTGCTCTGCATCCATGTCGCTGCGACCGATATCCCCGCCGACCATCCCCTCTCGTTGCCCGCCGTGGCCGAGGCCGTCAGTGCCCTTGCCGACACCTGTCTCGCCCTCTGCCTTGAGATAGCGGGCAACGCCCACCTTGCTCTCTGGCGCCGCCTCTTGCGCGGCGTGTGGCTCCACAGGTGACAATATTTTATTATAAAAAAACGACAAACAACAACAACGTCATACCATCATGATGGACGAACTCAAGAAAATAGCCAACTCCTATGCCGAAGAGTATTGCTGCGACAGTATCTGTCCTGCCCACCTCTTCAAGGCCGTGCTCCACAAGGAGACCGGCCTGGTACACTTCATCGAGACCGATCTCGACAAAGACTACTACTACCTGCAGGACTGGGCCGACGTGCAGATGACCCTTCTGCCCCGTGCCGTGCGTCCCATGCACGACCTTCCGCTGAGCGACGAGTCAGTCGCCGTGATGGAGGAGGCCGACAATTTCGCCCGCCGCTTCGGACTGGAAAGCGCCGATGCCGCCTGCGTGCTCGCCGCCCTGGTGACCCCCGGTGTGGGCTTCACCTTCGACCAACTCAAGACCCTCCCCCTCACCACCGCCGAGATTTGCGCCCGGCTCGATGCCCCGACCGCATCGGGTAGCCAGCAGGCTGCTCCTGTCGCCGTCCATCCCTATGTAGAGGCCGCCGCTTCCAGTTCGTCGGCCCTCGGCAAGTACTGCATCGACCGCCTCGCCGAGATACGTGGCGGCAAGCGCCGCACCATCGTCGGTTTTGAGAAAGAGATCTCCACCTTCTACGAGATACTCGGCCGCAAGACCAAGGCCAATATCCTTGTCACCGGAGAGTCGGGCGTAGGCAAGACCTCGCTCGTAGAAGGATTCCTCTGCAATCTTGCCGATGGATCAGTGCCCTCCTTCCTCCGTCAGGCCCGCGCCTACGAACTCGACACCGCCGCCCTCTCGGCCGGCGCGTCGTACAAGGGCGAGATCGACGACCGCTTCAAGAAGGTCATCGCCGAACTGTCGGCCCAGGAAGGCGGCATCCTCGTCATCGAGTCGATAGAAAAACTTTTCGACCGCCAGGGCAGTCTCTACGGTGCCTCGTCGATACTCAAGCAAGAGACCGCCAAGGGCAATCTCCTGCTCGTCTGCACCGCCACCACCGACGGCTACACCAAGCATATAGAGACCGACAAGGAGTTTGCCGGACAGATGGAACGCATCGCCCTCGATGAGCCCACCGCCGACCAGAGCCTCCGCATACTCAGCGGTGTCATGCCCGAGTATGAGGCCTACCACGGTCTCACGGTCGGTCCGGAGGTACTGGAGACCTCCGTGCGGCTGGCCAAGCGCTATCTCACCGAGAAGGCCCTGCCCACCTCCGCCATCGACCTTATCGACCGCACCCTGTCGCTGCTCAAGACCATGAACGATATGAGCCGCGCCGATATCGCCTCCTATCGCGAAGATCTGTCGGGCATCCTCGCTCCCGCTCCCGCCGACGATGATGCCGTGGCGCTCAAAGACCTCGAATGGCTCGACTATCGCATCGCCAACAAGACCAACTGCATCCTCGCCGCCCAGATAGAGGACGACGATACCGAGTTTGCCCGCATCCCCACCGTCGGCCAGCGTGCCGACCGTATCACCGCCGTGCTCGACCGCCTCGACAGTCTCAGCCAGGAGCCGCGTACCGTGCTGCAGCCCTCCGACCTCAATGCTGTCGTGGCCAAGCAGACTGGTATCCCCTTGGGCAAGGTACAGGTGAAGGAGCGCGACCGTCTGCTCGGTGCCGAGGATACGCTCAAGCAGCGCGTCGTCGGTCAAGACCATGCCGTGAAGAAGGTGCTCGATGCCGTCTTCGAGTCCCGTTCCGGACTCAACAAGAAGGGCCAGCCCATGGGATCGTTCTTCTTCCTCGGTCCGACCGGAACCGGAAAGACCGAACTCTCCAAGGCGCTCGCCGCCTTCCTCTTCGGCGACGAGTCGGCCCTGATACGCTTCGATATGTCCGAGTTCAAGGAAGAGCACTCCGTCGCCCTGCTCTACGGAGCCCCTCCGGGATACGTCGGTTATGAGGAAGGCGGACTGCTCGTCAACAAGATACGCCAAAAGCCCTACTCCGTAGTGTTGTTCGACGAGATAGAAAAGGCCCACAAGTCGGTCTTCGACCTCTTCCTCCAAATCCTCGACGAGGGTAAGTTGCACGACCGTCTCGGCCGTGTGGGTGATTTCTCCAACGCCCTCATCCTCTTCACCTCGAACATCGGCAGCAAGTATATCGTCGATGCCTTCACCTCCACCGGCAATCCGCCCGAGAACAACGACCTCATGGAAATCATGCAGGGCTACTTCCGCCCCGAGTTCCTCGGCCGTCTCACCGAGATTGTACCTTTCGCCCCCATCAGCGAGGACACCGTGAAGCGCATCTTCGACATCCATCTCAAAGGTCTGCTCACCCAACTCGGCGAGCAGAACATCACCCTCGAGATCACGCCCGAGGCCCGTCATCAGATCGCCATGCGCGGTTTCAATCCCCAGTATGGCGCGCGCCCCGTCATCGGCATCATCCGCAAGGAAATACGCCACCCCCTCTCCAAACTCATCATTGCCGGCAGTGTGAAGCCCGGCGACACCGTCGTGCTTGGTCTGAAGGACGGACAACCCGAGTTCAGCGTCAAGGACCAAAGCGGCGCAGCCGAATAAAGCAAAGCACCGAAACGGCAAAGTATAATCACAGAAAAATATCAACAACTAAAAATACATTAAAATTATGGCAATCAAAGAGAATTTCATATCCATGGCGCCAGACGAGGAATCAAATGCCAAAGTCTCCCCCATAGATAGCAACAAGACACTGATGATCGATCAGTACACCTCAGACGCCGAGCCCGGCAATCCCGAACTCGTAGAAGACATCCAAACCATCGGCGACGCTTTCGCCCACTTCAAACCCAGCGTAGAGGTGGCCTTTGTCGACGAGGAAGGCGGTTCGGTCAACGAGAAACTCCACTTCTCCGAACTCCGCGACTTCGAGGCACAGGGCGGCAAGGGCAACCTTGTCAACAACAGCCAGTTCCTCTCCGGCGTGAAGCAGAAGATAGATGTCAACACCAAGATCCGCAAGAGCATCGAGCAGAACCGCAAACTGCGCGACATCCTCAAGGACTCCTCCTCGCGTGCCGAACTGCGTGAGGTGCTCCAGGCCATGCTCGACGAACTTGAAGGCAACAACGAATAAGTAATTCGAGAAAACAGGAATATAAAAATATGGCAGATACAGAAATGCAGAAAAGCGCCGCTGTAGAACAGCAGGCCGCCGCCGAGTCCGCACAGGGACAACAACAGCAGAAAGACATCAGCCAACTGCTCAAGCAGTTTGGTGGCTTCAACGCCGTGCGCGGCTTCATGCCCGACGCCGACAACCTCAACCCCGCCCGCAAGGCCGTCAAGGCCGTGTTCCTCTCCGACAAGCGGTTTAAGGACAAGCGCGAGTCGCTCGTCAAGGAGATCAAGGGTTGGCTCACCCTTCTCGATGAAGACCACGCCAGCGCCACCGAGTTTGCCGACGCCTGCAAGCAGAAAGAAGAGAAGTACACACAGGTACTCGAGCAGGGCATCACCGACGCCCTCTTCGCCACCCAAAACCTTGAGCGCTCCTACCGTTCGCTCGACTCCTTCTTCAAGACCGCCAATGCCGAGAAACTCAAGAACCTCCGCATTATCAACGTCTACAAGGACGATGTGGCCGATGCCGACTCCGGTTTCGCCGGCGAGGTAGAGAGCCTCCTGCGCAACGGCTTCGACCGTCTGAGCCTCAAAGACTGCTACAGCCTCATGGTAGTGCCCGGATACGTCTTCCAGGACAAGCCCACCCTGCTGCAGTGGGCCAAGATCGCCTTCAAGTACAAGGTGATGCTCATCACCGACCACTCCGACGAGTACTCCTACGACGACCTCTTCAGCAACACCGAGAGTTACCGCGACAGCGACATCGAACTGCAGAACGTCATCATGACCGCCAACTGGATTGTGGGACGCGAGTCGGAGAAGATGTCACAAGACGAGAAAGACAATATGGCCTTCTTCATCCCCGGATCGGCAGCCCTCGCCGGCAAACTCTACGACGAGAGCGCCAATATGGCCCAGGGAGCCGGTGGCAAGAAGTACGGTACGCTCGACGGCGTGAAGGGCGTACACCTCGACCTGCTCAAGTCGGAGATCGCCTCCCTCATGGACAACCAGGTCATCCCCATGGTCTACTCCGAAGGACGTGTCATGGCCTTCAACAACACCACCCTCTACAACGGCGACAACGCCGCCATGAAGGAGTATCCTATCGTGCGCGTATTCGACTGGGTGAAGAAGGTGCTCATGAACTATGTGCATGAGGTGGCCCTCGAAAACTGGGATCCCTACAACTCTCCCAAGAACCTCAAGGCCAAGATCCAAGCCTTCCTCAACGACTACAAGGGCTACGGCAACCTCTTCCAGAACTACGACATCAAGGAGCCTACGCAGGATCCCGATACCAAGCGCATCACCTGCGATATCAGCCTCACGCCGTTCTACTCGGCCAAGAACTTCATCATCAAGGTCAGCGCCGACAAGCACAACAAGGACGCACAGTAATCCCCCTGCGCACACTTGACCCCATCGCACGGGGCGGCAGACGGCCATTCTCTGTCCGTCGCCCCGGCGAAAAAAATACCAGAAAAATGCACGATAATATGTGTTTCCCCATCGACAACGGAGTATATACGTTTGTTTACACCCGTTAACACCTGTTTTAACAACTCGGCCTTGGAGCCCACATGTCTATCATTGCTAATCATTTATTAAGTGAATATTATATAAAATTCACACAAAACGCGGAAAACTTACGGAATTCCGATAGTTTACGGGGTTTTATTTTGGCGTTTTGCGAAAAATATCTTAAAAAAAATTTGGAGTTTCATCTCGGCCCGTATACCTTTGCACCCGTCATCTGACAACAACCTCAGATACTGAAAGCACCATAAGCGCGAGCTATGCCTAAGCACGATGAGGTGAAGCAACAATTAATAAACAATAAACAATAACCCTAAAAAATTACAACATTATGGCAAAGACTCCAGTTAAGTTAGAAATCGATGGATACAAGGAGCGTGAAGTGCTCATGGTAACGTACGAGTTTGACCAGGCAACAGACGTAGAAGGACAGATGTCCGGTATCCCCCGCGGCGGCAAGATCACCGTCCGTGTCAAGGCCCACAACGACGGCACCCCCGACCTCCTGGCTTGGATGATCGAGCGCAACCTGCCCAAGAACGGTACCATCACCTTCCTCGAGACCAAGACCGGCAAGAGCATGAAGACCATCAAGTTCACCAACGGCTACTGCGTCGACTTCGACGAGAAGTGGGAAGACAAGAAAGGTCACTACGAGGAGATCGTCATCACTTGCCAGAAGATAGAATTCGAATCAGTAGTATTCGAGAACGAGTGGGCATAACGGCAAGTACACACATCAGAACAAAACCCGCCCGACAAACAAAAAAGTCAAACCAACTAAAAAGGAAACACAATTATGGCAGAGAATATGACACCGGTGCAGTTATCGGTAAAAGATTTTGAGACACGCGAAGTAATGATGGTCGACTATAAGTTTGACCAGACCACAGATAGAGAAGGACAAATCTCAGGCATCCCCCGCGGCGGCCGCATCACCATCCGCGTCAAGGCAATGAACGACGGCAACAACCAGCTCCTGCAATGGATGCTCGCCCCCAACGATCCCCGCGACATCAAGGTGACCTTCTTCAACACCATCGACGGTAGCACCATGAAGGAACTGCAGGGCACAGGCTGCTACTGCGTACACTACAAAGAGAAGTGGGAAGACGGCGAAGAGCACTTCGAGCAACTGGAGATCGTTTGCCAGGAACTCAAGAACGGTCCTGTAGCATTTGTCAACCCCTGGAAGTAATCCACTGAAAAGTTCACGGTGCACCGCCTGCCACAGCCCCCGTCGGGCATGACGCACAGGCAGCGCACCGTGGCTTTTTCGTATACGGTGGCCAAGCGGACATCCCATCGTCTCCAAGGCCACCCTCCCGCATCCACAAAAAAAATACAGAAAAACCACTATGGCAACACAGGCAACACTGACGTTCACCACCGGCACCACCAAGAGTACAGAGTCGTACAAAGTGGCCGACATGCAGATCAGCACCACCCGCCACCATACCTACGGCATACCCGACGGCGATGCCCGTTGCCGGGAGATGAAGATAGCGTTTGTCGCCCCCAGCGACTGCTCCGCACTCCATCTGTGGTACATCAATCACACGGAGAAAGACGGTACCATCGAAACCGAAGACGGCCGCACCATCACCTTCGAGCGAGCCACCTGCTACGGTATCACCGAGACCTACGATGCCGACCAGGCAGAAGGCCAGCGCCTCCACCTGACGCTCTACGTTGCCCCCGAGAAGGTCGTCACCTACAAGACCGAGAAGTAGTACACCCGACAATCACCGTCACTAAAATCTCTTCCAATGACCGTACAACTGAAAATCGGAACCTCCACCTACGAGGTCGTCAGATTCACCACCCGCGTGGTCCGCGCCCGTCACAATGGTCTCCCCTCCGGCGATGCCGGTTGTACGGGAGTACAGGTGACCATAGTGCCCGCCGCCGGTGACCTCTTCTTCTACGATTGGTACATCAACCACTCCTACTGTACCGGCAGCATCCGGATGAAGATGACCCGGTCGTCGCGCACCATCATCTTCACCAAGGCCACGCTCAGCAGCATCTCCGATGTCTACGATGCCGCCGCCCCCGACAAACGTCGCCTGCAACTGACGCTGAATATCGTCGCCGATACCATCACCTTGGCCGACAAGATTTTCGACACCGCCTCTGCAGACCTCGTCGATTAGGCAATATCCATACACCGTCACCCTCACCCATACATACATCACCACACTATGGCAGACACACAGACTTCCCAGCAAAGTACAAAGACCACCGAAACCGCCACCTCCATCACCCTGAGCATCTCCCGCGATGCCGTCGACTACGATGGCAAGAAAAAGGCAACGATAGAGAAAACGACCACCGTGGAGCGGTTTGACTATGAGTGCCTGCGCAGCCGCAATGCCGTGGGCGCTACCTATGGAGCCACGGTCAAGGCCGTACTCCACTGCACGGTCAAGGCCGAGACCGACGGCGTGTGCACCAACTACTATCAGCACATGGGTGCCAACAGTGAGAAGACCTACGCACTACTCTTCAGCAACAGCAACGGCATTGTGAGAACCATGTATGTCTCGGGCTACATTGTCGACATCACCGAAGAGTTCGACACGGCCAACACCAAGCAGATGCTCGCCACGATTACCCTGCTCGTCACCCGCATCGCCTACTGCTCAGGAGACACAGCGGCCGCATACCAAAACCCACGCTATCTCGATGTCGTCACCCTGCAATAGCCGCATGGCGCAAGAGATGGCCACCCCAACAATAACGCCCCGCAACAAATAGTCACCCCACCCATCACACACGAATATCCACTGCCGTGCCGAACATTTCCCTGTAGGCACGCGAAACAATAAGGAGACCCCTTCTATGGCAAAAGTCACCAGTCAACAATCCAAATATCTGCTCCGCATACGCGGCAAGCAGGACTTCAGTCTCGCTTTCGGCCAGAGAACAAGGCTGGAAGGCACGACCGACAAGGTCATGGGCAATGAGTATAGCCTCCTGCTCACCTCCCTGCACGTCTGCAAGGAGATGTACAAGCCCGGAGTTATCGAGGCCGATGTACAAATCATCAAGACCAAGTACGCCGCCACCAGCACCCAAGTATGTGCCGGACCCGACGACGCCGCCCTCTTCGACAACCTGCTCGGCGCGAGGGTCGACCTCACCGACCTGTCCTACGAAAAGGAAGGCTACGACTATGACGAGAACATGGCCAAGGACTACATCTTCTACAACTACGAACCCCGGTTTGAGAATGTAGGCGGTGTCACCGGCTTCTATGTGCGCATCTACGCCTACAGTCCCGACAAGATGCTCACCCTGCGCCGCTACAGTGCCTGCTACACGGGCAAGGTGCTCGGCGAGGACATCCTCGTCGACATCGTCGACAGCGACAAGAATGCCGTCGTAGAAAAGGACAGCACCGGCAAGGTTACCAAGACAGATCCGTTTGTCCCGTCGCTGCAGCTCGACCTGCACCAGTTGTCCTATCAGGACGACAACAAGAAAGAGACGTTCGAAATCATACAACCCTACCTCGTGCAGCAAAACGAGACCGAGCATGAGTTCATATCCCGTGTGGCCAACCGCTGCGGCGAGTTCTTCTTCTACGAGAACGGCGCCCTCCATCTCGGCTGCGTGCCTTTGAAGACTACCGCGGGTGCAGCCGTTGCCGCCAAGCAGATCGGTAGATTCCGCCAACTCACCATGCCCGGCCAGTATGCCTATGATGACCATGTGCCGGCGTGGATCAGCGACTATATGCGCGATGATGCCACCATCACCGAGAAAGATGAGAAGAAGAAAGAACAAATAAAGGCAAACCGCAAGGCGCACAGTGGTCAGAACGCCGATGTGTCGGCCGAATACTATGGTCCTGCCACCGATCAGGTGAACACCTACACCTACGATGACAAGAGCGGTTTTGATGACTTCTGGCAACGTATAGGCAAGAACTCGGCCTTCGACATTATCGATGGCTATACCGCTACTAAACCCACTTTCTGGATAAGAATCGTAAAGAATATTATCTCGAAGGATAACCTCAGTGCGGCTCTCAGTACAGTAGGTTATGATTTTGGTCAAAAAGTCCTCCGAAACCTATATCAGTGTGACGGTTGGAAGGACAAATACAAGGAGAAGCATCTCGACACCCTCCAATACAGTGAGATGAGCACCCATGCCAACGACAAGACGACGGTGAGTCCCTATTCCAACTATGCCTATGCGCTTGATGGAAAGTTCTACTCCACCATGGCCCAACTTGAGAAGGAGTCGGCCAAGACCGTCATACGTGTTGTCATGGAAGCCGACAATGTGCGTCCGCAGTTCCTCGGTTCTACCTTCCTGTTGAATTCTTCCTCTACCGATGAGTATGCCATCGTCAAGGTGACCTACGATGCCCGTCAGGAGGCCGATGGTGCCACCCGTACTTACTCCTGTGTGGTGGAGGCCGTCAAGAAAGTGCAGCCCAGTCTGTCAGGCACCAAACCATTGGTCTATGCCAATCAGGAAGCCTTTGTCGACCGCCAAAAGATGGCCTATGAGGATGATGCGACCAATACGCAGTATCTGCCGTTGCCGCTGCCCAACACCACGCGCGGCAAGGCACGTCCACAGGCAGCCATCGTCATGGACGTTTCCGACCCGTGCGACCTCAACCGCGTCCGCATCAAGTATCCTTGGCAGAAAATGGTAGATGAAGAAGCGGTGCCTGCAGATCCCAAATGTATCCAAAATGCGGTCATCGCCAAACGCAGAAAAGACCGTGCCGAGCAAAGCAAGAAGAATCTTGACAACCTTTCGCCCTGGATACGTGTGTCCACTCCGATGGCCGGCAAGGGCTATGGTGTCAAGTTTCTTCCCTGTGCCAATGACGAGGTGATGGTAGACTATGAGAACGGCGACATGGAGCGTCCGTTCGTTGTCGGCTCACTCTACTCCCAGCGCACTGGAGGCACTACTGCAACCACCTCCATCACATCGCCTGCCGGCGACGTGCTGCAGTTTTTCGAGAGCAGTAAGCAACTGCCCTATGGATGTTTGAAGTCCTTCCTTCCCATCCTCAAGACCTTCCAATTCCTTGCTCCGAATATAGATTTTGACACTTTGGATCCCCTTTCTGGCGGTATGGTCATGCAAGACAAGAATGGATTGAACAAGATCATGCTTTCTACTCCGAGCCGTATGATTTCCATTTCCTCAAGTCTTGGCAATGTGACCATTGATGCCTTCAAGGGCATCACCATTAAGGCACCTTCTGGAAAAATCTCCATTGAGGGCAAGGACATTGAAATCAAGGCCTCCAACAAATTGACCCTGCAGTCGGGTGGAAACATCAAGAAGACCAAGTTCTTCAGCACGAAAGATATTGGGGGCAATATTGCATCAGATCTCGGGGAAAACATCGGCAAAGACGTCAAGACCCTTGTGGATTTCATTGACATAGAGTTGGCGCGCTGTTTCTGGGATGCTATCATGCGTCCTGTCGATGGTACGCTACTGATACATTCCGGGCGCTATCTCTGTCTCGAAGGAGGTTCCGGCACTGCAGCATTGCCCAAGACCATGGTATACGATGACTACCAGCAACACACCGACATCCAGCGGACGCTGAGATATGTCAAGAGCAAGGCGGACAGATGCGAGGAAGCCGCAGAGTTCTTGATAGAGAGGGATATTGTCTTTACTGAACATAAAAGTAATCTGATTAATCATATAGATTCGGTACGTAATCCTCCCGCAGTAGGTGCCGCCCCCGAGAACAATATAAGATTCTATAGTGGTAATGATGAAAAAACAAAGGGAGACTTCAGAAATTTCTTCTATAACGACCGTTTCTCATACAGAAATTTGCTCTCTGAATATGCTACCTATGAGGACTTTGAAACATATATCAACGGTTTTCATGTAGAAGGCAACGACGATGTAGTGGCACAGTTTGAAACTGATTTTTCCAATATCAAGGAGACTATGCGTTTAGTCTATGATAAAATAGCTAAATTCAAAGAGTTTTATCGATCAATACCAAACTTGCAAGAAAAGGAGGAATTACCGAAAGTCAAATTTAAGGATGGTGTCATCACCTTTAATCAGTTGAGGAGCGTCCTTCTAGTATATATGGAGTTCATAAAGGATTTCTTTGATAGAACCCAAGCTAACTTTTTCAAGTTCAGACCTGTGAATTTTGATAAGAATAGACGTCTTCTATACTATCTTGTGATACAACTATGGAATCAATATCTGGAATACGATGATACACTTGTTGAAAATCGCCCTGCAGGGTTCAATGGAACAGATATGAATTCCGTGGTACTAAATGAAGCAAATTGGAAAACATACGTGTCCGGCTTGAAATACAAGGAACCTGCAGCAGGAGAAAAGAATTTCTTTGCAGAAGGCTTCACAAAGGCAATCAAGAGCACTCCTCTGGAATTCTATACCGACGATTTTTGGAAACGTATCAAAACGTGCCGCAATCCTCAGTTTATCTGGAATCCGGAAAACAAGGGCGGTGTACTCATTGCCGACAATAGCGGCCATACCTGTGAGATAAACGGAACGTCCATCACGCCCCACCGCAGTCAAGAAGACCTCTGTTATCTCGAAGAAGTACTCAAATGATAGGTATACTTATTCACCAACCCTCCAAAAAAGTGACACACTATGGCAAAAAACTATAAAGACTGGCAGACGGCCCTCTCCACTTTTATGGACAGTGCCGAGAAAGAACTGCAAGACATACGCCAGAGCAAGGCCGAACTGCAGCGCATGAAGCGCGAGATGGTCGACATGTTCTCGCGCGGCCAATACATACGCGACGATGCACGCCTGGTCATCTCAGCCCCCGAAATCATCATCGGCAACGTAGACAAGGACGGCACCCTGAAGGTAGGAGAAACCTCGCGCGTCATCATCCGGGCCAACAAAATCAGTGAGGAAGGTGTCGGCGCGTACGGACTTTCCGGTTCCATCGTGCACAAGGCTTCGCAGATAAGCAATGTCTGTGCCGATCCCGGCATCGACGGCCGCGAGGAAGTGGTGAGTCCCCTCTCCACATTCTCCGTACATGCCCAGGGTATCGCCCTGCGCAGCGAGGACACCGAAGGTACCTTCGCCTCCGCCCCCGCTGCGGGATCCGGTGGCATCTCGCTCCGTGCCGACAGCAATGTCAGCATCGAGGCCGCCGTACCTTGCGAGCAGTTGGCCAAAACCATCGATACCAGCGTCAAGGAGAAGAAGGCCGCCGCTGCCACACTCAAGACCGAAGTGACCGAAAAGAAGAAATCTGCCGACGCACTTATCGAGAAACTCCAGACGGCCCTCAATGCCAATCCCGAATACTACGACACCGACGAGCATGTGCGGGCCAACTACATCGATCTCTACGAGATGCAGACCACCATCGACAGTCTGTCGAAAACGCTCAACGCTTCGCTCAACGATTGTGTCTCTTCGCTCGCATCCCTTGCCGAACTCAACCGTCAGGTGAAGTGTCTCGAAGCCAAGAAAAAGAAGATCGACGGCTACAAGTCTGACTACAAGACCAAGAGTACCGGAGCCTACGTCAGCATACGTGCTGAGCATACCACCATCTCCTCGGTCGACGGCGACAGCAATCTGCGCGACAACGCCGGAGCCGGACTCAGTGTCCAAGCCCATGATGTACGCATACAGGCCGGTGACGGCCAGGGCGGCACGATGGCCGACAGTACCTTCTCGGTGGGCGTGCAGGACATCGCCCTCAACACCTCCAGTCCCAAGGTAGAAAAGGATACCGCCGACATCCCTGCCGCAGGTAGCGTACACATCACCTCCAAGGATATCCGCATGGAGGCCGTCGACTACGAGTACAAGGACAAGAAAGTATCCGAGAAGGCCCTCACCGCCGAAGGTACTATCGCCCTGCGCGCCGAGACCGTGACCGTGGGTAGCAACGACACCGAGGGCAAGGCCGCTGGATCGTTCTCCGTCAACAGCAAGGCCATCACCCTCAAGGCCGTCGATGTCGACAAGGAAAGCCGCGCCGACCAGTCGCTCGCCAAGGATAGTACCATGCTCCTGTTGGCCGACAAGATGTACCTCGGCAGCAAGAATAAGGACAACCAGAGCAGCGCCCTGCAGATCTCTTCCGACAAGGTCGGCGTCTTCGCCAAGACCACGGCCGAGATACAGCAGAACGACGGTAAGGCCGCCCTGCAACTCGACGGTGGCAACGCCGCCATCGGCGGCAGCAAGACCGCCATCTACGGCGAGACCGAGATGGGCGGCAAAGCCACCTTCAAAGGCGATGTCACCATGCCCAAGGCCACCATCGACAACCTCGAGGCCAAGACCTCCTTCAAGTCGCCCCATATCTCCGACGGTATCGCCATACCCGGCGCACCCTCGTCGTCGAGCCTCTCCACCAAACTCAAGGAGGAAGAGGTCAAGGAGGAAGGCGGCAAGTAGCGGTGGGGCTATATTATAGCATCCACCTCAACTATTATAGTATCCACCTCAACCGAACAAAAAAATCGTGGCGGACATCACCTACAACGGGTGTCCGCCCTTATCACACACCAAGCGTCTATGGGAAAATTCCTCTGTATGGGTGCCATGTTGCAGTGCTCCTTCGGCATGGCCCCGTCGCAACTCATGGTCACCGACCCCACACGTCCCCTGCTCGACAACAAGCCGCAGGCCAACATGATGGACTTCGCCCCGATGGTCAACGTGCTCCCCTTCGGTATGTGCCAGTCGCTGGCCAACCCCACCGTGGCCTCCGCCACCACCGCTGCTATGGGCGTGCTCACCCCCATGCCCTGCATCCCCGTCATCACCGCACCCTGGGCACCATGTAGCCAAGCGCTCGTGAGCAATATGCCCGGCGTGATGGATAATGGCAAACTCATCTGCGCCTGGGGCGGAAACATCTCCGTCACCTACGCCGGACAAATCATGGCCGAGGGCAAGTGACACCCCCGACGGTCAGACGATACAATCTTATCGTCCGACATCGTATTAAAAAAAAATTACTGAACACCGCACGATGAGGCTCACCACCCGCCTGTTGCTGACCGTCCTCATGGTCTTGCTCGCCGCCCCCCATGCTGCAGCGCAGACCACCCGCATACAGGGTTTTACTGTACTCCGCAAGAAAGACCTGCGCCGCGAGAAACTGAAGACCGACAAGACTCAGGCCATGCTCGAACTCATCACCGCCGAGAAGGGATTTCTCTTCAAGGCCGACGGCAAGACCGACCTCACCCCACAGGAAGGCGATGACAAGATTACGCTCCTCTTGCCCGACAAGACCTATACGGTGAGCATCAAGCATCCCGAGTATGGCGAACTGGCATGGCGCGTGCCCGTCAAACGGCTTCGCCGCAAGCACTACTACCGCGCCTACCTGCTCACCTCGTCGCCGAAGAAGGAGTACCGTGCCAACAGACAGTGGACCGTATTCTACTTTTCGCCCGACAACGCCATCCTCTACGTCGACAGCACCCGCCACACCGTCAGCGACGGCAAGATACAACTCTATCTGCCCGTAGGCCGCCACGCCTGCCGTGCTGAGGCCCCCTTCTACGATGAGTGGACGGATGTGGTCACCGTCACCGACTCGGTACGCGCCGATGTGGAGGTGCGCTTGCAGCCCCTCTATTCCTACCTCACCGTGCACACACCCTTGGCCGATGCTGCCATACGGCTCGATGGCGACTCTATCGGTAGCGGTAGCACCGTATCGCGGCGCATCATGGCCGGACATCACCAGTTGACGCTCACCCGTCGTGGCTATTGTTACTACAACGCTTGGGTCGACATCGACACCGTGGCCAAGAAGGTTGTCACCCTCACCGAAGCCGACCTGCACCCCGTGGCGATACCCCGTAGCATGACCCCCACACGGTGGGCGGAGTTGCCCGTGACCCGTCCGGCTGCCAATGGCGCATCTACACTGACCGCCGCCTCGCTCGCTGCCGCCGACACCCTCACCGCTCCCGTGCATATCACGGCCGCCGAAGCCGATGCAGAGATACTCATCGACCGCGAACCGGTGGCCCTCGGCGAGTGGACCGGTCACCTCTCCCGTGGCTATCATGTGGTGAGCGCGCGCAAGGACGGCATGGAGTCCGTCGCCCGTCCGCTGACCATCGAAGACCGTTGGCCGCAGGAGATACTGCTCGAGACCACCCAGTCGGGTAGCGGTGTGGTGAGCATCGTCAGCGATGTGGTCGATGCCGATGTCTACATCGACGGCCGCTACACAGGCAAGACCCCGCTGCAACTCTCCCTGCCCGCTGGGCGAACCTGCCGTATCGCACTCCGCAAGGATGGTTACCGCTCCGCTGAGACCACTACCGTGGTGCGCGGCAACGAGATGAACCGCCTCTATATCAATATGAAACCAAAAAGAAAGTAAGGATATTATGAAGAATAGAATCGCAACCCGTCTGGGCGAACTGGAGTCCAAACTCAACAGTTCTGTCGCCCTCCTCTACTTCCACTATTTGAATCTTTGCGTCAAGGCCGAAGTAACGTCGCTACTCCCTGTCGTTATCAAGGCAGAAGGCGAAGAGTACAAGATAGAAGACGTGGCCAAGGTGGCCATGCCACAGGAAAACCAGTTCATGGTCTACCCCGGATCTCAGGAAATTCTCTTCGATATCGGCAAGGCCATCGCCGTGGCGCATCCTGAGTTCGACCAGGACATCGTCAGCATCGATCGCGACCCCAATACCGATGCCGACGACCCCAATGCCGACAAGGGCATCCTTCTCACCATGCCCGTGGTCAACGACGACCGTCACGATGTGCTCATGGACTCCGTCAAGACCCTCTTCGATGAGACCAAGACCCGCATGGACTTCCATATCGGTGTCTATACGACCAAGGTCACCACCCAACTTGCAGGCGCACCCGCCGAAGAAATCAAGGAGGCCAAGGACGGCATACAGGAACTCTCCGACAAGTATGGCGATCTCGCCAAGCAGTTTCGCGAACAGAAGGAGAAGGAGATAGAGGAGGCCTACCAACTCTACCTCAAGCAGCAGGAGGAGAAAGACCGCAAGACCGAGGAAGAGCAGGCCGCTACCAACGAGGAGGCCAAGACCGGTTTCGATCTGAGCCAGTTTGCCGGACAGTAATCATCCGCCTCCCCTCCGCATCATCGTATTGTCGATGCGTCAATCATCCATCTGTGTACGCACGATATTGCGACCGACATGACGACCGATACCACATCAGATATTGCGCCCGACATGGCAACCTTAGGCGGCATAGCCAATGCCTTTGATGGCCTCTCGTGGTTCAGCCAAGAGCGGGTCGCTGAGGCCCGTGTGCTTGTGGCCGGATGCGGTGCGCTGGGCAACGAGGTACTCAAAAATCTTGCCCTCTTTGGTGTAGGTCATGTCGTCATCGTCGATTTCGACGTCGTAGAACCTTCCAACCTCTGCCGCTCCGTACTCTTCACCCGTGATGATGCCGCACGGCGGCGCTACAAGGTAGATGCCGCCGCCGAGCGGTTGCACGCCCTCCATCCGCAGATGGATATCGTCACCATCCGCGGTGATATTGCCCACGATGTAGGACTGGGTCTGCTCCGCACGATGGATCTCGCCATCGGATGCGTCGACAGTCGCTACGCCCGCTATTGTCTCAACCGGCTCTGTATGCGGGCCGGCATCCCTTGGGTCGACGGCGGCATCGACCGTCTCGAAGGCACGGCCCGCGTCTTCATGCCCGGACATAATTGCTATGCGTGCAATCTCGGGCCGGAAGGCCTTCGCGAACTCTCGCGCCGTATGCCCTGCTCGGCCGTCATCCGCAAGAATGAGGCGGCCGGACGCGTGCCTACCACCCCCATTGTCGCTTCCATTATCGGTGCCGTACAGGTGCAGGAAGCCCTCAAACTCATCCACCGCCCCCTCATCGAGGAGGGTACGCTCACCTCGCTCCTCGGCAAGATGTTCTACTACGAGGGACAACACCTCACCACCCGTCTTGCCACCTTCTCGGCCTATGACGACTGTTGTCCCGACCACGATTGTTGGACACCCGTCCACCCCACCTCCCTCACGCCCGAGATGACCGTCATCCAGGCCCTCACCGCCCTCACCGCAACGCTCTCCATGGAGCATCCGCAGATTGTGCTGCGCGACACCTGTTTTGTCGACTATATCGTCGACCGACAGGATGAGGCTCGCCGCTACACCGTGATGTGCCCTGCCCATCGCGTAGCCGCCATGATGGAGGAGCGCGACGACCTCCGACAATATTCTACCACCCGATTCTACCAGCACGAGATCCCCGTACTCGACACCGCTTTTCCTTACCCCGACCTTACCCTCCGTCAGACAGGTATCCCCGCCCACGACATTTTCCGTGTGCGCGACGGCCACCGCGAAGTGTACGCCGGCATGTGCTGACCATGTCCCCGTAGGGCAGGGTGGTCAAAATGCAGAAAATAGTAGACGTAGTTTTGTGGAGTTTTGCATACTAAGCCCTGGAAGGGCGCAACAATCCCAGCCCAGGGCTTTAATTACTGAATACTTTTTTGAGAATCAACTAAATGCAAATCGGCATAAAATTCCGCATATTTTCAATCCGATTTTGAATTCCCGCCCCTACGGGACTACGTCCCCCAATCACCCTGCCAAGATGAAAAACAACCATTCTCCAGAGACCAGCGCCGAACTGCTGCTCAACTATCTCTACCCCGACATGACCGACAGGTGGGTGGTGAAGAACAAGGGTACCTTCTACCGCAACTACACCGCCGACCTGCTCTCCGCCGATGTCGAAACGGCCGAGGTGAGGCTCTCGCGCGACGGCATTCTCCGACTGCTGCCCCAAAGTGCGCTCAACGGCAGCGACGTGCCCGGACAGAAGGTCGCCGAAGACCACGACCAGTTGCGCCGCCGTCTGCAGTTGCTGCAGGAAGCCTTCGCCCCCTTCGACACGTTTGTCTTCCGTCGCCGCCTGCACATCGAGCGCGAGGTGGCTACGCTGCTCAATATGCGCCTCGACCACATCCTGCTCGAGTGCTACGGTTACGACCGCCAGGACGAAACCAATCCCTATATCTATCGGCTCTCGGCCGCATTGCCCTACGCCAACTGCATACGCGGCGACTTTCCGCTCATCCGCGAACTCCTCGCCTCGCTCCTCTCCACCGAGGTGACCATGCGGGCCGGACGCTACAGCGAGACCGACAACACCCGCCATTGGCTCCCTTGGGCACGCTACACCGTATGGATTGACGGGCTCGACGCTCCGACCTTCCACACTGTGGCCGACAGTGTGCGCGCTCTCCAAGGCTTTGTCCGTGAGTGGTTCATCCCCTTCGACACCCGCTGCGACCTGCTCGTCAAGCAGCGCCATCCCTACTCGAGTACCGACAAGGCACTCATCCTCGACTACAATACCCAACTGAAATAATCGTTTTCTATATATGGCGGATGATGAAAATCCCCGCCGCAAACTTCTATATATGGCAGACATCAACGCAAGGATATACTGGCAACCCGGCATGGAACTGACCGCCAACACCTTCAAGGAACTGGCCGCCAATCTCTATACCAAGCAGAAAATTGCCAACTGCATCGCCAACAACAACCGCATCGGACTCTTGCCCGAGGCAGAGTTTGACTGTGGCGGACGCTTCGTCAAGAACGTACTCGAGATACCCCACTTCCGCTGTCGGGCCCTTCTGCCTTCGGGCCGGATCGTCGACGCAGACGAGGACGTCACCGTCAAGATACCCATCCTCTACGGCGACACCTACTATCTCACCGTGGGCTTCGGCGAGGAGGATGTCACGTTTGAGAAGCGCGAGGTCACCTTTGTGCGCCACCGCTACGTCTACGGCATCCACACCTTGGAGGAAGTGCAGAAGGGCGACCTCATGCCCGTACTGAAGTTCAGTGTCACCGAGGGCCGTTTTTCCATCGATGCCACCTACATACCGCCCTGCCTGCTGGTCGGCGGTGACAGTCGGCTCACCGATGCCGCCGCCCGTGTGGCCGATGCCCTCGAAGCCATCTCCCGTCACGAGCATCTGGAGGAGGGCGAGGGCAAGCGTTGCGTGCTACACTATACCTTCCTGCTCCGCGCCTACGACAGTCACAATTCCACGCAGGACTTCATGCAACTGCTGCTCGAGACGGCCCATGCCGTAGACTACTACCTCGCGCGGCCCAACACCGAGGCTGCGCCCGACATCCCCCGTCCCGATGCCTTCGATGTGGCCGAGTGGCTCAAGTGGCTGGACGGATATCTGGCCGGCATCGTCACCATCCTCGATGGTGTGGTACTCGAAGACCACAGCATCGACTACGAGAAACTCAAGGAGGAACTCCGGGCCGCGATCTACGACAAGGTGTACGCCGAACTCTACGAGCGCATACGCAAGGAGATACTCGAGCGGTTCAATCCCGACATGGAGCGCGTGCTCCGCGAGACCCTCACCGCCTATATCGACGGCGAATTGCGTACCCGACTCTCCGCCTCGCTCACCGAGGAACTGTCTACCTCGCTCCACGACCGTCTCTACCCCCAACTCTACGAGAGCCTCTACAACGCCCTCTACGTCCCCGTACAGGAGGAGGAAGAGGAGGAATACATACCGCAAATCTGAGACCATGGCTACCTATCTCACCGCTCCACTACGCATCGCCGCCGGGCGCATCGCCCGCACCGACGACACGGCACAGTCGATCAGCGACTTCCTCTCGCTGCTCATCTCTACCGCCTGCGGCAGTATGGGGGCCGACCCCGACTTCGGGTTCGTCTTCAACAATCTCCGCTTCGAGATCTTCGACGAGCGTGAGGGCGTGGTCTACGACTCCACCTCCGCCGTACACGACCGCAACAACCCCGACGACCTCTACTCCAAGAAGGTATCCGGCACGTCGCGCAACCTCAACACCTTTGCACAGGAACTCAAGAAGGCCGTCGACCGCTACGAGCGTCGGCTCTCCGACGTGAGCGTCAGCATGGTCTACACCCGCGAGACACGCACCATCGCCGTCACCGTCGAAGGTACGGTAGTCGGCATGGAGAAAAAATACGTCTACCACAACAACATCAAGATCTGGAATTGATGAAACAAAATATATTCGAAATACGACAGCAGGCCGAGCAACTCCTCCGCGAGGCGACCGCTATCTGGCGGCAGAGCAGCCACGCCGACCAACTCGAGGATATCGAGAACGACCCCGTGTTCTCGCTCCTGGTCACCGCCCTGGCCTACCAACTCAGTGATGTCGACAGCGACATCGACCGCCTGCGGCAGGACGTGCTCGACGAGTACGCCCGCTCGACCGTCTCCAGTGATCTGGGTACGGCCCTGCCCGCCACGGCCGTTGTCCAGACCGGACTGCAACCGGGATTTCAGCCTGTCGACCTCGACGAGCATGCCGTCTTCACGCTCAATGGCACTCCCTACACGTTTGTGCCGCTGCTCGCCACCACCGTCTACGGGGTGGAGGCCGATGCGCTCGTGCGTCTCGATGCCCGCCGCTGGAAGATGTCCCTGCACTTCAGCACGCCCGTGACCGATATCAGCGGTCTCTCCTTCGCTGTGCGCGGCGGCGCTTTCAAGACCCTCCGCGTCACCCTCGGCGGCAAGACCGTGCCGATGGTCTGCCCCTGGGATTATGCCGACCTGCCGCTCTGCCGCTGCTTCGCCCCCGACGGCATACTCTATGGTAGCGGTCGCTGCTACAACGCGCCGAGCGTATGGTTCGACCTCTTTGCCCGGCAAAACGTGCGCATCTTCAGTGTGCGCCGCCACGCCCCGGCCATGCTCATCCCCATAGAGACCGACAAAATCGACCTCGTGCTGGAATTTTCCGGCACCGCCACCGATTTCGCCGTCGACAAGGAGGCGTTTGCCTTCAACCCCATCGTTCTGGTCAACGCCACGCCCCGCACGGCCGATCTCTCGTCAGACACGCCCGTCGTGCGCGTAGGCGGTTACGGCAGTTCCGGCAATGCGCCCGACCAGTTTCTGCACTTGGCGCGTCCCTCGGCCGACCAGATGTACGCCAATGCCACCGTCGACGTGCGTACCGTGAGCGCCGACCGGTTCAATCAGGCCACCCTGCTGCAGACCGTCGGCAGTCTGCTCAACAAACTCGACACCGACTACTACGCCTTCCTCGATCTCAAGGAGAAATACCGCGAAGGCACCATACACCAACTCCGCACCCTCCTGCGCCGTCTGCAGCAGGCCTGCACCGAGCAGACATCGGTCTCCACCATCACCCCGGGCACCTACCTCATGCTGCGGCAGAGCGAACTGGAGGCCGACCGCGACATCTCCCTCCAAGTGAACTATCTCACTACCTCCGGATCCGGACCCAATGCCCATCTGACACCGAAGAGCACCTTTTCTGTGCCAGCCGGACTCACCATCGGCGAGGGGCAACAGATCGCCGACCCTGTGGCCGGACGCGACACCATCACCGACCGGCAGACACTCGCCGCGCAAGCCCACTACGGCATGGTCACCCACGACCGTATCGTCACCCCGGCCGATATGCGGATGTTCTGTTTCAGTGAACTGATGGCCCGCTACAGCATCTCCTCCGACATGATACGCTCCGTCACCGTGCGACACAGTCTGCAAGACGGGCGCGACAATGCCGGGTACGAGATATGGGTCGACATCCTCATCGAGGGCACACCGTTCGTGCAGCGCTATTTCGCCGACCGCATACCTCAGGCCGAACTCTTCCTCCA
Source organism: Flexilinea sp. (assembly GCA_963653995.1). Classification (GTDB taxonomy): domain Bacteria; phylum Bacteroidota; class Bacteroidia; order Bacteroidales; family Bacteroidaceae; genus Prevotella. Next base: position 86,455 of record CAVJZJ010000004.1, read on the forward strand.
GAAGATGATCGAGACCCGCAGTGCCACCCTCTACCCCATACTCGTCAATATCAGAATAGAAGAACAATAACCTGCGCGTGTATCCCTCACCCCTCCATACACCCCCATACACGCCCATCAATACGACCATACAGTGGAAGACTTTTTCTTAAACATCATCTACAAGGACAAGAAGGTGAAGTTCCGCATCACCAATCCCGATGCCACCCTCGAAACCTTGATGCACAACCTGCGCCATGCCATCGGGCAGGACGGACGGCTCATCTTCGATTTTCCTTCTATCGACCCTACGGGTGCACCGCTCGACTACTTCTTCGGCAAGGAAGACCCCAACGTACACGAGACCCGCATACTCCGTCCCCGTATCGGCAAGACCGACCAGACGCTCGCCGACTATGGTGTGATCAACGGCGATACGGTATTTCTCGTGCCCGATCCCTTCCCAGGATAAGTGTTCTACATCTCGGATTCGGACGAGAATGTTTATTCCGGATTCGGAGGAGAACGCTAATTTCAAACCCAGGCGAGAATGTCTATTTCGGATTCGGACGCGGACGGGCTGAAAGCCCAACAAGCACCTAGCCCAGGGCAAGCGAAGCGACACCCTGGGTCGACCGTGTACAACGCCCCATGCGCCCTGAAAGGGCAAAAGCACAGATACAAATGACCGACCCCCTCTCTCCCGACTCCTGGCGACCGACCGCCGCCCTCACCGGGCGCGACCGCCGTCTGCTCTGCGAGTGGCGCAAGATGGACGGCCATCTCCGTCCCCGTCGCGACATCGGTTACACCGTCTGTGAGCGCAATGCCCACGGCCTGCCCACCGCCTATCGTGTGGTCTACCGTCTGAGGAGCATTTGTGGTGTGCAGCGGCCCGAAGAGCCGGAAGAACCCAATCCGCCTGTCTTTGCCGACACCTTTCTCATGCACATCGGCTTGCCCGACAACTATCCCTCCATCGACGGCCTGCCCGCCTTCCGCTTCCTCACCCGCGGAGACGACGGACGGCCCATCCCCCATCCCTGGCATCCCAACATACGCTACTACGGCGAGTTTGCCGGTCGCGTGTGCCTCAATATGCCCGACACCTACACCGACCTCGTATGGGGCGTGGAGCGCGTAGCCCACTACCTGCGCTACGACCTCTATCATGCCCGCAACGAGGCCCCCTTCCCCGAAGACCTGCGCGTGGCGCAATGGGTCATCGAGCAGGGCGAACCCAAAGGATGGATCTATTTCGACCAACCCGACAACAACCCGCTGTTGCCGGACACCAAAAACAACGCTTTATGAAACGCTTTATGAAGCCTACTCATACCTACTGCCGTCTCCTCCTCGGAGCGCTCCTGTCGCTGGCCGCTGTCCTTCCCGTGGCGGCGCAGACCGTGAAGAGCGTCACCGTGGCCCAAGGCAAATCGTATACCGACCATATCTCCTTGCGCGACGACTCGCGCGACATGGATCTCATGGTCAAGTTTATCTTCAACGAGCAGACCAACGCCATCACCGTCTGTCTCATCTCCTACCGCGACCTCTTTGTGTTCCCGGCCGACACGCCCTTCCGACAGACCGTCAAGGGCCGCCGCATCAAGCCCTCGCGCCTGCCGTTTGTTGTCGATGCCGCCCCCGACACACGCTACGAACTCTCGCGCGACTATCTGCGCTCCCTGCCTAAGCACCGCAAGAAGATGGTCTTCCACCAGTGGATCACGGCCTCGGGCATGCAGGCCATACCGATGGAGTACCACATGGTCAACGACTACGTCTCGCAGGACTTCACCGTCACGGGCAAGGCCGACGCCGTCACCGTCACCCTGCGCGACGTGCTGATGATGCAGAAAGACGAGGTGTCGCGCAAAAAGCAGACCCGCTACAATGTGGTGTGGGGCAAGGATCTCAACACCACCTACCATATCTATATCGAGCGCGATCCCTGCTTCGGCAAGGAGGAGGAGAAGGCGGCCGCCACCGCCGCCCTTGAAGGACTGCGCACCGCTGCCGACAACCTCAAGCAACGCTACGCCTCGGGCTATGCCGCCAATAGTGAGAGCCTGGCCAACTTCCGTGAGATGAAGAGTCTCCTCCTTGGACAGTACCCCGAAATCACAGAGAAGAGTGCCTGTCCCGACGTGCAGACCGCACGCGACGAGTACAACGCCATCCTCGCCTCCGTCAAGGCGATGAAGTGCCGTCTGCGCTCCTCGTCCTCCGGCGGATCAGGAGCAGGCGGCTCTGGTGCGTCTGCCGGACCGACCGGCGAAGGCGTCGATGCTGGATTTATCCTCACCCAAGCCCGACAGATCGACGAGACCGTCTCGCAGTGGGCCGTGAGCACCGACAAGGCACAAAAGGCCGATCTCAAGCGCAAGTGCCGCGACATCATCACCGCCGTGCGGGCCGCCATCGCCCAAAAGGGCATACGCGGCGAGGCCCAGCGTCGCGCTCTGCAACACTTCAACGAGGCTATCAAATACTTCCAGAATACATGTCATTAAGATACATCTTCTTCGCGGCTTTCCTTCTTGCCGTCTCCGCTCTCTCAGCCACCAACGCCACGTCTACGGCTCCTGCCGTACAGGAAAAGTATGTCTACCACAAGGTAGTCAAGGGCGAGAGCGTGTACTCCATCGCCAAGCAGTACAAGGTCGACGCCGAAACCATCTATCGGCTCAATCCCGGCAGCAAAGACCGTATCTGGGCCGGAGCCACCCTGCGTCTGCCTGTCACCGAGGTGGAACTCTCACCCGATGAGGCCGCCGCCGACACGCTCAACATCCGCGAGCGGTTGCAGGACTTCATCAACAGCGCCCAGGCCATCTCCACCGCACCCGTCAACGACCTGCAGGACATCAAGGAGTCGACGCGCCGGCTCAATGCCCTTGGCAACAAGTGGAACGTGTACTACACCGCCAAGCAAGCCGCCATCGGCGACAACGAGGGACTCACCGACCTGGCCTCCGAGTACCAGCAACTCTGCCAGGATATCCGCGACAGTCTCGCCGCCGACAAGACACGCATGGAGACCTCTGCCGGATTTGTACGCGCCGTACGCTTCCTCGATATGCAGAAGGCCGTATATGCCCAGTACGTCAAGCAGGCGCTTGCCCTCTCGGCCACCGAGGCTCTTGCCCCGCGGCTCGAAGAACTCAAGGCCAAGGAGCAGGTAGCCTTCGCCGATATCGAGAAAAACTACGAGACGGCCAAGGCCGCCGCTGCCGCCGACCCCTCACTCACCCGACAGATGGCCAAGGTCACTGACAACTATATCGCACTCAAGAGCCAGTCGGAGAAAGTGCAGGAGGCGGCCTACAAACCGCTTTTCGACCGCATCAAGGACTATCTCTTCGGACTCGCCGCCGTCACCATCATCCTCATGTTCGCCAATATGGCGCAGGCCAAGTACAAATCGTACAAGGAAATGAAGAAAAACGCCAAGAAACTCGAACAGATGCGCCGACAGAACGACAACGAATATCCTTCTATCTGACACTCCGCAATATTCCACCAGCATGCACAACAATACCTACTCGCGTCTCACCCTTTTCCTGCTTTCCCTGCCGCTGCTCGTGCTTTGCACGGCCTGCGACGGCATACCCGGTTTCGGTCTCAACGGCAATGCCGGACCCGAACCTGAAAGCAACAATATCAAGGTCGACACGACCGTCTTCTCCAAAGACTACAAGACCATCAGCCTCAAAATGCGTATGCCCGACGGACTGGCCGACTGCCAACTGTCTGACACCACACGCGTACACATCGAAGTCACCGAGGAAAGCCCGACGTACATCAATGGCGGCAGCAATATGCAGCCCCGCCTCGTCAAGGTCACCGACATTCGTCGTGAGGAACTGGCCGAAAACCGCCTCAGTCTTCTTCTCCTAGTCGACCTCACCCTCTCCGACGACGATATCGCCGAGGAGAAAAGGGCCGTGGAGCAGATGCGGCGGTGGTTCTCGCCCAACAACCTCCATATCGCTTTTATGCGCGAGGGGGGCGTCACAGAGACCTACCTCGCCACCGACTATGTCATGCAGACCTACTTCCGCAAGAGCGGGTCGAAAAAACTGCTCTACCGCTCCGTAGCGGCCAAGATGGACGAGGTGCTCACCTGGCAGTCGCTCTCGCGTGAGCAGAAGGGACTGATCGTCTTCTCCGACGGCGATGTCTATGTCAACGACGTGCCGGTAGACCCGCGCCACTTCGAACTGCAGCACCGTCTCCTGCAGGCCAGCACGCACGCTGGCTACTCGTCGGTGTACTACGTCAACTTCGGCGGCGGCGATGCGAGCGACAACGAGGCCGTCACCGTCATGCAACGGCTCTGTCAGGGCACGGGCGGCGTATATCTGCGGCGGTTCAAGTGGAAACCCTTGCTCACCGACATACTCTCTACCTTCAATGTCGACTACGCCGACTACCGCCTCGACTTCGAGAATCCCGACAACAAGGTCTACACCGGCAAGACCATGCACCTGCACCTCACCGTCTACGACAACGGACGGCCCGTCGGCACGGCCTGCTCCGTCTATCGCATCGGCAACATCTACTCGCCTGTCATCATCAACGGCCTCTCCGATGCACAGGTCATCCTGCTCGGCATCATGACCACCCTTGTGCTGATCTTCCTCGTCTATCTCGTGCTGCAGATTGTCGTGCCTTATATTTCCTACCGCGTGTTCGTACATCGCCACGTCACCCACTATACGGGTGCGGCGATGATCTACAACGGCATACAGGTCGACCGCTCCTGCTACTACTGCAAGGCTCCCTTTGAGGAGGGCGACGAGATTGTGGCCAAGTGCGAGCACGTCATGCACCGCTCCTGCTGGGAGGAGAACGACTACAAGTGTCCCGAGTACGGACGCAAGTGTCCCGACGGTGCCCACTACTACAACACCTCGCATCCCCTCGACCGCCGCAACGCCCCCTTCTACGCCCCGTGGGTATTGTTGGCCATCGTCGCCGCCCTGCTCGGTTGGGCGACGTTTGTCATGTCGAGCGACCGCTCCTCCTCCTCCATCCTCTACGGCATCATGCTCTCCATACACGGACTGCAGTCAGGCACTCCCGAGGCACAGATGGCCTTCGACCAGTATGCCGCCCATCTGAAGTATCTCCCCATCTTCGGCCTGTGCCAGAACTTCTTCCTTGCCCTCGCCCTCGGCTACATGAGCATGCAAGGACATCCGCTCGGCATGCGGCTCAAGCGGGCCTTGGTCAAGTCGGTCTGCTCGGGCATCCTGGGCTACCTCATTTTCCTGCTCACCTGCATCGTCTCCATCACGCTCAATCTCAGTGAAGACTCCTTCATGGTCGACTGGATACCGTGGGCGCTCAACGGTCTTGTCGTCGCCTTTGTCTCCACCTTCGGCACACGCATACAACTGCGCAAGAAATGGCTCGGTGTGAGCGTACTCATCGGCCTGGCCGTGATGTACGCCTGGATGTATATCGTGTTCTACGACAAGATGGACTGTCGCGAGCAACTCCTCTCTTGCTTCATCGTCTACTCCGTGGCTCTCACCGTCTGTGTGGCCGTCGCAGCCCCCAGGTCCGAACGCTACTTCCTCCGTGCCGAAGGTGCTATGAAACCCGTCGATATCGCCCTCTACAAGTGGCTTCGCACCTCGCCCGACTATCGCGTCACCATCGGCAAGAGCGTCGACTGCAGCCTGCAGATGACCTGGGACTTCGCCAGCACCATCGCTCCCATACAGGCCGCGGTATATACCGAGAATGGCAAGATCTACATGCAGCCCGTCGAAGACGGCGTCACCGTCGACGACCGTCCCCTCTCTCCCGACGACCGCATCCGCCTCTACCACGGCCGCAGTTTCACCATCGGCAAGACCACCTTCACGTTTGAGGAAAAGGATGTCAATTGAGAAGAACAACAGGAAGTATACGCCACTGACGAATCCCGTAGGGTAGGGCAATAAAATGGTACGCTATTTTTTGAGGCATACAAAGTTCTGAAAGGTCGGGTGTTCAAAATCGGTTTTAAAAAACGCCACAAAATTGTGAACCTTTTTCACTGGATTTTGCCCGTACCTGTAAGGGGCGCATATTTCAATCACCTCAATAGATGTAATAACAAAAAAACATGAAACCCTCCCGTCTTTCCAATTTCGAACTCCTGCGTGTGTTGGCCATGCTGATGGTACTTGCCATCCATGCCGACTTCTTTTCTCTCGGCCGACCGACCCTTGACCAACTCCAGGTCTCACCTCTTGAGGTATGGACGCGTTTTGCGGTGGAGGTATCGGGTATTGTGGCAGTCGATGTCTTTGTGCTCATTTCGGGATGGTTTGGCATCCGGGCAAGTGTGCGAGGATTTTGCCGCTTCCTCTTCACCTGTCTGTTCTTCTGCATCGGGGTGAACGTGGTGATGTGGGCTTGCGGACTCCCGGCCTTGCAAGAAGAGACGTTGCACACGATATACGCAAAGACAGAACTCAACTGGTTTTGTAAGGCCTATATGCTGCTATATCTCCTTGCCCCTGTGCTCAACGCTTTTGTCGCCACGGCATCAAGACGCACCCAGGAGCGGGTACTCATCGGCTTCTTTGCCGTGCAGACCCTTTACGGATGGGTGACGTTGTCGGTAGGGTATTTCGTTGCGGGCTATTCGCCTCTGTCGTTTGTCGGGCTCTATCTTTTGGCGCGCTATGTGGCCGTATTCCGTCCGCGGTGGAGTAGAGGCGGGGCGAGGCATTATTTCGCCTTGTACGTCGGTATAGCGGCCTTACAGGGCGTTTTGGGCGTAGTGACCTTGCACATCAACAGCAATATGGCTATTGACCGACTGATTGCGTACAACAGTCCGTTGGTGATTGCGGCTTCCATGGTGTTGTTGGGCTTCCGTGAACTGCATTTCAGCAGCCGCGCAGTCAATTGGCTCGCCCGTTCCAGTTTCGCCGTTTTCCTGCTCCATACCCATACCGCACTGATGGGCTATTTCAAACAGACGGTAGTATGGATATACAATATTTATTCGGGGGGATTTTTGGTTCTTCCTCTCCCTATTTCTGTTGCTGGTATATGCCGCAGCCGTTCTTGTCGACCAAATCAGAATAGGGTTGTGGCGGAAGATAGAACAATGTGTCGGGTGTAGGCCATGGAACAGAACAAAATGCAACCGACGAGTTTCATAGAAATCTGAACAATTAGCGGTGCCATAAGAAGATACCGCAGACGTGAATCCCGTAGGGACGACAGACTATGAAGGTAGGGCCAAGGCTCTACCTTTTTTTGTTCACCCCCCAATGAGTAAGGAGCGTTGGGTAGCAAGTTATGTGTCACTATTCTATCATCCAGTCGGTGATATTGCCCTTTGTCGAGTCGAAATTGATGCCCACCTTAGTGATCGGTTTGCCGCTGAGGGCGAACCGCTGGCGGTAGTTCTTCAAGTTGATCTGGCGCAAGGCCGTCTAGGCATCCTTGTCGAGTTTCAGTTCGATGATGTAGAGGTCGGTCTTGGTGAGCAGTACGATGTCTACTCTGCCCAAATCGTACCAAGTTATTTTTTTATCGTCACTATTGCTGTGCTAAGTTACGAATATTTTCTCAAGGCGGGTTCTATAAATTACCTTTGTTGGATTTTTGAATTTTAGCCGAACAGATTTTTCTTTCTTTGGATAAGATAGGCTGCACCTCAGCAATTGAAGTAAACTTCATTGCGTTCGGTTTGCACTATCTTTCTGAAGGAGCATAGCGGGCTATGCGACTAAAGAAGAAAGGAAAATATGCCGGATAAAAAATAAAAAGACACAAAGAGTAACCTGCCTAAAATATAAATTTAACAGTGCGTGGAATTTATAGAACACGCCTCAATTGTATATGTCGCGCTTACTTTTATGGCGAGTCCTATAAATTTCCTCTGCAATTTTCACCCGAGGAAAACATTGCGTCAGTATTCGGCCTTGCACACCGCAGTATTCGGGCTGAATACTGCAGTATTCGAGGCCGAATACCGTAGTATTCGAGGCCGAATACCGTAGTATTTGAGGCCGAATACCGTAGTATTTGAGGCCGAATACCGTAGTATTCGAGGCCGAATATCGTAGCGTTTCAAGTGATAATGCCCTGGAAGGGCGTAACGGTGGTAGTCCTTCGAGGTGAGGTGTTCAAAATCGAATTGGAAAATGTGCGGAATTTTGTAGAAAATTGTGGAGTATTGCATACCAAGCCCTGGGCTAGGGTCGTGACGCCCTTCTAGGGCTTTAATTACAAAATTCCTTTGAATGTCAATTGCAAATTCAAACCAACATAAAAATCTGCACATTTTTCAGTCTGCTACTTTTACACCCTACCTTTTATGGTGTAAAAAATAGGCTTCACCATATACAAAAAAACCCAGCCCCACCTATAAATCCTTACTGGTGGGGCCGGAAACACGAATATGTATGAAGCAATATATATTCTATGTAGAGTGGTCGGTACGGTGGCTTAGGGGTTGGGCTGCCGTGACTGCCACTGGTTGTCTGTGCAAATGGTCGGGGTGTGGGGTTGGGGCGTGGTGCGCTTAGAGTTTGAACTTGTAGCCGAGTGAGATCTGGATGACGGAGTTCTTGCCGCTCTTGCCTGCCTTGCCGAGTGCGCTGCTGCTCTTGACAACGTCTGTCAGGCCAATCTCGTAGCGTGCGCCGATCATGAGGCCGTTGGTGAACTCGTAGGAAACGCCTACGGGGATAGAGAAGTCGACGGTGTTGAGCTGATCCTTCATGTCTACATCCTTCTTGCTTTCACCGCTGGCCGTAGAGGTGTTCTTTATCTTGTCTTTGGCGGCAACCAGGATTCCGGGCTGGAGACCGGCCTTCACTGCAAAGCCCTTGAAGAGGTAGACGTTGGCCAAGATGGGCACTTTGATGTAACTCAGGTCGAGATGACTGTCGTCTTTGTACTCATATCCTGTTGTGGGGAATTTGAGGCTGTAGTCGCGTGAGGATCCCTGCAGGGAGTAGAATACTCCGGCGCTGAGTGCGAAACTCTTGGATACTTGGTATCCAGCGTCTACGCCTACTGCGAATCCGTAGTGCATGCCACCTTCACATTCGCCATAGTCTTGGTACTTGGCATCATAGACGTTGCCTGTGAGGTTGGCTCCGTTGAATGCAACGGTGGGGGTGAGGGAGAACGTGCCGGCTTCGGGTTGTGCGAATGCGCCGAGAGCGGCGATGAGTGCGATTGCGAGAGATGCTAACTTTTTCATACTATTGCGTGTTTTAAAATTGTTGTTATTACTTGTGTAAGTGAATTCTTCTTTTGCTTCATATCTCTTTTGCTTCCCCAGGGAAGTGCGGGCATGGCTCGCGCTTGTCTTGCTTTCTGCATCTGGGGTTGCTGTCAGATGACGGGTGCAAAGGTATAGGATGGGATGTAATACTCCAAATTTTTTCCTAACATTTTTTCGCAGAATTGTAAAATAAAACCCCGAAAACTCGCGGAATTCCCTAAGTTTTCGGGGTTTCCATGCAAAATTTATATAATATTTGCCTAATATCTCTTACGTTTTGCCTTGTTTCGGCCCTGTTCTTCCGCTTCCACATTGTTTATAAGTGTCTATAAGGAAATGACGGGTCTGCCGTGCGCGGAAAATTTTTGTTACCTTTGCATTTCCTTTCAGGAAAGGTATTCGAATAACAACCATAAAGAAATACAGAAGTATATAATAGATAGATATGCAAATGGAGATACAATCTACCCTTGAAACGGCGCCCGTTGACGCAACCGAACCTCAATCCAAGACTATCGCTGAGGCTGCTCCCGGCAGCATGGGCCACCTTGTGCAGGTGGTCGACCATATCGGCGGACTGAACCAGCGGCTTGTCACGTTGAGCGTGTGCGGATTTGTGCTTTGCTGCGCAGGCACGGCCGACTTGATCGTCGGGGGTACGCAGTACCGCATGGAGGAGGGCGACCTCTTCATCTGTCGTCCCAGTCTGCAGGTGGAGGGGCTCGGCTCGAGCAACAATTTCGCCTGTTGTGGTGTGCTGGTGCCGCAGGAGTTTTTTGAGCGCAACATTGTCTTTGCCGGCAGCATGTGGGATACGCTCAACTTCCTTGACAACAATCCCATCCTCCGTCTCAACAGCGAGGAGTGCTATATGTTCCGCCAGTATTGTTCGCTCATCAAGGCCAAACTCAATGCTACGCCGCTGCGCCATCATGAGGAGGTCATCGACTCGCTGGTGCGGGCACTGGTCTACGAGTTGGGCGACCGTCTGGTGAGGTTCTACAAGCCTGCCGAGACCACCTACAATTCGGCCGAGAATCTCTTTGAGCGTTTCATGCGACTGCTCGTGGGTTCTTATCCCAAGCCCCGTGAGGTGAAGGACTATGCCTCGCGCCTGTGCGTCACGCCGAAGTATCTCTCGGCCGTGTGCAAGAGCGTGACGGGCAAGCCCGCTTCTGATGTCATCGCCAAGTACATTCTTCAGGATATCAAGTTCCACTTGCGCCGCAAAGACAAGAGCATCAAGGAGATTGCCACCGAACTGGGTATCTCCAACCTTTCCTACTTCGGCAAGTATGTACGCCGCGAACTGGGCATGTCGCCCCGCGCCTACCGCAACTCGATCATTGGGGAGCATGAGGAGAAAGAAGACGTGCAGGTGTAGGAGGTAATGAATGCATCGTAAACAATGCGTCCCGTAGGGAATGTTTCGCAAACAATCCCTACGGGACGCATTGTTTTTATGTATACCTTGCCTTATTTTGCCCCAATCTCGCGGAGCAGGCGGTCGGCGTGTCCCCACTTGTCCATGAGGTAGATCATGTAGCGGATGTCGACGCAGATGCAGCGGCCGAGGTGTTTGTCAAACCAGATGTCGCCGGCCAGCGAGTCCCAGTTGCCGTCGAAGGCTAGACCGAGGAGTTGTCCCTTGCCGCCGAAGACGGGCGAACCGCTGTTGCCGCCGGTGATGTCGTTGTTGGTCAGGAAGCAGAGCTGCATCTTGCCGCTGGTCGTGTCGGTGTACTGTCCGAAGTCGGAGGCCGACATGAGTTCGTGCATGATCGGTTCTGCCTTGTAGTCGGCCACCTTGTCACCTGTCTTCATCTTCTCGACGATGCTGGCGGCATCGGTGTAGTAGCCCGAGGGACGGCCGTTGAGTTGGTATCCGCCTACCTGTCCGTAACTCAGACGGAGTGTGAAGTTGGCGTCGGAGTAGTGGGGCAGGTCTTCCTCCATGCGCAGTTTGGCGGCGCAGAGATAGCGTTCCTGCACGTCGATACTGTCTTTGAGCGGACGGATGCGGGCTTGCAGTTGTGCGGCGATGTCGGTCACGTCGAGACCGTAGGCCACGCCGAGATCATTCTTGTAGGACTTGCGGTCGAAGTAGATCTTTCCGCCCTTCATGATGAGCGAGTTGTCCCAAAGCCAGTCGGCATATTTCTGACAGTCGCCGCCGAAGCGGGTGTCGATGGTCTTGTAGAACTCGGGCAGACGGTCTTTGGGCATCTGGGCGGCGTAGTTGGCCAGCAGGGTACCCATCACCTCACGGTCGAGGGCAGCGTCCCAAGTGTCGGAGTTGTCGTCGAACTCCACGTATTGCTTTTTCTTGCTGTCCTTGGGGCCTTTGACGGGCATGCCGTAACTCAGGCGCATGGCACGGGTGGTGAACTCATTGGTGCGTCCGAAGGTCTCGCGCCATAGGGTGTACTCGCGTTCCAGCGAGGTAGCCTCTGCATAGAGACGGGCCAGAAGGTCGAGGTCGAGTTTGCCCTTGAGGTAGCCCGTGCTGTCCTGGTAGGCGCGTATGCGCTGTTCGTATTCGGCCTTTTGGCGCACGAGTCCGATGGAGTCGATGCACTTGTTCATGCCGATGGAGTTTTTCCAGTAGTTGGAACTCTGGGCGTACTTCGAGTCGTACTTGATGCGCACGGCTTCAGATGCACGCATGTGGCGGGCCATCACGTCTTGCTTGACACCGCGTACTTGGGCGCGTGGCGCGTTCTCGGCGTCGTGCATGAGTTGTATGCCGTACGACGAGAGATAACGCTCTGTAGAGCCCGGATAGCCCATGGTCATGGCGAAGTCACCGTCCTTGTATCCGTCGAGCGACACGGGAGCCCAGTGTTTGGGGTGGTAGGGTACGTTGTCCTTGGAGTACTTGGCCGGTCCGCCGGTCTTCGGGTCGGCGTAGATGCGGAAGACGGAGAAGTCGCACGTCTGTCGGGGCCACATCCAGTTGTCGGTCTCGCCGCCGAACTTGCCCATCGACTTGGGGATGGTGAAGACCAGACGCAGGTCGGTGAAGTCGCGGTAGGTGGTGGCGTAGTAGCGGTTGCCCTCGTAGAAGGGCTTGATCTCCAGGCGCAGGGTGGAGTCTTGGGCGTGTACCTCACGGCTGAGGGCGTTCTCGAGAGAGTCGAGCACCTCGTCCTGACGGGCGGCGCTCAGGGCAGAGAAGCCCATGGCATCGAGTTGTGGAGTGAGGTCGCGCTGGTCGATCATGAAACTGACGAACATATCCTCGTTGGGCAGTTCCTCTTCATAGGTCTTGGCGTAGAAGCCATTGAGCATATAGTCGTGCTCGACGGTGGAGTGCGACCGTATGGCCTCGAAGCCGCAGTGGTGGTTGGTGAACACGAGGCCGTCGGGGGAGACAACCACGCCCGAGCAGTAGCCCGAGAAGTTGACCACGGCGTTCTTGATGGCATCGGCACTGTTGTAGAGTCCGTCGTAGGGCAGGGCGAAGCCGTAGCCGCACATCTGGTTGTATACGGCCTGGGGCAGATCGTAGAGGGTCCACATGCCCTCGTCGGCCTGAGCGGCGGGGGCCGAGAGGGTCAGCGCGGCCGCCAGCAGGAGTTTGGATGTTTTCATTGTCGTTCTATTTTTGTTGTTATTTTGTAGGCGTGTTTTTTAGGAAACGCTTTCGCGGTATTCGGGCGATTCGTTGGATTCGTGGTTGAAACCGAATACTCTATATTGTGTGGTTGTTGAACCACGAATTATCCGAGATTTGTCGAAGACCCACTGACCAACGGGAAGTAATCTCACGAATTGTGTCGTATGGTTGTTGAATTATGCGTTTTATCGCTTGTACTTATTTCCTCTTGAAGTATTTGCCGATGACGGGCAGTGACGACAGAGGCAGGTCGTGGTAGACGATGTGACCGACGAACATCAGTACCACTACCGTGTTGACGGCCAAGGCTGCGGCGAGCGGCAGGTGGGCGTTCGACCAGCGTATGACGACGTAGAAGAGGGCGGCGATGGCTACGTAGACGGCGATGGAGCGCACGGGGTAGGCGATGGGGTACTTGCGCTGTCCCACGATGTACGACAAGACCATGGCCGTGCCGTATCCGGCGACGCCTCCCCAAGCGCAGGCCATATAGCCGCAGGTAGGCACGAAAGCCACGTTGACGGCCACAAGTACGAGGCATCCGGCGGCGGAGAACCAAGCACCGTAGATGGTCTTGTCGATGAGTTTGTACCAAAAGGAGAGGTTGAAGTACACGCCCATCATGATTTCGGCGGCCATGACCACGGGCACGACGCGCAGACCGGGCCAATAACTGCGGTTGGGAATGATGTATCGCAGCACGTCGAGATAGGCGATGACGGTGAGGAAGGCCAGGAGGGTGAAGATGATGAAGTACTTCATGGCCTTGGCGTAGGTCTCGCGATTGTCCTTGTCTTTCGACTTGCCGAAGACAAATGGTTCGTAGGCGTAGCGGAAGGCCTGTGTGATCATGGCCATGATCATGGCTATCTTGGTGGCGGCACCGTAGATGCCGAGTTGCGCCTTGCAGTCGGCCAAGGGGTAGAGGTAGGGGAAGATGATCTTGTCGAGTGTCTGGTTGAGTATGCCGGCGATGCCGAGCACGAGCAGTGGCCAGGCGTAGCGCAGCATACGCCGCCACAGACGGGTGTCGAAGCGCCAGCGGAAGCCCGTCAGTTCGCGCCAGAAGCACAGCAGCACCACGGCGGTGCAGACGAGATTGATGTAGAACACCATGCCCACGTCGAGCGTGAAGTCCTTGTCGTAGAGTCCGAACGGATTGAGCCGAAGGGCGGGCAGCACGATGAGGTAGAGCAGATTGAGCACGATGTTGAGGATGATGTTCACCAGTTGCAGGCAGGCAAACTTGATGGCTTTCTTCTTGTAGCGCAGGTAGGCGAAGGGGATGCACTTGAAGGCGTCGATGGCCACGCAGAGAAACATCACCGCTACCCAGTCGCTATGGTCGGGGTACTTCATGAAGGTCGCTATCTGCGGCAGAAAGGCGAACACGAGCGCCACAAAGAGGGCGGCCGTCGCACCTACCGAGATGAGCACGGTGGAGTAGACGGTGTGGGCATCCTCCTCGGTCTTGTTGACGTAGCGGAAGAAGGTGGTCTCCATGCCGTAAGTGAGGATGACGAGCAACAGGGCGGTGTAGGCGTAGATGTTGGTCACTACGCCGTACTCGCCGCCGGCCGCTGCGAAGGCGGTGGTCTGGATGGGTACCAGCAGATAGTTGATAAATCGGCCTGCAATGCTGCTCAGACCGTAGATGGCAGTGTCTTTTGCCAGTGATTTCAGGTTTGCCATAGAAAAGAGTAGACAATATGACGGGCGTGTCGCTCAGCGGTTCACGCTTTTATGAATGGGTGGGGATTTTTTGGGGCGTGTTCTAAAATCCATCAAAGGCAATTTATAGAACCCGCCTTTGCGGAATCCACCGGAATACAATCTTTTGTCAGAAGAACATATAGGCGATGGCGATGGCCGCGATGACTCCTGCCAGATCGGCCAGCAGACCGCAGGCCACGGCGTGTCGGGTGTAGCGTACACCGACGCTGCCGAAGTAGACGGCGAGGATGTAGAAGGTGGTGTCGGTCGATCCTTGGAAGATGCACGACAATCGGCCCACAAACGAGTCGGCACCGTAGGTGCTCATTGCGTCGACCATCATGCCGCGTGCGCCGCTGCCCGAGAGCGGCTTCATCAGGGCGGTGGGCAGTGCGCCGGCGAAGGAGGTGTCGCCTCCGAGCGAGGCTACCGTCCACTTCACGCCGTCGACGAGCATGTCCATTGCGCCCGAGGCGCGGAACACGCCGATACCCACGAGCATCGCCACGAGATAGGGTATGATGCGCACGGCGGTGGAGAATCCCTCCTTGGCCCCCTCGATGAAAGCGTCGTACACGTTGACCTTCTTGCGCATGGCGGCGAGGATGAAGGCTACGATGATGCCCATGAGCAGGATGTTGGCCACGGTGGTGCTCACGGTGTTCATCTGTGTCTTGTCCATCTTGGCAAAACCCCAGATGATGGCGGCCACGGCTACCGAAATGCCGCCTAAGGTGAGGAGCATGGTGCGGTTGATGAGATGGATGCGCTGGTAGATCGACGTGACGATGATGCCGGCCAGTGTCGAGAAGAAGGTGGCCAGAAGGATGGGGATGAACACGTCGGTGGGCTGGGCCGCGCCCATCTGTGCGCGGTAGACCATGATGGAGACGGGGATGAGCGTGAGTCCCGACGTGTTGAGTACGAGAAACATGATCATCGGGTCGGTGGCCGTGTCCTTCTTCGGGTTGAGTTCCTGCAACTGCTCCATGGCACGCAGACCGAGCGGTGTGGCGGCGTTGTCGAGGCCGAGCATATTGGCGGCGATATTCATGAAGATGCTGCCCGTCACGGGGTGTCCCTTGGGGATGGCCGGAAAGAGACGGGTAAAAACGGGCGAGAGCAGACGGGCCAAGGCGTTGACCACTCCACCGCGCTCGCCGACGCGCATCACGCCGAGCCACAACGAGAGTACACCCGTCAGACCGAGCGAGATCTCGAAGGCCGTGCGCGAGGTGTCAAACGTGGAGTTCATGATGGCGGGAAACACTTCGGTGTCGCCCATGAACACCAGTCGCACGAGAGCGATGGCAAAGGCGATGAGGAAGAAGGCTATCCAAATATAGTTGAGTACCATGTGCGTTTCTGTTCTTGATAAGGCTGCCGTCTGCCGTCGCAAGCGGTGTCAAAGTGCAAAATTATCAAAACATTTGCAGTGGTGAAAGAATTCGGGGGTGAAATCACCCCACGGCCTCGCTTTTGTCGGCCGAAAAGCGTACCTTTGTACGCATACAGGCTGATGCACTGTCACCATATGGCCCATGTGCAGCCGAAGGTCAAACGACAACCATCAAAATATCATACGGAAAAACAATGAAACGCATTCTTCTTTCGGCCCTTGTGGCCTTGTTTGCGCTGGCAGTGTCGGCGCAACCGCTCTATGTAGGCACTTACAACGTGCGCTATCAGAATGACGACGATGCCAGCGAGGGCAACGGATGGCCCCGCCGCTGTCAGACCGTCTGCGGTCTGATCAATTTTGAGTCACCCGACGTGTTTGGTGCCCAGGAGGTGCTCCACGGTCCGCTGCAAGACCTGCTGGCCGGACTCGAAGGCTACGGATATGTGGGCGTAGGCCGCGACGACGGCAAGGAGGCTGGCGAATATTCGGCCATCTTCTACAAGAAAGACCGGTTGCGCCTCATACGCGACGGCCATTTCTGGCTTTCGCAGACCCCCGAGAAGCCCGGACTCGGATGGGATGCCGTCTGCACCCGTATCTGTACCTGGGCCGAGTTTGAGCAGACGGCTACCAAGACCCGTTTCTTCTTCTTCAACCTCCATACCGACCATGTGGGCGTGGTGGCCCGCCGCGAGTCGATGCACCTCGTGCTCTCGCGCATCAAGACCATCGCCTGCGGCGCTCCTGTGGTGGTGACGGGCGACTTCAATGTCGACCAGCGCGACGAGTCATACACCATCCTGGCCCACTCCGGTCTGCTCAAGGACAGTTATGAGGCTGCCCGCCTGCGTCTGGCGGAGAACGGCACGTTCAATGACTTCCATACCGATGCTTTCACCGACAGCCGTATCGACCACATCTTTGTGTCGCCCGAGATAGCCGTCGACCGCTATGCCATACTTACCCAGTCGTACTGGACACCGCTCACCACTCCCCAGCCCGATCCCAACGGTCTGACACGCGGTGTGCGCCGCAATCCCTCCGACCATTATCCCGTGTTTGCCCATCTCGAATTGAAGGCAAAACAGTAGGGTGAGGGGTGTGACCCCTGCAAACCAGTAAGGACACGGGCATGACCCCTGTAAGGGGCGCATATTTCAATCACTTGCAATGAATTATGCGCCCCTTACAGGGGCTTCGTTTGTGATAACTCAAGTTTCGGAATTGGCATTTAGCAGGTGTCCCCGAAGGGGGCAAACTTTGCATAACCGCTGGTGGAGCGAGCAAAGCGAGCGGAACCTGCGGACTTGAAATGGTAATTATGGTGGCGTCCTCGAAGAGGGCGAACACTCTCATAGAAAATCTTTGCATGGAATGTTCGCCCTCTTCGAGGACGATTCTATAATCCGATACAAAATCCGCAGGTTCCCTTCGGTCACCAGCGGTTATGCAGAGTTTGCCCCCTTCGGGGACA
>CAVJZJ010000005.1:0-97094 GCA_963653995.1 Flexilinea sp.
CAGCCTATCTTATCAAAAGTAAAATCTGCTCGGCTAAAATTCAAAAATCCATCAACGGCAATTTATAGAACCCGCCTATAAAGTATATACGCCCGTCATCCAACGCCCATACTCATCATCATAATAACAAGAAAGAAAAGAATGAAAAGATCAACAATAGCAAGCATTGCCAATTGTACTCTATTGGCAGTACTTTTAGCAAGTGCCATGCCAAGCAAAAACGCAATCAAAAAGAAAGGTAATACCTATATTATCAATACGACAAGCATCACCAAAAAAATACACGGTTATGCAGGAGCGACACCACTGAACATCTACATCACCAACAATAAGATAGCAAAGATTGAAACACTTCCCAATCAGGAATCCCCCCAATTTTTCGAGCGCGCCAAATCATTACTTGGAAAATTCGTCGGCAAAAACATAGCGGAAGTTTCATCCATGCAAGTAGATGCCGTCAGTGGAGCCACATACTCATCTCAAGCATTGATCAAAACGGTCAAGGGAGGGGTTAATTATTTCCAGAACAACAAATAATACATCCGCAATACAAGAAATACATGAAGAGATATCTGTCAACCGCATTATTTGCCACAATATGCAACGCCATTTTCTCATTTCCGCCAAAAGACAATATATCCATTATTGTCTCTGACACGATAGAAGAAGACATTGTCTTACACGAGACTTTTGACAAATGCTCAGGCACTGGTGGCAATGATAAACGGTGGAGCGGAAACATTGCCTCTTCAACATTCCTACCCGATTTGGAAGGATGGAGCAGTTATAAATGTTACGGAGGAAATCAGTGTGCGCGATTCGGAACAGGAACATGTAGCATAGAAACACCTTTATTTTATTTGGATGGAGATGCAACTGCTATATTCCGTGTTGCTCCTTGGGCGTCAAGCAAAGACAAGTCCATCGACATATATTTTAACGGCGAATTGATGGGGGTATACGAACTAGAAGCAGAAAAATGGACTGACATATCCCTATCCATTCAAGCGACAGGAAACAACCAGTTTGAGATCATTTCCGGGGGGCGACTATTTATTGATGACCTTAAAATCACCTCTAAAACGACAAATTCCATTCGTGACATTTCCACCCGAGACATCAAAGAAACAATTTATAGTATCGACGGAACATATTTGGGAAATGACAAAACCACACTTTCCAAAGGGCTTTATATCATCAACCGCAAAAAGGTTATCATCACACACTGAAACACGAGATAACGCCGTTAATATTTATAAAAACCATTTATGCCATACAAATCCGCATATGCTTTTTATTAACTTTGCATTATGAAAACAAAGAGAATAACCTGCATTTTACTCACTTTTTTCGTTGCTATTATTTCAGTCTATGCGCAAGACGAATATGTACAATGCGAAGATACATGTTCTCACATACATGGTATTGACTTAAGTCACTATCAAGGCGAAGTCTTTTGGGAAGCAATTGGCGACAACTCAAAAATGGCCTATGTCTATTTGAAGGCAACCGAAGGAGGGGACCGTATCGACTCTAAATACATTTCAAACATAGAACTTGCCCACAAGTATGGTCTAAAAGTTGGATCTTACCATTTTTTCAGGCCTAAAACAGAATTAAGCAAACAATTATCTAACTTCATGGATCAATGCAAGCCACATGACCAAGATCTCATTCCTATGATTGACGTAGAAACCAAAGGAGGCCTTTCTACTGACGACTTTTGCGACTCCTTACTCACCTTTCTGCAAATGGTAGAGAAAGCATACAAGCAGAAACCATTACTATATACTGGAACCAATTTCTACAACAATTATCTACAAGGGAAACTTGATGGTTACAAACTGATGATTGCGCAATATAGTTCACGCGAGCCCGTTCTTACCGATGAACGTGACATCCTCATGTGGCAATATACAGGAAAAGGCCATATCAACGGAATCAACGGATATGTAGACAAAAGTCGATTTATGGGAAAACATGGACTTCGGGAGATAAGATTTCGTCATCATTGACAGATTGTACAACATATAACAAAAGAAAAAACAATGGCAATTATAAAATGTCCAGAATGCGGACATGAAATCAGTGACAAGGCACCGTTCTGCCCTTCGTGCGGTGTAGCCATCGCCAACAAGATTACCACATGTACCAAATGTGGGAAAGTGTATTTCCAAAGCGAAGCAGAATGTCCAAACTGCCACCAATCATCAAGAATAGCAAATGTGACTTCTAACACCAACAGCGACACGCTGTCCAAAATGCAGAAAAGTCCGGAGGATGAGAGCCAAATAGATAAACCAACACTCCAAAAGCGGTCGCACAACAATAGAACAATTGTACTAGCAGCACTTGTCATTGTTCTTGCCATCATTGCAACCGCAAGTATTCTCATTCATTCAAGAACGAATGCGGATAGAGAAGAAGAAGCCTACATACATGCCATGAGCAGTTCAGATTCTGAAGAACTGCAAAATTATCTGAACACATTTGCAGACGCACCCGAAGCACACAAGGACTCCATTGAGGCACACTTGATGATTTTGAACCAGATGAACAAGGAGTGGACAAATATTTTGATAAGCGATTCTCGGTCCGCTATTGAAGAGTACATCAAAACCCACCCGGAATCCCCCCACAAAGCCGAGGCCATACACAAATTGGATTCGATTGACTGGGCATTGGCCATGGAACAAAACACGATGGAAGCGTTCGAGAATTATATGGAAAAACATCCGAATGGCGAGTACACAAACGATGCTGATGCGAAGATGAAATCACTAAATGCAAAGACGGTACAACCCGAAGAAAAGAGCATGGCAATTAATGTTCTTCAAGGATTTCTCCAATGCATAGAGACTAAAGACATTGCTTCACTGCCGACAATAGTCAATCCTCTACTCTCATCATTCTTAGGAAAGACAAACGCATCAAGAAGTGATGTTGCCACATTCATCAAGAAAATATACAAGAGTGACGTCGCTGCAATGAAATGGAATATTCTTCCTGACTACGCCATTGACAAGAAAGAAGTCGGTGATGAAGAATACGAATACGATGTCGTTTTCTCTGCCACTCAGATAATAGAACACACTGATGATACAACAGAAGAAGTAAAGTATCGTATCAAATCAAAAATCAACTCCAATGGACTGATTTCAGAATTCAACATGACAAAAATCATAGAATAAGCGAGAAAGAAAAATTATCGGCTAAAATTCAAAAATCCAACAAGGTTTAGGACCTGTCAAAAGAGAAAGGGCCAAAGAAATCGACCAGTCAAATCAGATTTCTTTGGCTCCTTTTTGTAGTCATGTTTTTGAAACGTTTGCCTACATCCCCTATGACATGGACAACTCTGCTTTCAAAAATGAGGATGTATATCCTTTATCGCTTGCGGCAACATCCTCAGGTGTACCTTCCACAATTATTTGTCCACCTTCACGGCCACCATTTGGCCCCATGTCTACGATATAGTCAGCAAGTTTTATGACATCCAAGTTATGTTCTATAACAACAACGGAATTTCCTCTATCTACTAGTTTTTGAAGAACATCCATCAATATACGTATATCCTCAAAATGTAGTCCTGTCGTTGGTTCGTCAAGTATATACAAAGTACTTCCAGTATCACGTTTGCTTAGTTCCGTTGCCAATTTCACCCGTTGACTTTCCCCACCAGACAGAGTTGTTGATGGTTGTCCGAGTCTGATATATCCCAAACCGACATCTTGCATCGTCTTTATTTTATGAAGAATTGAAGGTACATTTTCAAAAAAATCAACAGCTTGGTTCACTGTCATATCCAGAACATCTGCTATACTTTTACCTTTATACCTTACCTCAAGAGTTTCACGATTATAACGTTTCCCATGACACGTCTCACATGGAACCATGACATCGGGAAGAAAATTCATCTCAATGGTTTTATACCCGTTCCCGCCACACGTTTCACAACGTCCGCCACGTACATTGAACGAAAAACGACCTGGTTTATAGCCCCTTATCTTCGATTCGGGAAGAGCGACAAACAGGGAACGGATATCAGAAAACACACCCGAATATGTAGCAGGATTTGAACGCGGTGTCCTGCCAAGTGGAGATTGGTCAACATTTACTACTTTGTCCAAATGCTCCAGACCCTGTATTGAGACGTAGGGCATCGGTTTTTTCAGTGATCGATAAAAATGTCGGCTCAATATCGGATACAAAGTTTCATTGATAAGCGTGGATTTTCCAGACCCACTGACACCCGTTACAACAACTAGGCAACCAAGCGGGAGAGACAAATTCACATTCTTCAGATTGTTTCCTGTGGCCCCACAAATAGTCAAATGATCTTTTCCTATCCTTCGGTGAGTTGGTACGGGAATATTCCGTATGCCGGCAAGATATTCGCTTGTTACAGTATGTTCGCGATGCATTTGTTGCGGAGTGCCTTGAAATACAACCTCTCCCCCTTCACTGCCAGCCTTCGGACCGATATCAACGATATAATCTGCTGACAACATCATGTCTTTGTCATGCTCCACTACTATGACCGTATTGCCCAGATCCCTCAACTCTTTCAAGGAGTGGATGAGTCGTTCGTTGTCGCGTTGATGAAGACCTATACTGGGCTCGTCTAAAATATAAAGAACGTTGACTAGTTGTGAACCTATTTGAGTTGCCAAACGTATACGTTGACTTTCTCCTCCCGACAATGAGGCAGACTGGCGATTGAGAGAAAGGTAATCAAGACCTACATCCAAAAGGAATTTCAGTCGGGTTCTTATCTCCTTCAATATTTCTTCCGCAATATGCCGTTGCCGATCATCAAACTCTTTGTCTACAAGTTTTAGCCACTCATACAACTGTTTGATATCCATAGAAGCCAACTGCGATATATTTTTGTCACCAATACGGAAAGACAGAGACTCCCTACTAAGCCGTTGTCCATGACACTCTGGGCATTCGCACATTGCCAAAAATTGGTCCGCCCATTTCTGTCCACTGGCAGAATCATCATTTTCTATAACCGTCCGCAAATATTTGATTACACCATCAAAGCCCAAGAAATAATCACTAGAAGTATGCACAAGTTCCTTGCTAATTCGCACATTTTCTAAAGAACCATACAAGACCTCACTCAGTCCTTCTTCCGGAATCTTACAAATGGGTGTTTTTAGCGTGCATTCATATTTTGACAAGATTGAGTCTATCTGCCAAAATATCATTTGGTTCTTGTACTTACCCAACGGCACTATTCCTCCAGAATGAATGGAAAGAGTATCATCAGGTATAACCTTCTTCAGATCTATTTCATTTACCAGACCCAAACCTTTGCATCTCGGGCACGCTCCTTCTGGAGAATTGAATGAAAACACATTGGGAGCAGGATCCTTATATGCCATACCTGTTGTAGGGCACATCAGTCGTTTCGAGAAATGTTTTGCCTCGTTAGTTTCTTTGTCAAGAATCATAATTAGGCCATCCCCTTGTCGCATAGCAACTGCTATCGTTTTTCTCAACCGTTCATCATTATCCTTGGACATAAGGAGTTTATCTACTACGACCTCAATATTGTGGTTCTTGTAGCGGTCAGTCTTCATTCCTCTTGTGATTTCCTGCAATTCACCATCAACACGTGCATACAAGAAGCCCTTACGGCGTAGACTCTCAAACAATTCCCGATAATGTCCTTTCCGTTGTCTGACAATAGGCGACAATATATAGATACGATGTCCCATATAATCAGACTTTATCATTTCGAGAATTTTTTCTTCCGTATATTTCACCATACGCTCACCTGTAGCATAACTATACGCCACACCAGCACGCGCATATAAAAGTCGAAGATAGTCATATATTTCGGTCGTTGTACCGACCGTTGAGCGCGGATTCTTGTTCGTTGTCTTTTGCTCTATGCTAATGACAGGACTTAGACCCGTTATTTTGTCAACATCGGGGCGTTCCATTCCACCGAGAAAATTTCTAGCGTATGCAGAGAAAGTTTCTATATATCTCCTTTGTCCTTCAGCATAAATTGTATCGAAAGCCAAAGAGGATTTGCCAGAGCCGCTTAGTCCGGTGACCACTGTAAGACTATGGCGTGGTATCACCACGTCTATATTCTTAAGATTGTGGACACGCGCTCCACATACATTTATATTATCTTCATTCATAGCGTCATCCTGCTTTTGTTTTCCAAATCTCTAATTATTGGAAGTTCCTTCCGTGTATCCTCTAAGCAAATTTACATCTCGCTTGATATTGAATTTACGACCATCTGCACCTTTAGCCTTTACCTGTACAAAATATACACCTTGTTTTACATCGTGTCCGTTGTACTTTCCATCCCAGCCACCAGCCGGGTCTGTCCATTCGTATAGTTTTTGTCCCCAGCGGTTGTAAATAACAGCTTGAAATTCGACGATGCTCTGATAGCCAGATTTGGCTTTGTACACATCATTGATACCATCACCATTCGGAGAAAAAGCATTGGGCATTTCGAGTTTACTTTCGGATATTGAAACAACAATTGGTCCCGTTTCATTCCAATAATCCTCAGTATAGGACACAGTGTCATTGCCTTGTACAAATACAGCATATAAAACAATACGATGTGAACCTGCCTGAGTAAATGTATATTCCGTACTCTCTTCATATCTTATGAGATAGGGAGTACTCTCGCCATCTTTAGTAAATCTCCATTCATAATGTGGCGTCCATGCGCCAACATTTGTAGGATTGGCAGCAAAACGCGCCAGCAAAGGTGCAGATCCCGAATAACTTGTTTCCACAGTTTCACCTTCATCAGTTATAAAAGTTGCGGTCGGGGCAATCGTAGGATAGTCATTATCCGCCATTGCCATACAACAAGAGCAAATGACAGAAACAAAAAGCATCACAATCGTTTTCATTGGATAATGTATGTAAACTTCAAATGGATATGGCCGTACAAGTCTATTTTCACATCACTTGTCCAATCGCAGCAGACGGTTCACATCCTTATGCAAAAGTACGTAATAAAGTTGGTATAACAAGGCTTTTTTGACAAAAGAGAAGTACCGTCTCGTTTTTTTTGCGTAAGTTTGCAAAAGAAAAATATACTTTCATTAGAATTACCACAATCGCAGAATATGGAAATCAAGAAATCGGAATTTACGACTTCATCTGCCACACTCAACCAATGTCCTTCTGATATCAAACCTGAATACGCATTCATCGGAAGGTCTAATGTTGGAAAATCGAGCCTTATCAATATGTTGTGCAACCATAAAGGATTGGCCAAGACATCAGCAACTCCAGGTAAGACTTTGCTCATCAACCATTTCATCATCAACAATGAATGGTATCTAGTAGACCTCCCAGGATACGGATTTGCAAAACGATCGAAAAGTGTCCAAAAAAAGTTGACACAAATGATCAATTCCTATATTCTACAACGCAAGCAACTAATCAATGTGTTTGTGCTCATAGATCTTCGCCATGACCCAATGACCGTAGACACAGATTTTATCAATTGGCTGGGAGAGAGCAGCATACCTTTTGCTATCGTATTCACAAAGGCAGACAAATTGACAGCGGGAAAAGTCAAGAACAATGCCATATCCTGGATGAACAAACTAAAAGAAACATGGGAGGAGCTTCCACCCTATTTCATAACTAGTTCAGAAACAAAGTTGGGACGCGAAGAACTCCTTACATATATCGAGCAGGTGAATAGTAGTCTTGTAGAAGACAAAGAGTAACCATTTTCTTATGACACCATATTTAGACATTCAAAACTTGTCAAAAGCATTCGGGGCACACCGATTGTTTCAAAATATATCTTTCTCCATTTCCGAAGGACAACATGTCGGACTGATAGCCAAGAACGGGACGGGTAAATCCACCTTGCTTTCTATTATTTCAGGACATGAAAATGCCGATTCAGGAAGCATCATATTCAAACGAGACCTCAAGGTTGGGATATTGGAACAAACACCGAAGTACGACCCAAAGGAATCTGTTCTTGACACATGCTTCAATCATCATGGCGAAGAAGACAAAGTATTGAAGGCAAAACAAATACTCACCCAACTTCGTATCAACGACCTCACCCAACCAATGGGACAACTCAGTGGAGGCCAGCAGAAACGTGTTGCATTAGCCAATGTACTTATCACAGAGCCAGACTTGCTCATCCTCGATGAGCCAACCAACCATCTAGACCTTGAGATGATCGAGTGGTTGGAAGGATACCTCAACAGAGGGAACAAAACGCTACTGATGGTCACACACGACCGTTACTTTCTTGACAGAGTATGCAATGTCATCCTTGAGCTCGACAACAATACCATCTACACCTACAACGGCAATTACGAATATTATATAGACAAGCGTCAGGCACGTCTCGACAATGCAAAAGCAGAAATAGCAAAAGCCAACAATCTGTACCGTAAGGAGTTGGAATGGATGCGACGTATGCCACAGGCTCGTGGGCATAAGGCCCGATACCGAGAAGAGGCATTCTACGAGTTGGAAGTAAAAGCCAAACAACGCATCGAAGAAAGACAGATTCGCCTTAAATCCAAAAACGTATACATTGGTTCCAAAATATTCGAGTGCCAATATGTCTCAAAAAAATGGGATGACAAAAATGTCATTTTAAAAGACTTCTACTACAACTTCAGCAGATACGAGAAGATGGGAATTGTAGGAAGCAATGGCGCAGGAAAGTCCACCTTCATCAAACTCTTGTTGGGTATAACACAACCGGATGAGGGAAAATTCGATATCGGAGAAACCGTAAAATTCGGATATTTCTCACAAGAATGTATGGCTTTCGATGAACAACAGAAAGTCATTGATGTAATAACCGCCATCGCAGACTATATAGATATGGGAGGAGGAAATCACATCACCGCTAGCCAATTGTTACAACAATTTCTGTTTACTCCAGAACAACAACACGACTATGTCTACAAATTGAGTGGTGGAGAGCGTAGAAAACTGTACTTGTGCACCGTACTCATGCGCAATCCCAATTTTCTTGTATTAGACGAACCCACAAACGACCTTGACATTCCGACCCTACAAGTACTTGAAGAGTATCTTCAAGACTTTCCTGGTTGCGTCATCATCGTCAGCCATGACCGTTACTTCATGGACAAGATTGTTGATCATTTGCTTGTATTCAAAGGAATGGGAGAAGTCAAGGATTTCCCCGGCAACTACACCCAATATCGCGAATGGCAAAAATTGGCAAGCAGCAACACAGAAAAGCCACAAGCAACAGACACTAAAAGAGAAAAGAAAAATTACCGCAATGACCAACGTCGCAAAATGACATTCAAGGAAAAACGGGAGTTTGAGCAATTGGAAAAAGACATCGCAACACTCGAAAGAGAGCAGAAGCAAATAGAAGAAGAATTATGTAGCGGTACACTCAGCGTCGACCAGCTAACAGAAAAAAGCAAACGACTACCTCTCATCAAGGATGAACTCGACGAGAAAAGCATGAGATGGCTGGAACTTTCCGAAATTGAAGGATAACACTATTTTAGGATATTCGTCAAAATGGTAGGCCGACAGCAAAATGTACCGACAAATCCCGTCCAAACGATGGATGGAATATAGGAAAATGCTCTTTGCTGGTCTCATAGGCTGGATTGACCGCCTTCATTCCACAATCGAGCCGCAATACGAAGTAGTCGAGATTGAGTCGCACCCCCAATCCATACGATGCAGCCAACTGCTTATAAAACTCATTGATTTTGAATTGTCCACCTGGTTGTTCATCATACTTACGTAAAGTCCATATGTTACCTGCGTCTATAAATACAGCACCATTAAATTTCCAAAACAAGAACGTTCTGTACTCCATATTGAGGTCCAACTTCATATCACCCGTCTGATTGATAAAATCAATACGGCCATCTGTACCTCTAAACTTACCCGGTCCCAATTCTCGAACATTCCAACCTCTCACAGAATTGGCTCCACCTGAAAAATAACGTTTCTCGAAAGGAAGAATACGACTATTACCATAAGGATAAGCCATTCCGAAATTGAAATGAAAAGCCAATACATTTTTGGAATCAAAGTACACAAGGCGCGAATAATCAAAATCTGCTTTCACATACTGAGCAAACGCGATATTAAACAAAGTATACTGTCCATCATTGTTCTTCCCCAATCTAGCAGCATGAGCAATCAGATTGAGAATATTACCTCCCAATTCGATATTGGCCTTTAGCGCCTGCCGTCCATTATTGTAGGTAACAGACGCTCCCGTCTTCATAATGAAAAGATCTTCATAATTGTATCGTAAAATGGCGTTCCTCGTCGTCGCGTTGTCTAAATAATCATTTTTGAACGATTCGGAGATCCATGGCATATACACATAGTTCATATCTATAAGATCCAAACGGTAGTGCGAATGATGATGAGGTTCGCTCCAACGATATCGCCACGCACCAGTCAAGACTCGCCGATGGAATTCTGGTCTATTCTGTAAATTGTAACTGAAAAGCAATTCTGATCGTGCATTGCTCCTTCTCCGGAATGACCTTGACAAGAACGGGGCTATGATGCGAGGAAAGGTCAATTTTGTTTCAACATTATACTCCTCATAATTTTGATTCAGATAGCCTTCAAGTCCCTTGATAGCCTCAAAAGCAGCACGAACCTGAACGCTCAACAATTCGCTTCCGCGGAACAAGTTTCTATTTTCATAAGTCAGCGAAGCGGCTGCACCAAGATCACCCGCAGTATTGGTACCTTCTGGCTGGAAAGAAAGAGTACTCGGTTTGTTGGTACTAATCTGAATTTTACAATCGAGCAATGCCGTATCTGGCAATTCCACAAAATGGATATTAGTAAAACGAACGGCCTGCAACTTTGCAAAATTATTATACGTCTTCTGCAAAGCATCTGCACTGAACGGTTTCCCTTCTTTTATGGCCGTATTGTTTTCCAACACCCGTCGACGCAAATGTATCCTCGCACTATCTTCGTCAAAATACTGTACATTGCGTACAAAGTACTGAGGATGATTACGTTCCGCACTATTGTTGCTGGGCTTGTACTTTACTAACTTCACAACAAGATTTACAGTATTGTTTCCCTGGCAAGAATCAGCATCAAATCTGATAAATTCCTTATTAAAACGGAAAAATCCGTTATTGGTCAATATTTTCGTAATACGATTGCGTTCTCTCTCCAAATTATCGATAGAGAAACGCATACCTTTTCTTAGACAGTCTTTCTCCCAATAGTTATCACGCAAGACATCTAGGACATGTGCATCTGCAAACTCATATTTTATGACACCCAAATTATAAGGTACACCGGCATTGATATTGTAGGTAATTATTGCCTTTTGATTCTTAACCTTCAGATTGTAATGTGATGTAGCATTCAGATAGCCCATATTTTGCATCGCTTCACTTAAATTCCGCGATGTCTTCTCAGCAAGTACAGAATCATATATCACAGGTGCCTCACCCATACGGCGTAAGGTACGGTTGAACCATTTTGTTGAATCACGCCCCGACATATCATAGATACCAAGAGGTATCTTTAACAAGGAGAACCATTTTGAATTGGCTTTTTGACGCACATAAGGCTCAAGTGAAGATGTTGCGATGTTTTTATCGTCACATTTTATCTCAACACGTTTTAGTAAGTAGCAGCCATCCGGAATAAATTTGGAAGATGAGCAAGACATCAGTCCAAACATTATAAGGACAACAGCCACAAGACGACAATAGCGTATCCTGCGTTGACGGTTGGGCAAATTAATAATATCCAATATGTTTTAATTTATTTGCAAAGTTACGAATTTAATGGATTAATATTGTAACTTTGTACATAAAATGACGTGAGATGCTCAGCAAAAACAAGATAAAAGCCATACGGTCACTTGAACTAAA
This sequence comes from Flexilinea sp., assembly GCA_963653995.1. Lineage (GTDB taxonomy): Bacteria > Bacteroidota > Bacteroidia > Bacteroidales > Bacteroidaceae > Prevotella. Next base: position 11,901 of record CAVJZJ010000005.1, read on the forward strand.
AAAGAACCGGCAGACAACTGGTTTATTCGTAGCAGAAGGCCCCAAAGTCGTGCATGATTTATTGGAGATTATGCCCGCAAAAACATTATTGGCAACACAAGATTGGCTAAATCAGAACAACGCATCATCCATCTTTACCGACGAGCTCATAGAAGTAAGCGAAGAAGAACTACGTAAAGTAAGTTTTTTGCAACATCCGCAACACGTCATCGCCGTATTTCCCCAAAATGGAATAGAGTACGACGAAATTCATTTACAAAATACATTATCCATATTTCTTGACGGCATACAAGATCCCGGAAACCTCGGAACCATCCTTAGAATAGCAGACTGGTTTGGTATAAAAAATATTGTCTGCAGCCCAGACACAGTAGATGTATACAATCCCAAAGTAGTACAAGCTACCATGGGAAGCATTGCACGCATCCGTACAACCTATGCAGATTTGTCTGAAATACTGTCCAAGTTACCACCAGACTTTCCCATCTATGGAACACTACTTGACGGAGACAACATTTACGCCAACCACTTGACTCCTCAAGGTGTCATTGTCATGGGAAATGAAGGAAAAGGTATCTCCCCCACTATTCGAAACAAAGTAAACCGAAGATTGCGCATACCGAATTTTCCTCCAGGCCGAGTCACAGCAGACAGTCTCAACGTAGCCGTCGCCACAGCCATCGTATGCTCGGAATTCAGAAGAAACATGGAATACTGAATTCTACAATCAAGCATCAATAGTGATCGTAAAACCCAAAGAAGAAAAATGGAAGACAAACTTTACAATAAAGAGCGCAGCACGATAAGTTGCATACGCGCCGCATTTGACTATTACACCAAAAATGCGACAAAAATATTTCGCAAAACATGGATTTCCGCCATTATAGTCGCACTTTTAGCCAACATTCCTACAGGACTTCTCTCAAGCCCCGAACTTACGATGGCTTCTCCACAAAAACTCATAGCATTAGTTGGTATTGCCTCTGTATCCTATATTTTGTCCATCCTCGTATACATCCTATTTCGGGCAAAAATATACGGAATACTTAACGGGCAACCAACAAAGAAGAACTTTGTCCGCAATATGTACGTCATTGTCCTTTCCATTGCTCTGCTCGGAATATGCATATTGTGTTGTACCGGATTTTCAAACGCCTGCACCACGTTAGCTCATGGACAATTGGAGGGGCACCTATCAGCACCCATCATCATCAAGTGTCTGACAGGAATTGTATTTACCATACTCATTGCAGCCATCATTCCATTCTCATTCGCCAACACCCAATACCTCGTAGAACCGACATCTACATTCTCCGGCATATTCCGCAATGCGTACAAGATAGGATGGAAAAACTGGGGATACCTATTTTCCGTATTATTTGTTTGCACTATCTTGACGGGTATAGCCTATTGCATCACGTTCAGTCCTGCAATAGTGTTGTTCCTTGCCAGTGATGTCAATCTATACGGTATAACATTGGGTGATTCCAATGGTCTACCCACATACTTTCCCGCATTGTCATTTCTCCTAACAACACTATCAACTCTTATTTTCATATACATTGATGCATGGCTAATATTGGTATTCTACTACACATGCGGAAACATCGTAACTATTCAAAAGCGCAAACAATTAATGATAACAAGAAGATAAGATAGTCTACACAGATTTCATATCGTACCTATTTATTTTTTTCCTTCGCCACTTAGACATCTCCAAACGAAGCAACCACCATTCACAATATTCTACAAAGGCCTTGTAGTATCAGTACAAAGCCCTTGTAGCGACCGTACAAAGGCCTTGTAGCAACAGTACAAAGGCCTTGTAGCAACAGTACAAGGCCATCTTCAAAAACGTCGAGCGCTTCAATCGCCAATTGTAGAGTATTCGGTTTGGTCAATTCATACAAAATATGTACTTTTGCAGTATAAGCACCTTGTGGTAGAATTTCATTTTATCATTGGATAAAGAAAGGGAAATAGCAACAAAAAGAACCATAAGGACACAAATAAACAACAATAAGCACATCAAGATGGCACGCAAGAAAACAGAACGCAAGCAAAAGAAAGTCAGTGAGACGTTCGGCCTAAAAAACATATTGAATAGTAAAAAAACGGATTTCATCCTTGGAATAATACTGCTTGGCATTGCCATATACGCCATCGTTGCCATGTTTTCGTTTATCCGAACAGGACAAGCAGACCAAAGTTTGCTAGAACAATTACGTCCTGGCGATTGGAGCAACAATGGACGCATATTTCAAAATTATGGACACAGTACAGGAGCCATCATCAGTTATGTACTGATAAAAGAGTGCTTTGGATTACCGGCATTCATCATTCCATTGTTTTTTGCCATTGCCGGACTCAAGCTGATGAGAATATATACCATCAACTTGCTAAAGTGGTTTTTCTATATGGCATTCGTGATGTACTGGACATCAGTAGCATTTGCCAAACTTCTTGCTCCATTTATGCCTAACTCCATATACAATCCAGGTGGAGACCACGGACTATACTGCGTTCAACATTTGGAAAACGTGATAGGTCCCCCCGGACTAACAGGAGTTCTAATACTTTCCGCTATCATCTTTATGGTCATAGTGAGTTCACACACAATGAACGTCATCCAAAAGTCTATGAACCCCGTCAAATACTTGACCAACAAGATAAAGGTGACCATCACCAACCCACAAGAGACTGAAGAAGAGGAAAATATCACTACTGATGATGCCCCAACATCAGTAGTGACGAGCGATACTTACGAATCTGCTACACCTCAGCCAGAAACAACCATCGATATGGGTACAATCGTATTGGATGGAGCTACAGAAGCACCTACGAAAAAGACCAAAGAGTCTTCTGAAAGTCAGCTCAAAGTATCTGTAATGCGAGAGGATGACAAATCTGACAGCAAGACAGTAGCCGAGGTGTCAGACACTCACACGCCTATAAATCCCAAAGAGCCATATACAAGATACAAATATCCAACACTTGACCTACTCAAAAAATATGACAACGACAGCAAGCCCATTGTTGACATGGAAGAAATCAAAGCCAACAATGAGCAGATTGTCAAAGTACTGAAGAGTTTCGGCATAGATATACACGAAATCAAGGCGACCATCGGCCCCACCATCACCTTATATGAAATCACTCCCGCTCCAGGTGTAAAAATCTCGAGAATACGAAATTTGGAAGACGATATAGCACTAAGCCTTCGTGCCTTGGGCATACGTATCATTGCACCTATACCGGGAAAAGGAACCATCGGTATTGAGGTACCCAACCGCAAGCCTAAAATCGTTTCGATGGAAAGTATTCTCAACACCAGAAAATTTCAGGAAACGAAATATGACCTTCCTGTTGCTATCGGAAAAACGATAACAAACGAGGTATACATGGTAGATTTGGCAAAAATTCCACATCTGCTCGTTGCCGGCGCTACAGGACAGGGAAAATCTGTTGGTCTGAATGCCATCATCACCTCATTGCTCTACAAGAAGCACCCCAATGAACTGAAATTTGTGCTCATCGACCCCAAAAAAGTAGAGTTTAGTGTATACTTGCCCATCGCGGAGCACTTTATGGCCTCGCTGCCGGAAAATGATGAGGAGCCCATTATCACCGATGTCACAAAAGTAGTACGCACCCTCAAGAGCCTTTGCACACTGATGGACCATAGGTATGACTTGCTCAAACTGGCCGGTGTGCGCAACGTGAAAGAATACAACGAAAAATTTGTCAATCATAGACTCGACCTGACCAAAGGGCATGACTATATGCCATACATCGTTGTTGTCATTGATGAGTTCGGCGATCTTATCATGACGGCGGGAAAAGAAGTAGAAACTCCTATTGCACGTATTGCCCAATTGGCCCGCGCAGTCGGTATTCACATGGTCATCGCCACACAACGTCCTACCACAAGCATCATCACAGGTAACATAAAAGCCAATTTTCCAGGACGTATGGCGTTCAAAGTCAGTGCAATGATTGACTCACGCACAATTTTAGACCGCGCTGGAGCCAACCAACTGATAGGTCGCGGTGACATGCTCATACTCAACGGCAAAGAGCCCGACCCCGTTCGAGTACAATGCGCATTTGTAGACACCCCGGAAGTAGAAGCCATCAACAACTATATCAGTCATCAACCCGGTCCAATGGAACCAATGGAACTACCAGAACCTGCGAGCGACGACAATGGTGGAAACGCCTCATCGTCAGGAGGCAACAATGGTGACATGGGGGCCCTTGATCCACTATTCGAAGAAGCGGCTCGATCTATCGTTACGACTCAACAAGGTAGCACAAGTATGGTACAACGTCGCTTCTCAATAGGCTACAACAGAGCGGGCCGTCTAATGGACCAACTCGAACAGGCCGGTATTGTAGGAGCTGCACATGGAGCCAAACCTCGTGAGGTACTGATTGCCGACGAAACACAATTAGCGGCAATTTTTCAACAATTGAGAAAATAAAAATTCAAGGCAGGTTATAAGTACACGCCTCAAAAGAGAACAAGCACAATGAAAAGAATCATACTGAGCATCACACTCACCATATTGTCCACAATAGGAATCTACGCCCAAAATGCAGCACAAGCAAGAGCCATTCTTGACAAAACTGCAAAAGTAGTAGGAAACAAGGGTGGAGCCTCCGCCAATTTTACATTATCAATGGCAAAAGCCGGCAAGGTATCAGGAACGATATCCATTAAGGGTAACAAGTTTCAGGCTCGCACCCCAGAAATCATAGTATGGTACAATGGCAAGACCCAATGGACCTATAGCAAGAAGAATGATGAGGTAAATGTCAGCACCCCCAACAAAGCCAACCAAATGTCGATGAATCCTTATGCCTTCATCAACATCTACCGATCTGGATACGACATGAGTATGAAAACATCCGGAAAGACAAAAATTGTGCATCTCATAGCACAAAACAAAAAAAACGGTATCGAAGAAATGTACATTCATGTATCCCCCAATTACACGCCATCAATGGTAAAACTAAGGAAAGGTAAAGAATGGACTGCCATTTCGATCTCCAATTTCAAGACAAAAACACTTTCAGACAATATATTTTCCTTCAACTCAAAAGAGTTTCCTTCTGCAGAAATCATCGACTTGAGATAGACTGACAATATATCGTATGTACAACAAATAAGACACACTCCCCAATGAACAGACTACAGATATACAAAGAACTAAGAAAGCACCGAAAATTAGCGGAAAGTCGGAGTGTCAATTTTTCTCAAAACAAAATAGCGAAGTATATTTTGTGGTTTGTATTCTCATTTGTTACAGTCTACCTCATTTTTATCGCTATTCTACTTGCATTGATAGCCAATAGCGCTAGAACTATGACATCTGTAGAATTCATTTGTGGAATAGCACCATTCCTTCTTGTATTTGACTTTGCCGTACGGTTTTCACTTCAACAGACGCCTGCACAAATGATAAAGCCATATGTGCTGCTTCCCATCCGGAAATATACTTGCATCAATGCGTTTGTTGCGAAATCAATACTCAGTAGCGCCAACCTCATTTGGTTCGCAATGCTGATACCCTATAGCATTATGGCCATCATATTCAGCCACGGTATATACGTCACAATACAAACATTGCTTCTATTCCTATTTCTCATTATGGCCAACAGCCAATGGTACGCCATTGTGAGAACACTGGTCAACACCACCATTTGGTACTGGATTCTTCCGATAGTTGTATATACCATTGTCTTTTCTCCCTCCATCATACTGCACCCGGGAGATTTCAGCCAATCGTTCGATTTATACGCACAAATGGGTACACATTTATCCAATGGAGACGCAACCGTTGTCATTATCTCAGTAGGCATAATGTTGACAACAGCATTTGTCAACAGAAACATACAATATGCCCACGTCATGCAAGAACTAGGCAAGAGCCCTACCAATTCAGCCCCCCACTCCACTTTACGCTTTTCCTTTTTGGATAGATACGGAGAGATTGGACAATATATACAACTGGAAACAAAACTTCTTCTCCGTAACAAAAATCCTCGGAAAATGTTCGTATTTGCAACAACAATTATCGCCATTTTCAGTGCAAGCATAGCCTTCAGCGACATTTACGACACCACATTCATGACACACTTTCTGTGCATCTACAATTTTCTTATCTACGGAGTAATGTTTCTTGCACGAATAATGTGCAACGAGGGCAACTATATGGATTGCTTGATGACTAGAAAGGAAAACATTCTGACATTACTCAAAGCGAAGTACATCACATACTCTATATTATTGGGAGTACCGTTTCTGCTGACTCTTCCCATTGTTATAGTCGGAAAATGGTCTCTTCTCATGCTTCTGTCTTTCATGTCCTTTACTATGGGATTTCAATATTTCATATTATTTCAAATGGCACTTTACAACAAACAGGCATCACCACTGAATACAAAATTCATCAGCAAGAGCAATATTGAGAACAATTATATGCAGTTGGTTGTCGAATTGGTCAACTTTGCCATCCCTATGATATTGATTTCCGTCCTACACATATTTCTAAGCGAAACGTGGACATATATCATCATCACACTCATTGGATGTGGGTTTATCGCCACACACGGCCTATGGCTACGCAACATCTACGTACGCCTGATGAGAAGAAGATACATCAATATGGAGTCATTCAGAGCATCGCGCTAACCTCTCGAAGTACAGAAAGTATCTCAGCCACACTCTTGGAGTGAGAAAAATCGATATCTATACCGCCAAACGATGGATGAGAAAAGCCCCTCAAACATGACATAATACGCTTTGTATCAGGAGCAACACGAATAAAAAAAGGATTAACCATCTCTTCACCATTTGCCTCAAGAAATCGTTGCACGTGGGAAAAGGACTCACCAGAATAACCTTCTAAGAGAAAAGTATCAACATACGCTCCATACACTTCACACAACGTTCTTATCTGACAAGATTCGCCTGTTATATACTTTACAAATACCATTTCGGGGCAAATATCGGGAATAATCGTTCGTCTGAGATTATCCAAGAATACAGGACTTACATTGCCTTGAAACAGAACTCCACCCAAACGAAATGAATGGATGCGGGCTATAATACTTTGCGCCATTTCGTTATCGAATACACCAACAAGTTTAGGCGTATGCTTATTACAATCCGTAATATTGCTTGTGCGAATATGCGGAGCAATATCCGGCAAACACCCCACACCTGTCGATATCATTTGAAGACAATCCGAGGTTCCGGAAATAAAATTCAAACTGACCCAATGCCCCAATCCGGATTTTATAATATCCGGGATAACCTCTACGCGCAAACCACTTACCCCTATTCTCATAATAATGCTTTTTTGCTCATCAACAAGAATTGTATATTCAAGTACAAACTTACAAAAAATCATCCAAAACGAAACAAATAACCATTGGAAATACAGTCAACTCATCATGTATGGTTTTATACTATAATCATGTAAGGCGGGTTCTATAAATTACCTTTGTTGGATTTTTGAATTTTAGTCGAACATATTTTTCTTTCTTTCTGAAGGAGCATAGCGGGCTATGCGACTAAAGAAGAAAGGAAAAGATGTCGGATAAAAAACAAAAAGACACAAAAGAGTAATTTGCCTAAAATATAAATTTAACAATGCGTGGAATTTATAGAACACGCCGTAAAGGAAAATATTTGTCGAAAAATGTAATAAAGGACAATACTCTACGTTTTATAATAAAAAGAGAATTAGCCTATGAAGTATTTTACCACAGAAGAATTAAGGCCATCTGAGCAGACTCTCAGCATCATCCGCCAAATAGCCTACACCTACAGAGTAATAAAGAAAAACGGATACAATACATCATATTGCCTGAACTGAATACACCAACAGATATGACAGACAATAAAAAGATACTGATATCTCCCTCACTACTTTCAGCCAATTTTTCCGATTTGAAACATGATATCGAAATGCTGAACAATAGCGAAGCAGATTGGTTGCATTGTGATATTATGGATGGAGTATTTGTTCCCAATATATCCTTTGGATTTCCCGTTTTGAAATCTGTTACAAAACTATGCAAAATTCCACTGGACGTACATCTGATGATTGTACATCCCGAACGGTACATCAATCAAGTCGCAGATTTAGGAGCGAAAATCATGAATGTGCACTATGAAACATGCGTACATCTGCACAGAACTCTTCAGCAAATTCACGAAGCAGGCATGATGTCCGGCGTGACGCTGAACCCTTCTACTCCAGTTGCTCTTCTTGAAGATATCATCAACGATGTCGACATCATCATGCTGATGGGAGTAAACCCTGGATTCGGCGGTCAACAATTCATCGAAAACACACTTACCAAAGTAAAACGCCTAAAGAGCCTCATCAACCAATCGAGCGACAAGAAGCCACTCATAGAAATAGATGGTGGAGTCAATGAGAAGACTGCCCCATTGCTCGTAGAGGCAGGAGCAGATGTTTTGGTAAGCGGAAACTACATATTCAAATCTCAGGATCCCATTCAAACAATTGCCCAAATGAAGCGACTATAAGCATAGCACGCCTCATAAAGCACGTTCAGTACCGCAAAAGATATCACATATATGCCAACTGCAACCCGACGCCGTAGCCTTTGGCCATACGGCGAAGGTTGAGTATGGCGTATCTCATACGTCCCAACGCAGTATTTATGCTAACATCTGTCATCTCGGCAATCTCCTTAAAAGACAACTGCTGATAATAGCGCATGAAGACGACTTCCCGCTGATTGGCAGGAAGATTGTCAAGGAGTTTGCGCACATCACGTAGCACTTGTTCATTCACATAACGACTCTCGATACTACCTATCACATAATTATTACTTATATTCGACAAATCGTTGTTTTGACTCGCTTCAACAATCTTTTCAGATTTCTGTTCGCGATACCAATCCATAACAACATTATGTGCAATGCGCATAATCCAAGCCCCAAACTTGCCACTTGAGGTATAACGTCCTTCTTGCAACCGAGTAATAACTTTCACAAATGTCTCTTGAAAGATATCATTGGCAGTGTCTCTATCTCTGACAATAAAAAGTATATAGGAAAAAACTTTCGATTCATTGCGTGACAACAGCACGTCAAATGCGTGATTATTCCCATCGATATATGATAAGGCCAATTCTTCATCGGTCATATCCTTGATGCTCTTCATTTATATATTGTTTTGTTTATGAAGTAAAAATTCTCGATAGGCAACATTTATTTTGAAATTTTCGTTACAAAGGTATATGTTTTTGGCGGACAAGCCAAATTTTTGAATAAAAAAAGAGGTTGGCGCAGGATGCAACCAACCTCGGGACGATTTCATAAAAATTCGAAATCTAAAATAATTGTCCAAATATACATATTATTTTCAACCAACGTAAGAAAACAATTGTCCAATGGCATAAAATTAACCATTGTTTACCCAACGTGCAAATAATCTGCGTTTTTATAATACATATTAACATTCGTTTTTTAGTAGAAAGCATGTCTCTCTCCGCAGAAGACCATTTATAAAATCAACGAGCAAAGCATTGACATTTCAGAAAAAATGTATAAGTTTGCACACAAATATTGTAGCCCCAAAAATTTCCACTGCAAAGAAACAATATAAATTCCGGCAAAGCCCATTTTCAGAATCCACCATAAGCGAGAAACATTTACATCATCAATTTAGAAAAAATGGAAAATCTATATATCAAGCAATATCCCGACTTGATGAAAGGGAAAAAGATAATGTATATTCACGGATTTGGATCATCTGCACAATCAGGTACGATAACATTGCTCAAACAACTACTTCCATCAACAGAAATTGTTGCCCGCGACATACCTCTGCATCCTGACGAGGCAATGAACATGCTGAAAGCAATGTGTGCAAAGGAACAACCGAATCTCATCATCGGAACATCCATGGGCGGAATGTATGCTGAACAATTATACGGATATGATCGTATTTTGGTCAATCCAGCGTTTCAAATGGGCGAGACAATGACAAAACATGGAATGATTGGTAAACAGACATTCCAAAATCCTCGTGCGGACGGAATTCAAGAGTTCATCGTCACAAAAGCATTGATAAAAGAGTATGCAGAAATGACAAGCCACTGCTTCAGCAACGCCACAGACGCTGAATGTCAACATATAGTCGGAATGTTTGGAGACGAGGATACTGTCGTGCACACCTTCGACATCTTCAGAGAACACTACCCAACTGCCATTCGTTTTCATGGAGAGCATCGTCTCACCGACAAAATCGCTTTGCACTATCTCATTCCAATTATACGCCGGATGGATGACAGACAGGAGCAAAGACAGCGACCTGTAGTCTATATAGATATAGAGACGCTGAAGGACAGCTATGGACACGCGACGGCCAGCATGCATAAGGCCTATGAATTTTTGTTGGAGACATACGATATATACATTGTTGCCCCAGCGCCGACGAATAATCACATATCAACGACACACGCACAAGAATGGGTAGAGGAATATCTTAGCGCCCCTGCATACGACCACATCATATTTACCAATCAAAAACATCTACTACTTGGCGACTACTATATTGGAAAGCATGGTATCGAAAATTTTATAGGGACATGCATCATATGGGGAAGCAACGATTTCAAGACCTGGGAAGAAATCATCACCTACTTTGACCGTCTAGGAGGACAATAACTCTTTCTATCCAATTTTCCGTTGTACGTTCGGCGTACCACGTCCACCTCATCATACATAGACGGAACTTTATAGAACTCCAATTTGGTCTTTAGATATCTTGACAAATCCTTTCGGTTATAACCATCCTGAGGCACTACCAGTAATTTCAGTATATGTCCTATTATAGGATGGGGAACAGAGATACAGATACAATCCTTTACCCCCACAAATGCCAAAGCGGCATTTTCCACTTCCACAGGATTCACCTTAAATCCCCCTACATTCAAGACATCATCATTTCTTCCTTTCAAACACAGACGTCCATATTGGTCGATACTTCCGAGATCTGAAGTCACGATAGTATCATCCTTCATAACTTGCTGAGTAGAGGCTATATCATCCCAATAGCCAGACATTAGTGTTTTTCCTTTGCAGACTACCCTTCCCCCTTCTGCAATAAAAAAAGACGAATGTCTCATCGGATACCCGAGACATCCAGGAGTGCATTCTCCCTCATTAAAATCATAGGTCGCTATGATACCCGTCTCAGTAGAAGCATAAGTATTATACAACCTACTATTTGGCAAAAGTCGACAAAGTGTTTGCATGTCCGAATACGGAATCGGGGCTGCTCCAGTCTCAATGAAATCAATTTTATCAGCATACTGTGATAGTTTGTTTCCTGACAACGCAAGAAGCATACGAATAGATGACGGCACTAGAAAAGTAGCCACTTTTTTCGGAGATTTGTCTATAGCATCAAAAAAAGCATTGATATTCTTCATTCCATCTACAAGGCACACCGTAGCCCCCACATAAATGGTAGGATAAATCTTCGACAAGCTGCCAATATGATTGAGAGGTCCGGTAACGATATAAGTTATGTCACGCGTAAAATGTTGTGCCTCTATCAGATTTTCAGCATCCGCCATAATGGCCTCATGACTGACCATAACACCTTTTGCTTTTCCCGTCGTACCCGTAGTATACAAGATATCAGCTATCTCCACATCACTTATACCAGACAAAATATCACGAGAGAACCCACCGTGTATATTCTCCATGACACTTTTATCCAATGGAATTGCTATACCACCTGCAAGATGGATAGCAAAATAAGAAATAAGAAAGTCTATTGACGTATTGGCTTCAAGAGGGACAAGATGGCCTTTTTGGTCCGTCATTGCTGATGCCAACATACAGACAGACTTGTTCAATTCAGAATAACTTATAACCTTGCCATCACAAACGATAGCAATATCATCGGGATTTCGCTCTGCATGTTGTCGCAGTTTGTCTTCTATTCTCATTTTTTGTTTTCCAGTTTGTTCTCCACCATATTTACAAGACTATCAAGTGTCTTAAAATTTTTAGGTGTCACGTCAGTATGATCCAATTCTACGTCATACAAATCAGAAAGCACCATAAGAATTGTGGCGATTCCAAGAGAGTCAAGTTCACTAAACAGAAAATCAGAATCTAAATCTACTAGAGGAAGAACCTCTTCAAGTTTTTTTCGTATTGTTTCTTTCATAATAGCATTTTATTTAAATATACGCGGTAAGAAATCCAATAAATACTTTCGCCAATTTTCCCAACTATGCGCTCCCATACTTTCTTTATATAGATAGACGCCACCTAGTGTAGAAAGTTTGTTACGAAATTTATCAAGAAATGGTTTCAACGGATCTTTTTTGCCGATTGCTATATAATACAATGAAGGAGCATCCTCAAACTGCTGACTTAATTTTTCATCCAAATCCTGATATATGGATACATCTGAAAACTGTTCGTCACGCTCTGCATACCGTTGTTTCAATCGACTCGGCAATTTATTTTTAATCTTATTGAAACCATTCCGCAGATGATTGATTCTCTTGATATTCCAATCCGTAAGTATATTTACAGACTGAGGAGAGAATAATCCAACATAGCCAAACAACGTAGGATTGTTAGCCGTGATAGCAATGGTATGCAATCCACCCATTGACAAACCAGCTATAGCGCGATGCTCCTTGTCGTTTATAGTCCGAAACTTTCCTTCAATAAAAGGCATCACTTCTTCAGGAAAGGCTTTCTCTGTACGTCCCAACCACGAAGACACATTAGAATGTCGCGACTCCCCACTCATGTAGGGGCTATGTCCAGGAGCCGCATCTTGGTCTGCGATACCATTGGGCATAACCACTATCATCGGTTGTATTTTTCCTTGCGCTATCATATTGTCCATAATCTGCGCTAGGCGTCCCATACCTAACCAAGCCAATTCGTCTCCTCCCGTTCCATGCAAAAGATACAGTACGGGATATCGTTTGTCTACATTTTTTTCGTACTCCGACGGCAAATACACAGACAATCGCCTTTGCTTCATCTTGGAACTGAAAGATGAGGAATACCATAGTTGTTGAACACTGCCATGGGCTACATCCACATTTTTATAATAAGATCCAGGGTATCCATCTATGATGACAAAGTTTAGCGAATCGTCAATGTCACACACAACATTTTCATTTCGCGGATCCAAAAATTTCTTTCCATCTACGTCAAAGCGATACGTATACATTTCAGAAGGTAGTGTGTCTGTTGTACACACCCACACTGAGTTCTGCAAAGTCATTGACCAGTCTTTGCCGAAAGAATTTTCAATTTTGACATTCTTCGCTTCGCTATTCACATAAGAGAACATCAAAGAATGGTCATCTTTGAATGTAGGATTAGAATATTCCGAATCAGTCTGCGACAATGCAACACTAGCAAGTAGCAGACAACATACAACCATATAATAACGAATCATGCACATTTTATAATTTATTTACGATACTATTACCACATCTGCATTGGGAAATGCAGATAATGTTTCTTCCGAAGAGTCGAAAGAATATATTCGTATATGTTCAGAATCTCGCTGAACCTCATCCAAATGACCGATTACCGTCACATTGTGTACGAATCCCTCACCGCAATGGCATATCAGGTCTCTTTTTGTACTATCAGGCTCATACACGACCACTTTCGAATCATGATGAACAAATGCATACAACAAGACAAATTCTCCATAGTTTTCATTTAGAACAATTACCATCGGTACAGTCGATGCATTGTCAATCCATTTTGCAAAAGAGTCGAAACGTTTAAGACGTTTTCTTACCGAACTATATATTTCCGTCCCTTTATACCGATAACAATCCAACACTTGCTGACTATAGTATTCTGCCAACTGCAGTTCATGGGCAAGATTTGGGATTTCCCTCATGTAGAACTCATTTATTACTAGAGAGTACTTATCTGCACCTTTTTCATCTTCATTCAGATGGAGATACGCAGCAATGGTTATAATACCAGGAAATATCTGCAAACCAACATTCGGCAACACATCAGAAGCCCCGTGAATAATAATAGGTGTCACTGTCATATTGAATCGTTCGGCAAAACGAGACACCTCGCGCGGGAAACGAATCATAGATGCCGATTGGTTCACATTTTTCTTTGAAAGGAACACAAAACAACATTCATGACTCTTATAGTCCTGCATTTGTTGTTTGTCTATCGCATCGGCTTCCTTCAAAGAAAGGACTCCACACCATTTGAGAATTTTCCGCAATAGTACCCACATGCCATCAATATCGTCAGACACAACAACGAGTCTGTAATCTAGAGCAATCAGCAAAAAGGGATCAAGCACAGATTGATAATTGCAAACCAAGATTGAAGACGAGCAAAACGTATTCTCCCCTATATTTTTTGTCCGATATTCCACATAAGGCAGATGTTTTATATCAAATAGGAATATCCGATGCAAGAAGCGACGCAACCACATCTTTTGCTTAACAGAACGTTTCATTGTCCATCTCGACATCATTCCAACTAAATAGATGAAAGAAACTTGTACAAGAAAAGTCAACCCACAAAAGATCATCAAAACGGCCCGCCTCAATACAATTGGGCGTTTGCGGTATGCGCCATGAGACTTAACCAAAAAATTAAATATTAATGGAGGAAACACATATGCCATGAGTACAACAGAAAACATTCCGGCAATTGTCACCTCCGCCAAAGAATGAAGGGCAGGATGTCGAGCTACTATCAACGTTCCAATACCGATAAACATGATTAGTGCTGAAATGATAATAGAATGTTTGTAAGATGCAAGCATCTTGCGACGATACGCATATTCATACATAGCCCCCTCCGTCATAAATATGGTATAATCATCACCTTGGCCGAAAATAAAAGTTGCGAGAATGATATTGACAATATTGAACTGCATACCGAAAATTGCCATAATACCCAATATCCACAACCAACTCACCGCCATAGGAACAAATGACAATATGGCTAGTTCGATACTTCCCATAGATAACCATAGGAAAAAGAACACTATGAAACTACATGCATAACCTATATAATTGAAATCATCAGAAAGATGGTCTGCTATTGCACTATTCATACTGGCAACATCGAAACTATAACAGCCGCGATCTTTCAAGATTTTTTCAACGGCCTTTACATCCTTGTCTTTCACCGACAGAATATTGACCACATTGTGAAGTCCTTCGATACTATCATTGCTCAAATTAGAAGCAAAAACCGTTTTCGTCAACGGAGAAAAATAAGAGATGTCATGTGCGACATAATTTTTACCCAACAAGGCATAAAATTCGTCGAAACTATCATCTGAAAATCCTTCATTCTTTATACTTATATGCATTATCCGCCTCAAAGAGTCTCCATACGAAGCGACAAAATCATGCCACATTTTCAAGCGACGCTCTTGTTCCAATTTGGATACAATAAATTGATTACAGCTACTATAACCGTACACGACGCCTTCTTCTACTGCTGCTTCAAGATAGGGTTGCAAGCGGAGACTTTTGTCTAAAGCCCCATCCGACGTTGTATCAGAAGATATGGCATATATGGTTTGATGGTCACCACCTCTCATCATGGTACGTTGAAAATATGCCATATCTGCCTTTTGTTCTTCTGTCATATAGTTGATGTGGCCCATGTTTGCATCAAACCGTGTTTGGAAACTGAAATAACCCAGCAATATGGTCAGAACGACAATAATACCAACAAAAACAGGTTTGTTTTCCAGAGACAAATTGCTCAACTTATCGAGAAAGGTATGTTTCACCTCTTTTGTTTCTTTTGAAAGATGCGGAAGATAAACCAACACAAAAAGTATCGTTCCTATCAATAAAAAAGAGCTGAACAGGCCCAAATCACGAAGGGCAACAGATTGTAATGGGACCAATGCCAAAAAAGCCCCGACTGTAGTGATATTACCGACCAACAAAGGCATGACTATTTCATGAAGAGCCATACGTTTGTTCGGGGTATGAGACAAATGGGCAATGAAATGCAAAGGATAGTTGACTGCTATACCCAAAATGACGGAACTGATACCTATAACAATGACAGACACCCGATCATGCAGCAATGCCAATCCCCCCATTGCAAAGAGCCAACCCCATGCAATAGAAAGTGCAATCAAAAGAAGATTGCGCACATTTCGGAAGGAGAACAGAAGAAGTGCAAGAATGAGTGTCACGGAGATAGCAACAGAAAATATACTATCGGTCTTTATCTGATTGGCATTGGTTACTGCAATAACAGGTCCTCCAATAATATGAATTTCAAGATTAGGGTATTGATCCATAGTCTTCTTGCCGCAACTCGTCAACATATCTGTCAAGCGGGAATTGTGTTCCGTTTCACTCGAACCGTAAGGTGACTCCATAACAACAAAGGCCTTTTGCATGTCGGGGGAAAAAATATGGCCATCATACATTTCATACGTCAATTCCCCTTCCGACCTTTGCAATTTTTGTACAACTGGAGTAAATAGATTCAACGGATCCCGCTGTATATTGTCAGAAAGAAGACCACCGACAGGGAACATCAACATCTCTTTATCCTGATGTATCTGCGTCTGCACATAGTCTGGTGACCGAAGTACGCTATCTATTCTCACATAATCACAATCGGAAAGAAAATAAGGTATATTGTTGTACACAAAGTCTGTAACATCAGTCAACTGCTCAAGATTGACTTGAGACATAACTGAGGTAAGAACATGAGCGGTATCGGTCTGCTGCACACATTCGACAAATGCATCAATACCCTCGACCATCATGTCAGGCTCGGCTTTTGACGTATCACGATATTGGAACACGGCAAACACCTTATTGGCACCTGAAATGTTTTGATATACACTTAACGCATTATGATACTCACTGTCTATCGGTAAAAAGTCTGCAATATCCTCCTTATAATCAAGTCGTGATACAGACAAAGCCAGCAAACTTGTAACAACGATGAATGAAAGGGCACCTACCAAACGGTGACCTTTCATATAACTATAAAGTTTCAATACAAGTTCGGTCATCTACTTATTGTTTACCGGATTCGAATATATACCCAAAAAGATGTCTTTCAGGGTTTCCACGTCACAAGTGTCATAACGCTCTAGAAGCTTCACGCGTTCCACAAAAGAGTCCTTTTCTTGCTGCGTATAGTAATCTGCATACTTTGTCGTGCCATAACGCAAATCATAGGCAATATAATTGTTGGGATAGAGTCTGTAGGCCGTGTTTATTCTTTTGTCCAATAGTTTTGCAACTGCTTTATGGTACTCATTGTTGGTCAGATTTTCAAATGCTGACAATTCAGCATACGAAATAGGGTTACACAACTCAATATGAACTTTGCCCTTGGGTTGCACAATACCTGTAAGAATACTATTCAGATCTTCTCCTGGTTTTTTAGTATATTTGGCAAATCGGGATTCATACAATTCAAGGGTCTTGAGAATGTCACATGATTCCCACTCATAGGATATGGATACAGGAACGATGTGCAGTTGCCCTATTGCCTTAATTTTATCCTCGGGACAAGACATACAGAACATCTTGACAATACCTTGATCGGTAGCATCATTGCCATCCTTGGTTCTGCCGTTGCGTTGGGCAATCCACACAGATTGTTTCTTCTCATTGAGCGCGTAACGGATGTAGTCAGACAGATGTTTCGAACACCGATAGAACTCTTTGATACTACCGCCTGGACGTTCCACTTTGAACATTTTGTTGCTTTTACCAATATCTATAATCAGCGGGCTCATCATCAAATTTGCTCCAAAAGTGATTTCAGTAGTATCAAAGCCATTTTGAACCAAGAAATACTGAAGCAGACTAGAATCTAACATAATGTCACGATGATTAGACACATAAAGATATTGCTGGTTAGGATTCAACTTATCCAAACCAGAACAAGAGAAATCCGTGATACTATTTTTGATAACACGTTCATTCACCATACTCATCGTCTCCTCTTGGAACTCCTTCACCGTGGTGTAATTGGCTATCCGTCTACGAACATTTTCCAAAGGTTCGCCAGGATACACGTATGCTGCCAAAATCGGGAATGAAGAACTATAGGCAATACGCTGCATTGCAGCCGGTATTTCCTCTGCATTGTAGGGTCTTATATCGTCGAACAATTTTGTTTCCATATCATTTGTTTTATTTGAAGCAACCTTAGCCACTTGAGAAATTCATTTTTCCATCGACGACACTCCTCTGTTCCTTTATTATCAGCAGCGCCAAATCCGTGTCCTCCGGTTTTATACTGAATATAACGGTGGGGTACGTGATGTGAAGTAAGTGCCGAATCTAATAATTCTGAGTTATGGTATTTTACAATAGGATCATCTTTACAATTTACCAAGAAAACAGGAGGGCAATCATCGGGCACATGTATTTCCAAAGAAAGAGAGTCACGCAAACTTCTATTGTTCTTTCTTCCGTCACCAAGCAATGCACGACGAGAGCGTTTATGTACACATTCATCCACCATCGTCACCACTGGGTAAATCGGAGCAACAAATGAAGGACGTTCTAGGGGCGAAAGAAGTTCACATGCAGACATCACAAGATGTCCACCAGCAGAAAATCCCATTGCGCCGACACTGTCCGGATTTATGCCATATTTCTGCGAATGACTCCTCACATACAACAATGCTTGATGCAAGTCATCCAAGGCATCGGGATAACGATTTCCTCTAAATATGTAACGATAATGAGTAAAATAAGCCCAAAATCCAGCAGTCCTATACTTGAGAACAAAGGCTGAAATTCCATTCTTTTGCAGCCACTCTCCTACTGCAGCACCCTCTGCCTGCATATCATGCCAAAAATAGCTACCGCCTGGACATACAATCACAGCTACATTACTTTGCCCCGGGGCCAAATATGGAATCATCTCTACATATTTCTTAACACCGGTACCTTGCCAAATATTGACCGCTACATTGTGATGCTGCGCCATTGATAGCATAGTGTAAATCAACGTCACAACCAACAAAAACGAACGTCTAACTATATTTTTTATCCTCATTTTCTGCCGTTGCATTGATTTTATTCAAAATATAGTTTTTCCCCAAAATAGCCTCAGCCGTATTGATGGCAGTGAGCGGGACACCACAAAATCCATGAAGATTATTGTTTTGACCTGTCAAAAACAAATTGTCAACCTTTGTCACTATTGGTACCTGTGAAAGCGCGATATTTTTGTAATCCTTACTATATCCACTGAGTGCACCACCCTTGACCCCATAGAAATCACGAATGGTAAGTGGTGAAGACGTATTGATACAATCTATACAGTCCTTGAATCCTGGATGTATTTCTTCTACGCACTCCATTATCAAGCGAGTTTTTTCTTTTTTCCAATCCTCATAGTCTGCGCCACGATGACCTACCGTCGTATTTTCCCATTGTAAAGTTTCCTCATAAAGCATGGGAGCCGTTATCAACACTTTACGGCTATACTCACCCTGCTGATTTTCTGGTGATGTCATAAACAGAAAGCCCAATGGCCAATTTTCATGAGATTCTCCAAAGTTCCATATCTCCCCATACTTGGTCATATAGTACTCAGAGTGATTGATATATCGAAACACTCCGGGTTTGAGTTTCACATATACAGAGAACGCTGAATAGGAGTTCGGAATGGTGTTCAATCTTGTACGATACGCTTTGGGAAAGGCTTTTTCGGGCATTAAATTTAAGAGTGTACATGGATGAATGGCAGAGATGTAATAGTCACCACAATATTCCCGCCCTTTCCGAGTCCTTACCCAATCGACATGACGATTGTTTATTTCCACCCATTCAACTCCATCGTTTGTGACAACAGAGCCACCACCTCGTTCAATCACACCAACCAACAAATCTGCGAACCTATCGCTGCCACCTACAAAACGGCTTGCTCCGTTGATATACAACGTCGTGATAATTGCATGCACATATGCTGGAGTCTCATCATGCCGACCACCATAGAGGGGATTCATATAAGAAACAATGCTTCGCAATTTGTGATTTTTGATATATTTTGCGACAAACCCGTCTGCTGGCATAAGAAAATCATCTGAAGGCATCTTGAATTCATCTGCAGAAGGACGAAGGTTGAACATATCTACATCTTCAGTTATCGCATACACAGCATTTACATAAGCCTCCAAATTGCGTCTTTCCTCAGGGAAATAAGCAGACAACGAATCAACAAACCCCTGACGTCCTTTTGCTACGCGATAGGTTGATTTATCCTCCGCAAAATAGAGACTATCCATACAGTCATCGTCAACATCTTTGATATTTATATCATTCATAATACCAAGATATTCACAGATACGCCGTATATTTCCGCCTGAGCACATTCCTCCTATGACGTGCATACCAGTATCAAAACATTCTCCGAAGCGCATGAATGTCTGCAATCCGCCACCTGCAGTTGCGTTCTTCTCAAGCACCGTCACAGACAGTCCTTCCTTGGCTAGAATGGCACCAGTAAATAGTCCCCCGAGACCACCGCCGATGATTACAACTTTCTTCATTTGTTTGCCTCCATTATTTGATCGTAGATGGTTTTTGCCGTCAAAAATTCACTACATGTAACAATAGTACCAACTAGAACGCCCAACATTCCATGCGAATTGACATTTTGCCCAGTCATATAAACATTTGGGATCTTAGTACGTTGAGGTACCCTATATGCAGCCCCCTTGGAGATGTCTTTGGCATTTCCATACATCGAGCCTTCCTCTGTTCCAGTATAATCTAAGTAGGTAAGAGGTGTCGAAGTATAATAATCCTCTATTTTGTCACGTATACCGGGAAAATGCAGTTCTAAAGCGTCAAGCAATTTTTCGGCTTTTCTTCTTTTGAATTCTTCATAATCTTTTCCCCTGCGACCGATTGTCGTACCTTTCCACTGCTCAACATCTGTCATCTGCATATATGAGAGAACAACCCCCGATGTAGCGTATTGCGACTCATTATTTGGACAGAAGTGCATATAGAGGAAACCTTTTGGCCAATTACCTTCAGTATATTTTTCACAATTCCACGGTGTATTATCCCCATATCCATAATAATTGTAATTGAGATAAGGCATAGTATTTTCCTTGAAATGCAAATACACAGAAAAACACCCCACAGTCTGCTTGATTTGATTGATACGATTGCGAAATGCCGGTCGTATCAATTTGGTATCTAGCATTTCCAACGTCCTCATAGGATGAGCATCTGATATCACATAGTCACAAGGATAATACTCTCCATCAAGCGTTTCAACACCTACTGCATGGGTTTCGTCACACACAATCCGCATAACCTTTTTACGCGACAGGACAATACCGTCATACCGTTCTATCGTACGTTTCAATGCCAAAGCGACAGTATCACTCCCCCCCCTTATACGATAAGCACCTTGATTGTAGAAGTCCATTATGAAGGCATGCGTTGAGAAGGGGGTTCTGTCCTGTTCTGCAGCATATAGAGGCAAGTTACCGACAATGACCTTAGCCAAGGTAGAATCGGTAAATATTTCATTGACAACGTCATTGATTGAGCGCAATTGATAAGTGGTATTCACAGAAGCATCTGTCTCCGCATATTTAAGAGAATGTAAAGAAGACGCACCTGCTATATTTTCCACCAAATCAAAGTATTTTATCAAATTTTCATGTTGGTGGGGAAAATACTCCGACATCTGCCGAATGAAAGCATCCCTTCCATTGGCAAACTTATACAACTTTCCATCCAAAGCCACGACATCATACCCATTGGGATCGAGTTGCGAAATCTTGACATCCTTGTCAATTTCCAGATAACGCATAAGTTTGTTCAATGTCTGCCCAGGGCCCGCGCTACCGACAAAGTGCATGCCTGTTTCAAACTTTACCCCATGGCGTGTGAAACATTGCAAACATCCTCCTATTTGGACGTTTTGTTCCAAAACGAGGACTCGATAGCCATTTTTTGCCAAAATCGCTCCTGTAGACAGGCCACCCAATCCACTTCCTATAATGACTATCGTCTTCTGTTTTGTCATATTTTCTTCTTTTATACTCTTTTCATGCCTACACATTCTGCTCTACCCTATCAGCAATTTCATTGTACTTTTGGACATATCGTTTACGCATTACCGAGGCTTGTTTTTTCAAATCCCCCATCTTCCACATTTGTTCTTGGCTCAAGGGTTCGCCAACCTCCACATATAAAATGCCTTTCCGCAAATGGTGACTTCCTTTGGGCAAAATTTTTCCAGGCCCATAAATACACATGGGCAAAATTTCCAAGTCTAAGTTCTGAGCCAAATAAAAAGCTCCTTGGTGAAAACGGCCTATACGGCAATCTTTCGAGCGCGTTCCCTCAGGATACACAGCAATACTATATCCCCTTTGTACTAGAGAACGAAGTTGCGGCATAAGAACTTCTAAACCTTCTCTCACAGGAAGGTATTCAGCATTTCGTATCATCAAGCCATAGAAAGGATTGTTCCAAACCCAGTCATTAGTCAGAAACACAATTTTAGGAGTAAACACCAATTGACACATCAAGTCAAGGTGTGACTGATGATTACAGATAATGATTCGCGGCTGAGAAAAATCTGTATTCCCTTTTATGTTTTCATAAAATTTTGTTCCTGGTATACCATGATGAACCATCACAAAACGCGAAGCACAATAGATAAGTTGATGCAAACGATAGCGTTTCCTTTCTGTCATTTTTCCCAATTTGATATATAGCCATACACAAGGAATAAACACACATAAGGAAAAAAACAAGAAGAATAACAATGAATAGGTCGTACGGAATATTTTCATCAAAAAATGCCCCACCCGCAATGGCAACCCATAAATGACAACCAACAGACATAGGACTGTATTGAGAATACTGATTCTCATAAAATCTTTTACGGGACGAAAATGGCTGACACGTTCCTCGCGAGAAGGGTAATACACGCTGACTGGTATTGAGACCAATTCGACACCATGCCAAGATGCAAAAACCATAAGTTCCAATTCTGCTTCATAACGTGATGTAAGTAGGGACAATCCCCGTAATTTCCGCAAAGGATACAAACGATAACCAGTCTGTGTATCCTCCATTTTCTTTCCAGTCTGCACATAAAACCAGAAATTGGAAAATTTATTAGCGAAGTCACTTCCTTTGGATCGGTCAACGCCTTCCATCTGCCGACAACCGACAATCATGGCTCCTGGATATTTTTGGTTGGCATCAAGAAAAAGAGCTATGTCCTTTGCGTAATGTTGGCCATCTGTATCCATTGTAATGGCATATGCAAACCCCAATTCCAACGCTTTTCTGAATCCAACCTTCAAAGCATGCCCCTTACCTCTATTCCTTGTATATGAAACAATTGTGATGTGCGCTATACCATGAAGTATCTCAGCAGTACCATCCGTACTACCGTCATTCACGACAATAACGTCATCACAAAAGCAAAGGGTGTCTCTCACGACCTTGCTTATCGTTCCTTCATTGTTGTAAGTAGGAAGAATGATACAAATGCCCCTTGCTCTCAGTTTTTTCTTCAGCTCAACATTCAACATCTGATATTCTCAGTACTATAGACATCTTTGCCTTCACATCTTCTTGCGAAGTTACACTTATCTGTGCTTTGATTTGTCGGTTATCTTCAGACAATTTCACCTTCTTCATTTCATAGACGACGAGGTCGGTATCTTGAGGTGAAATCACCGACAGAAATTTCACATTCTTGATTTTTTCAATCTTTGCAGTTTTTTTTATTCCGTTTGTAGCAAGCAATCTGCACATCAATTCCTCCCCCATTTGTATTATGCATACACCAGGGGTAATAGGTTCGTTGGGAAAATGTACTTGATAGATGAAAGACGATGTATTGAGTTTTACGGTGAAAAGAGCATTCCATCCGTCTATCTTTTCTTCAAGCACAGAATATAGATTATTCTCCAAATTCATCTTTCAATACCTTAAAATGATAGTCTATCTTATATCTATTGTCAGTATAATCATACACCCCCCGGGAAAGACACTCCATAACCTGTACTAAATTCTTTTTCAGTATTTTCTTTATATACCATTTGTCAAACATCTTGATCACATTGACGAGTCTGACCTTCTTTTTTATTGGATTATATATAAAGTCTATGGCTGAGATACCAAATTCATTGAAAAGACAACCTTTTATCTTTTCACCGTCGTTGGCCAAGATACAGATTCCGCTGAGATATCCTTTTTTCATCTCTATCAAGGCATTGTATTTTACCTTTTGTCCCACGCTGTTAGGGAATACCTGATTTTGGGATTTCACAGGCATTGACAACAAGAAAAAAAGGAGAATACTAATTGACTGTAAATACCTTTGCATCTATTGAAGTATTTGTTTTCACATTCAACAATTCTATGAGTGTCCGGTCACCTTTTTTCTCAATCAGTTCAACCTTAGACACTATTGATTTCTGTCTACTGAAATGTAGGATTATTTTTTGAAACATCTGTTGCTTCTGCTTCTGCTTAGGGTAAAGCGTTACAACATACTCAGTCTGAGTACCAGTGATACTGGTCTTGAAATCCTTTGTGTCAGTAAGACAATTTCCTACGACACTATTCATCATGATTCGGGCTATTTCTTTGAAGAATTTACTCTGGTTGACATTGACAACATCATTGCGTTTACCTCTACTAATAAGCACTTTAGATCCATTGAGAACAAAAGCGTACGCATATGGGGAAGAATATTCCCAACGGAGTTTATCGCTCTGCTGATAATACATTTTTCCCTTGGACACCATCTTGTCATTAAGCATCTTGATATATTTCGTCTGCACGAAATCACAGCGCATGGTCTTCATTTTAGAAGCCACACTATTTATTTGCTGTTTTACCTTCTCCTCATCAATATTCTGTGCTATAATACTACATAGACAGAGGAACAAGGTTGTCATAGAAACTAAAAATCTTTTCATTCTTACTTACCAATTAAACAACATCCAATTATAATGAGTCCAACACCTACCCATTTCATTGTGGACACATATTCATGAAAGAATATAATAGCCGCCAACAAGCCGAACACATAACTCAAACTTATCATCGGATACGCCACACTGAGCGGATAATGTTTTACAATATACATCCACAGAACAGAACTTGCGCCAAAGAATGCACCACAACAAGCGAACTGCCAGTTCTTTAACAAGCAAATCAAAAACTCACTTGTCCATCCGAACGGAAGCATCTTCTGAAGAGCAAACTTCAAAAACACTTGACCACCAGCAAGAAGTGCACTTTGAACAACAGCCAACAATATTATTCTCCACATGACAACACCATTGCTATCGAATGAATATTTGGAAGAGCCGTTTTGCCGACCGCCTCCAACAACGAGTTGAATTTAGGAGTACTCTCCTCGTGCAAACCGACCAATACAGTCTTCGCCATTCCAGATTTCAAGAGCATCTCCGCGTCACGAATAGCCCATGCCAAAGAATTTTTGCCTTGCGTATAAGTAACATTGTACCCATGACAATGTGTCTTGATGGCGATATTACCACCTATTGTATTATGCGTACTTTGCATAAAATAGGTCGGTTTCAGCATACTTTCACCACCCGTACAAATTTGATCTAAAAGACGTTCGCTATTCTCCAGGCACCCATAAGCAGTACCCGTAATTATGGCCTCAGGAGTTTCTATGCCTGCTTCGGACAATGCTTCAAGCGACGAAAGAAGAGAACTCTTCATCATCTTTCCCATCCGCCGAGCCTCTAGTGGTTTGATATACTTACGGATATTCTCAATTTGTTGTTCGGATGTAATTTCCACCTTCGACAACACTTTCACATCTCGCATTTCTACCGATGGCTTCACTCCAACAAATGGGTGCATAGAGAAAAGTAGAGAGGAATCATTACCTCCAAACCCAAAAGAGTTGCAAAGTACATTCTCCAAACTGATATTCTTGACACCCATTGTCGGGACAATACCATTTTCCATCGGCTTCTTCCATCCAAGATTTGCCGGAACAAAATGATGTTGCATTGCAAGTATGCAAATGACAGCCTCTATTCCGCCTGAAGCACTTGTTGTATGTCCTGTAAAGGATTTTGTACTTGACACAAGAGGCATATTTTCACCAAATATTCTTTGCAGTGAAACGCTTTCACTTTGATCATTGTTTGGAGTACCCGTACCATGAGCATTCACATACTGTATATCAGATGGCTGAAGACGAGCTGTATGCAATGCTTCTTTTATGGCAAGGTAAGCACCTTCTCCATTCTCTGAAGACGCTGTCTGATGGTAGGCATCGCACGCATTGCCGTAACCCGAAAGATAAACATGGGGGGAGGTATTTCTTGACAACGCCACCCGATCAGACTCCATCACAATGAAAGCAGCTCCTTCTCCTAAATTTAATCCCGCACGATCGGCATCAAAGGGCCGACAACGATTTTTGTCCAATATCATCAACGAATTGAAGCCATTGAGATGGAAACGAGAAAGAGCCTCAGTCCCTCCTGCTACAACTATATCGGCATCTCCAGATTTGATCAGTCGAGCGCCTAAAATAATGGCATTTGCTGCAGATGAGCAAGCTGTTGACAAGGTCGTAAAATCATCAAACAGATCAAAATAATCTGCCATCGACTTAGTACAACTACCGCAATCATGGTGATTTATGAATTCAGCATTTCCAGATATCTCCCACTGGTCATAGCAAGACTCTGTAATATCCATACCACCAACAGTAGTACCCGACACAAGAACTATACGCAAAGGATGGCCCTCATTTTTGAGAGAAGCCTTATCTATATGCGCATCTTCCAATGCCTGACGGATAGCCATGATTCCCAAAAGAGTTGTACGACTAATCATCTGGGATGCTGGAATACCTAGCAGTTCTTTCATCTGCAAATTAGACAAGTCTACTTCACCTACAAGAAGTTCATGGTGTACAGACTGGAGATGTCTCATTTCTCCTATTCCTGTATGCTCCTCCTGCAAGGATTTCAAGACTTGTTGTTTGTCAAGTCCGATGGCCGTGACCAAGCCTTCACCAGTTATAGCAACATTCATCTTGCGTACTGCCTCTTTCTTGAAGGGTTATTTCTTTCTGTTTTTATTTACATAATCCGCAATTGTGGAAACATTCTTGAAAATAGCCTTCCCCTCTGACGGATTTGCCAACTTTATACCGTATTTTTTCTCCAACAATACAATCAACTCCAAAGCATCAATAGAGTCTAATCCTAAACCATCGCCAAAAAGAGCCTCATTCTCATCAATGTCATCAGCCGACATTTCTTCAAGATTCAGAGCCGCGATTATTTCCTCTTTTAGTTCTTTTATCAATTCTTCCATATACAATTTATTTTTTCTCTATTATACAAAGTTCTGCCTCGAAATGAGTTTCATCTTCATAATCAACCCAACCGGTCAGCACGCTCTCTGTTTTTCCGTCCATAAATACAGTATCAAGCACGTTCCGAATGATTGTTTCATCCTTTGATGTCAATATATAAAAAGACGTTTCACCATGGTAATGGTTTCGGATGGCGATCTCGCCTGTCACGATATTGGGCAACGTATAAACAAACAGTGACGGACTGGGGAAATAACTGTCTTTATCGCTTATGGTTTCCAGGTATCTTCTGTCTGTAGATAGTGAAGACGTACGATTGAATAATACGACAGCCCTATTGTCACATGTCCTGAATCTTTCTGCGTTCTCAGCCTTCAATAATAATTCAGAAGCGACAAAACCCAAACGAGATAAACCGTCCATTTTATAGAACTTGGGATAGTCTCCTATTTTAGTCTTATAAAGGGATGTCAAGAAACTATCTTTTTCCTGCATGCCCTCAGTACAGATTCGTTGACCATTGATTGTCACACCCCCCGGAGTTATTTGTACGCAATGTTTTCGGACCATCACTGGCATTTCATAGGCGTTCCCGTTACTAGGTATATTAGCTGGTCTCATTTCCGCCCAAATGACTGCATTGCAGCCACCGAAACCGGACAACATTTTTACAAAGGAAAGTTTCTCCGTTGACCAATATGCTGCAGACATATTGACTTTTCCAGAAACACCGATTTCCTCATAACCGAGCGTACCTATGACTGTATGATCCTCGGCTGCCTTCATACACAATATTGTTTCCAACACGCCTGCGGCGCCAAGCGTATGTCCAAAATAGCCCTTAAGTGCATTGGCAGGAACATCATATAGGCCTGCACGGTCAATAGCGACCGACTCCATTTGATCATTGAACATTGTGGCCGTACCATGAGTATTGATAAAAGCCAAATTATCAATATTCTCGTCTTTCAATGTTTCCCTCAAAGCTAGATACAACCCTTCCCCATTTTGGGAAGGCGTACTGATATGGAAAGCATCATTTCTTACAATACCTTGCTTTATCTGCCAAAAAAATTGCTTTGAAGACTGATTGAAAGAATCTGCAGACATATTTCTCCCAAGAACAACAGTTGCCGCTGCCTCACCAAGATTGAGACCAGAGCGTTCTATGTCAAATGGTCGACATGGCTCCGATGAAAGGGCCTTCAATGATTGAAAGCCAGAAATAATAAAACGTCCAGGACAATCACAACCACAGACCACGGCATAGTCGTACTTGTCTGCTTCTAGAAGACGTGCAGCCAATATTATAGAAGAAAGGCCAGATATACAAGCATTGCATACTACTATGGGTGGTGTAATTATACCTAATTTCAAAGCGATACGTTGGGCCGCATCACCAAGACACATTTCGTCATTCGATTTCTTACCTAGCTCTTCTATCCCACCTTTGGTTGTACTCAAGATGAATACTATACGATTCTTTTTGATATCGATGGCAGAGTTTTGCAATGCCGATGCTGCTGAGTCGTAAGCCAAATCTTCAAAACGTCTAGTCATCAATGATGCAGCATAACCTTCCGGAAGTCCACTTCTCGTTGGAGTATACACACGGATACCAGTCTTGCCAGCCTTTACCGCCAAGTAATTCTCCTCAGATGTTGTTCCTAATGGAGAGATGATATTGTCTGCTAATACATTAACCATCTTTATCGAAATATTACATCATTCGTCATTATCAGACAAAACTCGATGTTTCCATTCTTGATAGAACGGGGGATTGTCCCATACCAACTGATAGTTCAAATCCATGAACACTTGCACTGAATGTCCCGTTGCCAACAGACTTTCATCTTCTGGGTTGCGGATTTCGTAATCAAATACAATTTTTGCAGCCTCTGTTGCCTTGTACATAATATCTATACGCGGAACCATACCATATTTGATTGGTTTCTTATAATGGAATGTCAATTCAACCAAAGGTGCAAAATAGCCATGTTTGAAAAAGTTCATATACTCCAAACCGTATTTTTTCCCGAAAGCCTCCCGAGCATCCTCAAAATAAAGCGGATAGGAGCCATGCCACACAATATTCATGGAGTCAACCTCACTAAATCTGACATCAAACGTTTTGGATACTTTCAATTCCTTCATTCCGACAATCCTTTTTCGCGAACTGCAATCTTCATTTCCGTTGTAACAAGGATTTTGTCATCGCACATTATCTTTGCTTCTGCAAGTGTCATTCCGAAGATTTCTTCCTTTACAGACACATACGTGACAATTTTGGATCCAACAGAAGGAAACGCATGTACGGCAAAATCACGTACAGCTCCTATAAAGCCTAACTGGACACCTTTCTTCAGAATATACTTATTGACATAGCCTATGCGAGCCGCACACGTTTGTGCAATGTTCTCCATCAATCCAGAAGCAGAGAGCCGACCATTGTCGACAAATATGTTGCAGTCGTTTATAGTCGTTTCCGTTACTGTGAGCGAATGGTCAAAATGTATCAGCGTACCTATCATTACAAACGGTTCCTGTTGTGGAAGAAGTTCGTGTACATCTATTTGACGTAGATCCTGTTCAGATGGATTTTCCGCATCAAAGTTACTCATTTTCTTCTACTTCTTAGATTATGCTTGTGGCCAAAAATCATAAAAATTAAACCATTGCGTTGGACACATTCGTACCACACGCTCAAGTTCAGCTGCATATTGCGTAGCCAACTGCTGCATTTGATCGCGCCGGGAAGCCTTTTTGTCATACAACAAGGGCTTGATATGGACACCATAGACATTTGTTGATTTTTTTAGCACATTGACTGATATTACATTGAGTCCACGCATAGTCACCACTGAGAATGGTCCCATCGGGAAATACGCCTTGCAACCAAAGAAACACGCTGACAATGATTTATTGGAACCTATAATTCGATCAGCCGGCATACTCACAATTTCGTGGTTAGACAACGCTTCATTGATAAGGAAAAGATGACCCATGTCCTTTTGCACAGGTATCATTCGGATATTGTTTTGATCCAAGACCTTTTTCCGTCCCTTCATCACACCTTCTTTCTCTCCTCCATATACCAATGCATTGCAGCGCTTGTTCTTTGCCGTCAGAGTATACCCTGCGACCTCATAGCATCCAACATGAGAGCTGAGTTGTACGAATCCTTCCGGCTGTTCAGTCAAATATTGGTAATGCTCGTAGCCCTCGACCTCTACTTGGAATCGTCTTCCTGCAAAAGCGGCAAAACGATCAACAACCACTTGTCCAAACCTGCAATGATTGACGTAGGTGGCCCAGATTGCATGCAATACGCCATATCCTAGACGTTTGCGATAAAAGCGAAAGGCTATTGTCCGACTATGGTTTGTATTGAGCAACAGACATAGTGGTATGATAAGAGAAAACACTAGAGCATAAAGTACACGTACATCAACAATCCGTAGGAAATGTATCAGTTGACGGTGCATCCAATCATTACCGAAGGTCGTATTTTTCACCTACCCTACTTTACTTTCTATATAATCACAGAATTGGCTTAGGGTAACAACGCCCTGCATTTCTTCTGGTTTGATTTTAAAACCAAAATTTTTCTCGACAATGACCACAATATCAACAAAGTCAAGACTGTCAATACCTAAATCATCCTTGAGTTTTGCTTCGGGAGCAATTTTCTCCTCATCAATCTCCAAATCCTCGATGAGGAAATTTCTCACTTTTTCTTCTATTTCTTTTCTTTCCATTATAATAATTGTTTGCGTTTTCTAACGTGTTTGACGTACCTATTTACTATACCAAATCTTAAACTCTCTTTACTTCAAGAATAGTATGTCCCTGTCCGATACCATCATGGATTTTCAAAACTTTTAGGCCAGCCTTTTCTATTTGTTGAATCATATCGTCAGAATGGTACATCTTACTGTTACCATTTGCCATAACCGTAAAGTACACACTTGTCATAGTAAGACATAGTGAAGCAGGCTCATATTTCTGACGATCCCAAAAGGTTTCCATTATATATAACGTGCTCTTCTCTGACATAACATCGGCGGCTCGTGAGAGTATACTAAAGATTTCTTCTTCAGAGAAACAATCTAGAAACTGACTCATCCATATTGCGTCCCAATCACCTGTAGGCAAATGATTGCATTCCTTGAGTATGTCAGTAGGAAATCCTTTGATGCGATTAGCTCCGGCCGTGCCATTGATATTCTTCTGCATCATTTCTATTTGCCCTGGCAAATCAACAATAGTGACATTCACCTCTTGATCATAATCAACGCATCTGAGTGCGAAACGTCCTGTGTTTCCTCCGACATCCATCAATTGTTTAATCTTCTTGCCAAAGACTATCTCTAACGCAGTATCAAAAGAATGGTCACTATAAAAATGATCGAATGCAAACCAACTTTTCTGTACTTGCGGGTCTAGTTGTGATAATCCCTCATAGATAGTAGACCATCCACCGAGGGTTCTGAGGCCTGCGGGTATTCCTTCTCGAAGAGCCTCGTCAAGATAAAACATTCCCCGATAGTTTACATCATGATTGAAATCGATATTCACACGCGTTGCGGGATCATTGATTAAGAACCAACCTACTTTGGAAATGGTATATTTGTCAGTCACTTGATCAACCAATATAATTCCGGCGCTAAGCGATGCCTCAAGTAAAATCTTTAGCGCATATTCAGACAGACTTGTTTTTTCGACTAATTCAGGCAAAGACATACCATCGGAACTATTCCGCAGTTCTTCCAATATTCCCCACTTAGCCATAAGCCGAGATACTTGAAATATCACTGGTCCCCACGCTATATACTCTGCAAGACGTTGGGACTCGCGTGCTGAAAGTTGCTCCTCTGTATATCTGTCACTTACAGATTTAAATAAGTTCATCGTTTTATAGAAACCGCTTAAATTTAACTTTAGGCAAAATCAGACCAAACAAAATGTAGATTACATCAAGTACATGCTTATACATTTTATTAGAAATATCTACAGATGATAGTGACAAGAAATACCACCCTAATAGGGAAAGTATTCGATGACTATCATCCGCAGATGGGAAAGGCCGTAGACCTCTACTTATCAGACTTCAGCAATTTGCAGAAATATTTTCCAAACGTTTCACCTAAGTCACGCAATGCGTCACGCAGTGTGATGTCGTCATCGTCATCACCATCATCCGAAGCAACATCGAATTTCGCAACGACTTGCCCCGTGGAGACTTCTTTGAGAAGGGCTTCACCCTCTATCTCACCATTACCCTTGACATTTGCAGGAACAATCACAAGAATATATTTCGCAGCAACATTTTCAGACGCAAGATGTGACTCAAATCCATAGCGGAAGGTTTTCTTGTTCATCTCCTGCATAAAACAACGTAAAGAACTCTCTTCCCAATCGTCCGCACGTGTGGCTTTGGCCAAAAAGTCGGCAAAGGGAAGTGTCTTTTTGTATTTCACGTTGGAAAGATCCAATGAGATATTGATTTCTTTACAGGCCTTAACAACAGGCTTTACATCCCCGCTCGTCAGTTTGATAGAGGCAAATGTACCGACGCTCAAAAAGAACATCACGACAACCAATAGTATTTTTTTCATAATCAAATCTTATTTTAAGTAACTACTTCAACAATACTTTTCCCAATTCGGAGAAACTCTTTTCAAATCTTTCCGTTTCATTGAAATCATCTCCACCGGAAACGCCATCTATGGAATAAGCGCAAACAGTTTCTCCTGTCGCATTGTCAACCACGGTCAACGTTCCATAGATTTTCACATGGAATCGTCCCCAACCGAAACTTGCAGATTTTCTTTGGAAATTCTTTACATCAATTACGATTTTGTATTTTGCATCACTCTCAGAATCTACAATCTTGAGCCCTTTGCTATTTTGATTGAAAGACTCGGTAAAACCTTTTTCCGAAACGGAAACTCTTTCCTCATAGTCTTTTCCACACCATGTTTTGAAACGTTGCTTCTTATCAAACGTTGTGTTTGACAAATCCATGCTAAGCACCGCTGTGGCATTTTCAGAGAAACACTTTTCATCACCAGAAGTCTTCTTGAGAGGGCCGGCAAACATCACCGCACTACACAACAAAACCATGAATGTCAGCAATAATTTTTTCATAAGCGTATTATTTTTATAGATTAGACAATAATTGCTTTTATTCCTTGTATTTCTTTATCACCAATGCAGAATTTGTACCTCCGAACCCGAAACTATTGCTCAAGACTGTATCAATTTCCGTTTCAACAGTACTGGCCGCTATATTAAGTTTTTCCGAATACTCATCAGGATTTTCAAAATTGACATTCGGCGCAAC
Organism: Flexilinea sp.; assembly: GCA_963653995.1. GTDB lineage: Bacteria > Bacteroidota > Bacteroidia > Bacteroidales > Bacteroidaceae > Prevotella. Next base: position 45,665 of record CAVJZJ010000005.1, read on the forward strand.
AAAATTGTTCTGCATCATTAGCGTACTATAGACAATTTCAGATGCTCCAGCCATCCAACATTCATGACCTGTCATTCCTTTTGTAGAAGAAATAAGCGTATGCTTACCACAAAAAATACGGTTTAATGCTATAGCTTCATACATATCTCCTTGATGAGTACTTGTCGCATGGGCATTTATATAATCAACATCGTCTGGGGTCATTTCAGCAGAATGAAGAGCACGCGACATTGCAATTACGCTTCCATCATCAGAAGGTTGACTTATACCACCGCCATTGCTTGAAAAACCATAGCCAACGACTTCAGCAAGGATATTGGCACCGCGTGCTTTTGCATGTTCATAATCTTCAAGTACTATCGAAGCAGCTCCACCACTCGGAATCAATCCGTCCCGATCCCTGTCAAACGGACGACTTGCTTTGGAGGGCTCATCCATCCGAATGGAAAATGCGCCAAGAGCATCAAAAGAAGCCATTGAATAATAATTGGTTTCCTGAGCGCCACCACATAGAACCATCTCCTGCAAACCTTGCTTAATCATCATGTATCCTAAACCGATAGAATGACTACCGCTAGCACATGCAGAACTGACTGTGAAATTGACCCCCCGCAGATGGAATATGGTACTAAGATTCATATTAACGGTCGAGTTCATCGACTGAAAAATAATACCATAACCAAGCATTGCAGAATCATGTTTCTCGTCCATAATTTTAGATGCCTCTATAACTGGTTTCGCCGAAGAATCATTACCGAATATACATCCCACCTCATTCTGCAGGAGATAGTCGTCATCAATACCAGCTTGACAGAAAGCCTGAATACTCGACATATAGGCATACTTTGCTTCTTCTGACATTCCTGCACGAGTATGACGATCAAGCATCTGTTTGGTTATCTTGGGTTCCTCAACAATACCGGTAAGTGCTGAGCGATAACCATATTCAAGACGTTCTGATTGCAACCCGATACCGGATTTTCCTGTATACAAAGAATGTTTGACGGTATCAAGATCTGTGCCAAGACATGACCAAATACCCATTCCCGTAATTACTACTCTTCTACTCATTGATTTCTGATTGATACTATACTTAGGAGAAACAACGACAAATCGACTAACATATACTAAGTGTAGAGTCCCCCATTCACACTGATAACTTCACCTGTGATATAAGCAGCCGCATCCGATGCTAGAAATCCAACCAAAGCAGCCACTTCTTCCGGCTTGCCAAAACGTCCCACTGGTACCATTTTTTTCAATTCGTTCTGGGGGAGATCTTTCGTCATATCTGTTTCTATAAAACCAGGAGCCACAGCGTTGACTGTAATATTACGAGGAGCGACTTCTTGAGCAAGAGCTTTTGTAGCACCGATAAGTGCTGCCTTTGCTGCACTATAGTTCACTTGCCCAGGCATTCCTTTCAGACCGGAGAGCGAAGCCATATTGATAATTCGTCCCCCATGTTTACGTGGCATCATATGTTTTAGAAGACGACGTGTTATAAAGAAGAAGCCGCATAAATTTGTATACAACACACTATTCCAATCCTCATCAGACATCATGAACATTACATTGTCCCTACGAATACCGGCATTGTTGACCAAAACGGAAATCCACTCATCAGGATGTTCACTCTCCCAACGATCAATGGCATTTTCTACAGAAACGGGGTCAGCGACATCAAAAGGCAACAATTCCGCCCGTCCTCCAACTGACTCAATTTGGTCTTTTACGCGAAGTGCACACTCCGTATTGTTTTTGTAGTTGATAATCACGTTATACTCTTTCGATAGGAACAAGGCGACTGCCCTTCCTATACCACGCGAAGCACCTGTGATCAATGCATATTTCATACTTGCTCGTTTTGCGTATTTCGATACTGACCGCCTTTGACGCTGCAGTCATGTTTCATTGGAGATATATCATGCAAAGTTAAGGATTTTTTTTTAAGTACAAAAAAAATCCCAACTGCATAAAGCAATTGGGATTCTTATATAAAAGTTTACTTTTGACTTACTCAGCGGAAGAAGTTCCTTCTTCAACGGGAACTTCTACACTTTCCTCTTGAGTAGGAGTTACATCCTCAACGGTTTCAGTAGCAACAACAGCATTTTCAGCAACTACTTTTACAGGTATGTTAACCTCAACCTCTTTGTGGAAGTGAATAGTTGCCTCATAGTCACCGACCTTCTTGATATCGTGCATAGTAATAATCTTGCGATCAATATCAAAACCTTTTTTCTGCAACTCGTCAGCAACGATGTTCTTGTTAACTGATCCGTAGGTGACACCAGTAGCGCTAACCTTAGTTTCAATAACAAGTGCAACATCCTTCAATGCTTCTGCTTTCTTCTCGGCTTCAGCCTTGAGAGCGGCTAACTTGTGTGCCTGTTGTTTAAGGTTCTCTGCAAGAACCTTCTTTGCAGACTCAGAGGCGATAACACCCTTTCCTGTAGGGATAAGGTAATTACGGCCATAACCATTCTTCACGGTTACGATATCATTCTTGTAACCCAAGCCGATAATATCTTCTTTCAGTATAATTTCCATTTGCGTTCCTCCTTTTTATTTCATCAAGTCAGTTACGTAAGGAAGTAGAGCCAACTGACGAGCACGCTTAACTGCTTGGGCTACGCGACGCTGATATTTCAGCGAAGTTCCAGTAATACGACGAGGAAGGATTTTTCCCTGCTCATTCAAGAATTTCTTCAAAAATTCAGGATCCTTATAGTCGATATACTTGATACCGCTTTTCTTAAAACGGCAATACTTCTTCTTTCTTGTATCCACTGAAGGTGGAGTCAAATAGCGAATTTCAGATTCTGCTGCCATAATTTAAGCCTCCTCTTTTTTTGCAAATTTGTTACGTCTCTTTTCTGCATACTGTGCGGCATACTTATCGAGGCGAACGGTTGTGAAACGAATAACCTTCTCATCACGGCGATAGCCAGTTTCGAGAGTCTTAATAACCGACGGCTCAGCTTTGAATTCCAACAGGCAATAGAAACCCGTAGATTTCTTCTGAATAGCGTAAGCCATCTTCTTCAATCCCCAAGTCTCTTCATTCAAAATCTCAGCACCCTTATCGGTGAGCAGCTTTTTGAATTTAGCGACCGTTTCCTTCATCTGTTCATCAGACAAAACGGGAGTCAAAATGAAAACGGTTTCGTATTGATTCATACTACTTTTTGATTAAATAATTGTTGTTGCTTGCTAAAAAGCGGTGCAAAGGTACACATTTTTACAGCAACAAAAGAACCTTATATAAAGACCTATACAAAATTTAACATGTTTTATACAACACTAAAGGTATTACACTGCTATTGTTTTATAAATTTGTGTTCCAAAACATATTATAAACAAATTATGACAAAATGTATATGGCAAAACCACACACATATTTCCACACATCCTCCATTATTTCCATTGCGATAGGGTGCATCATTCTTATCATCAATTATCTTTGCAAAAGCAAATTCTGCAATTCTTTACACGCACTATCCTTGCTGGCGATTACCACTGGAATCGTTCTTCAAATTTACGACATAAAAAAGAATAGCAGATACTGAGACGTATACTATTTAAAGATGCATCGTTCCTAAAACAACGCCATCCAATCGATAAACAGTTAACAAGTCGCTATCCAGAACTGCGAAAGTTGGAGGATTTCCACCCTTAGGAAACGTGACGGAACCTGTATTACAAACTATGACATCATTCGATTTATCTAATTTCCACAAATGAGTATGCCCATAAAAGATAGCATCAACAGCAAGGTGCTCTCCATTATTCTCATTGTATTTGTGTCCGTGGGTCAGAAATATTCGTTTTCCACTTTCTACCAACAGCACATAATCTGACATCATCGGAAAATCCAACAACATTTGGTCTACTTCCGAATCGCAATTACCCCGTACAGCAACAATCTGATTTGCCATCGCATTCAACCGAGTAGCGATTCCCTTGGGATCAAGTCCCTCAGGAAGTCCATTACGCGGGCCATAATTGAGTATATCACCTAGTAGACAAAGCATCTCGCATTTGTTATCCGCATAAAAATCAAGTACTCTCTCCAACGCAGGAAGTGAGCCATGTATATCAGACACTATCAAATACTTCATTTTACCTAATATTTACTTATAATTTCTATTCAGACATTCAGCAATGGTATGATTGATGGGGTCAACAACGCTGTAAAAATACCATTCAACGTCAAACCCAAACTAGCATATACCCCATGAACATTGCTTACATCCATTGACGTGGCGGTTCCCAATGCATGAGCGGCGGTTCCCATAGAAAGGCCCTGAGCCACGGGTGTTTTAACACGTGCAAATCCCATTGTTCTATAACCACAGACTGCGCACAACAACCCCACACACACCACAACGGCAGCAGTCAAAGAAGGTATTCCTCCCACTGACCGAGTTACCTCCATTGCAATAGGGGTGGTTACAGACTTAGAGGCTAAAGAAAGTATCACATCCCGTGAGGCACCCATCTTTTGGGCTATATAAACCACAGAAACAATACCCACAACACATCCTGCAAGCTCGGAAATGAGAATGGGAAGAAATTCTTTCTTTATTTTCTCAAGTTGCATATATAAGGGAACGCCCAATGCCACTACCGCAGGACGAAGCCAAAACTCTATCATATGACCACCAGCATTATACGTCTCATACTTGATACCTGTCAATTCCAAAAACGAAATTATCGTTACAATAGACACTAAAATAGGGTTCATAATAACCCACCCCGTCCATTTCCTCAACAATTTACCCAAGAAATAAGATCCAAAGGTCAATGCTATCAAGAAAAACTCATTAGAAAAATATTCTGTCATTTATTCTTCCGTCTTTTTATTATTTCCATGAACCATTCTACCATAAAGTTGATGCACCCATCCTGTAACAGCCAATACGAGAACCGTAGATACTATCGAAGCAGTAACAATGGGCCAAAATTCAGCCTTAATGATATCGAAATATAGCATCACCGCAACACCTGGTGGCACAAAGAAGAATCCTATGTTGCTAACCAAAAATTCAGAAATAGATCTTACCCACTCCGACTTGATAATTTTCAGTTTTAACAACAACGTCAATAACAACATTCCCAAAATACTAGAAGGTAGAGGAATGTGTGTGAGAACAATAATCAGTTCTCCTAATGCAAGGCATCCGAAAAGAATAGCCAACTGCCGTATCATCATAATTTACTTGTATTTTATTATCCTGAATTTCGCGAATTCACTACGAATATGCAAATATACAAAGAATAAGTCAGTAAGTCCTACTTTTCGATAGATAAATCTCGAATATCCCGATAAGATTGTCATTTCAGAGATTTTCTTCTTCGGACACCTTGTATCCCGCCGAATAAACTAGCAACGCATCTGGAAAAAATTCATAGGCAAGCAACAAACGACAATTATTCCGCACGTTCGCAACATAGAGTTCTCCCTTCTGCGTTTTTTTTTCAGACAATAGAAAAACTCTTATCTCGCCAAATTCCAAATTTGAGGAAGACCAGAATTTGTAAGCAGTTTCCTTCGCACACCAATGCAACAACAAAGCATCTATATTATGAGGGCGTTCGTCGGGGCGAAGAAATCTTTGGGCTACACGCTGTACTCTAGAAGAACGGTATTCCATATCAAGGGCTACTTCATGCGTTTTTGACAGAAAAACAGACACATAGCCTTCAGTATGCGTAATGCTCACATAAAAACCGTCCAAAACAGGTTTTCCTGAAGGCAAGTGATGTATTACAAGGTCTTGGCATCCAGTCATCACATACAAGAGCGCATAGGTACAAAGAACCTCCATTTTCCTTTTATCGCTTTTGTACGAAGCAAGGATCAATTGCAATGTATCGGATAAGACAAAAGGGAAATCCTCTACTCCTCTTTCTTCCATACACCAAACACCAAGCAAATCAGACTCAGATAGTTTTCTGACAAATTTCACCGCCATAACGCAACCATCATTGACAATTCTGCTGATCAGAACCTAATCCATTCCGCTGACTGGAACCATCGTGTACCACAACTTTCACCTTGCTAATACGGCGTTCTTCCAAACCAACTATTTCAAAATCGTAATTCTTATAATCCAATTTTTCGTGAATACTAAGAAAATCGCCTTTGATTTCAAGCAAGAGACCCGCCAACGTATCGGCATCGCCCTCAACATCTCGGAATTCGTCATCATCAACATTCAAGATTTTGCAGAAATCACTCAATAAGGTTTTACCCTCAAAGATGTACGTATTATAGTTCAGTTTAGAATATCTTTTGCCGTCATCATCGTATTCATCATTGATTTCGCCAACAATTTCTTCAAGAATATCCTCCAACGTCACGAGGCCATTTGTTCCACCGAATTCGTCCACTACAATTGCTATGTGTACCTTGTTCTCCTGAAACTCACGCATCAAATCATCTATCTTCTTAGTTTCAGGTACAAAATATGGAGGACGTATCAGGCTCTGCCATCTAAACGTTGACGGTTTTGAAAGATGGGGCAAAAGATCCTTAATATACAATATTCCACGTATATTATCCACACTATGCTGATAGACAGGAATACGACTATAGTTATTGTCCACGATACTTTTGAGAACATCACCATAATTACTCTGTATATCAAGAGCTATTATATCTTGCCGACTTGTCATCACTTCTTTGGCCGTTTCATCGCCAAAACGTATAATACCTTTGAGCATACTTTGTTCATCTTTGATTTCACTTTTGTCTGTAAGCTCAAGTGCCTGTTCCAATTCATCTACACTCAACACGTGTTTTTCCTTGCTTATAACCTTTTCTGCAAGCATTCCACTTCTTAACAAAATAGTTTCAATGGGCCAAAACAATTTTCTGCAAAAAAGCACACCTGGCACCCATCTACGACAAAAAGCGAGAGGATCTTGACGACTATAAACTTTGGGCATAATCTCGCCAAAAAGTAGTAAAAGGAAAGTCAGTAATACCGTAATACACAAGAACTGCAACCAATAGGCTTGTGGACCGAAAACAACAAGGCGACCGAAAACATAATTGCACAACATGATAATGGTCACATTGACAAAATTATTGGTAATCAAGATGGTAGCCAATGTCCTTTCACTATCCTCACGCAACATTTGTATTTTTTTATCACGATCAGACCGGACTACATCCAAATCTGCGAGATCAGAAGGAGAAAGACTAAAAAAAGCAATTTCCGACCCACTGGCGAAACCAGAAACAAACAACAAAATACAAGCCAACACCCCCGAATAAACAACATCGGGAGTCAAGGTTCCGAAATGCACATCCTGCAAAGAGGACAATAATGCTGATATATCCAACATCTCGTCGTATTTATTACCGTCTAAAACGGAATATCATTCGATTGTAAATTATCTTTTTGCAATGACCGACCAGCATCTGCAACAGAATTTACCATTCCGTTCTGAACTTCAGATGTTTGAACGATGCGCGGAGAAAGCATTTCCATATTTTCTCCATATATCTCAGCAACAAAACGGCGCTGACCTTTTTGGTCGTCATAGGAACGATAATTCAAGCGCCCCTCTATGTAGAGTTTGTCACCCTTATGGACATATTTCTCTGCTATCTTTGCCAATCCTTTCCACAACACGACGTTATGCCACAACGTTTTATCAGGCACTTTCGTACCATTTTGTAAAACATAGCCACGCTCAGTCGTAGCCAAAGGAAATTGAGCAACAGCCTGATCACGGTCATAGTATCTCACTTCGGGCTCCTTGCCAACATTGCCAATTAACATCACCTTGTTCATGGTCGTCTTATAATATCTTCTGCCAATTTACGCTATTTCCACATTCCCAAATACCGGAAATGAAAATTTTTTCCTTTGGCCGAAGGGAATTGTGAACGATTGTCCACCCGACTGCGCAAGTGATCCACCATACGATTGTAACAATCAAGTCCGGAATGAGCCTTGCACTGCACTACAAAATGAGTATCACGATATTCATGTTTTCCTGTTGAAGGAATCATTACAACACGTTTGAAATCCAATATGCCTTCATACCATCCCTTACGTTCTTCATTGAGTCGAGTCACCACAGTTGCTATTGCATCACGCTTCTCTAAAGCCTGTGAAGGCTGATTTGTAGAGTGCAAAGCTTTTTTCTGCTTAAAATCGAGCATAGTGGCTGCAGTTGTCTTTATGATGATAAAGTAGACACGCTGACGTATTTTGTACCGTTTGGGATAAAAGACATCACTCTTGGCATATTCACGAACATCATTTTCTAAATCTTGAGTCACTCCTATTTCTGGAATTGAACGCAGAAATGCTAATGCACCATCAACAGTGGGCACTAATGTCTCTTTATCAAAATATCTTAGGTATAAATTCATCGGAACAAAAAAAATATCTCAAAAAGAATCTTTACAAAAAAAATAAAAATGAGCGGCAAACGGGGTTCGAACCCGCGACCTCAACCTTGGCAAGGTTGCGCTCTACCAACTGAGCTATTGCCGCAAAATTTTCATTTTATAGTGAAGAGGAGGAGACTCGAACTCCCACGACACAATTGTCACTACCCCCTCAAAGTAGCGCGTCTACCTATTCCGCCACCTCTCCAATATAAAAACCATTCTGAATAACCAAGTGCCCAGAACAGGACTCGAACCTGCACGTCGTAAAACACACGCACCTGAAACGTGCGCGTCTACCAATTCCGCCACCTGGGCAAACAAGGAATGTTTTTCCTTTTGGTAATTTAATCCAGAATGTTGAGCGGCAAACGGGGTTCGAACCCGCGACCTCAACCTTGGCAAGGTTGCGCTCTACCAACTGAGCTATTGCCGCATTCTCCTAAGCATTGTCAGGAGCATTTCTCTAAATGCGGTTGCAAAGGTAGTCGTTTTTCACAATACAACAAAACCTTTCCGCGTTTTTTTTCAAAAAAAGTCATTTTTTCTCAATCCATACGCAAAAAATAATCATCCACCGAGTAATTTCGAAGTACTTCAAGTTCCTTATTACCCATTTTAACAAGCGAAATCGAAGGGTGAGTAATACCATTGAACATACAAGTCTTCACAGTTGTGTAATGCAACATATCCTCGAAAATAACATTTTCACCAATCTTCAACTCATGATCAAATTGCCATTCGCCCATAAAATCCCCCGACAAGCAACTATTTCCGCCCAATCTATAGACATAGGACAACCCCACATGTTCTGACTGATCCAATATTTTCGCTCCCCTTACAACAGGTGTATACGGCATTTCTAGACAATCGGGCATATGACAAGTAAAACTAACGTTGAGGATAGCCGTTCTTATACCACAATCCTCCACAACATCTACGACCTGGGAGACTAGTGGTCCTGTCTGCCAAGCAAAAGCACTTCCAGGCTCCAATACCACTTGTAGATGAGGGTATCTGCAACGAAAATCCTTTAAGATACGAACGAGTCGTTCTATATCATAATCTTTTCGCGTCATCAAATGACCACCGCCAAAATTGATCCATTTCAATTGAGGAAACCATTTCGCAAAACACTCCTCGATATGCGACAAAGACCGTTCAAACACATCTGCCCCGCTTTCACAATGACAATGACAATGGAACCCATCTATTCCTTCGGGTAATTCCTTTGGCAAGCATTCCGCACTCACCCCAAAACGAGTTCCCGGAGCACACGGATTATACAAATCCGTTTCCACTTCCGAATAACGAGGATTGATTCTCAGTCCAAAACTAACGCTAGGATTGGCCGCCTTTGCCAGTTCACGAAAATGCGTATACTGTGTCATCGAATTGAACGTCAGATGACTTGAACATTTTGCTATTTCATCTATCTCGTACTCAGTATAGGCAGGAGAATAAGTATGGGCCTTACTACCAAATTTTTCGTATGCCAAACGTGCTTCGGCAAGCGAACTTGCAGTTGTAGAATTGATATACTCACGAAAAATAGGAAATGTTTTCCACAAAGCATACGCCTTAAAAGCCAAAATTATCTCAACTCCTGCTCGATCGGCAACTGATTTTATTAACGACAAATTGCGACGCAGTTTGTCCTCCTCCAAAATATACATCGGACGATGTATCTGTTTGAATGTTTCTGTATTTACTTTCATATAGTCTAATTGTCATCCACCAACCGCAATTGAATGGATAGATTTACACATTATTATATTATATAGCAGATTTACCTATATGTTTTCCTGCCATATTTATATAGTATCCGTATTTAGCAGATTTTCTTTGGTAGGAGTTATCCTCAACTTATACCGACCATTTTCAAACACGATACGCATGACACCTTCAGGATGGTATTCGTCCGGGGACAAAGCAAGGGCAACATGCCCCATTGTCCGTCTAAGATTCAATTCCACACAGGGGCAAACTTTCAGTTCACCATTTCCATCAGTAATCACCATCATATCTATTCCAAAAGGACCGGAGTATTTCTTAGGCAAAAAACGTTGCGCTAACGAAATAACAGTTTCTCGCAATTTGTCTATCAAAAATAGATTGACATATCTTGACAACATCTCGCATTTACGGTTTTCCGTTGCCAGCACATTGCCGACATAGGCACCGTTTTTAGTATGGAAAAGAGACAATCCACAATAATTTACTTGTCCATCTTCAGAAACTTCAAACTCCATTCCGAAATCAAGGACCTTATTATAATAGGGTTCAACCATTATTCCTCCTTGCCGGGAAATTATATTACGGCACCACCCCGTTTGGTGATCATCCAGTTCCGAAAAGACATACCGTATGCCTCTTCCGCTACAACTCCAAGGAGCCTTAAGAACACTTCGCTCATTGCGTTTGACAACAAATTCCACCTCCTCCATTGTCGCACAATAAAAAGAATTACCAATACAACAAGGGCTAACAGATTTCAATGCGGGCAAAAAGTATGTGGCGGCAAAACTTCTATTGCTCAAATTTCGCATCGCCTCCAACTGATCCTCGGAAGGCACTGCCCTACCGATATTTTCAGAAGCGTCAACAAGTTCACGACCGATAGCCCGATCCCACCCCCAAGGAAGAACCTTAACATCAGACGACATCTGCACAGATAATGCCCGCAACCCAGCAAAATCAACAAAACGAACAATGTGAGCATATTTTTTCAGATGTCTTATTGATTCTTGCGCCATCTGAATATCGTCAACAACTACAATATCTCCATCATCAGCCCATAAAGCGGCGAACCCGCCCAGATCTCTTCGAAGTTGGCGAGCCGTATGTGGGGCTGTAAACAAATCCTTATGTATAGCCAATGCAATATCATGCTCTGGATTGAATATATGTATCTTCATCACTACAAAATTACGTCAAAAATGACAGGTAAACAAAGCGAACCTTCCAGTTTTTCACAAACACATCATTTGGGTACATCAAGACGGAACAACCTAGAAAACGCTAATTACAAAGACTTATTATGCAACAATACAGACTTTATAAGTTTCTCTATTTCCGACATCTGCATAGCACCTACTTGCAAAGTAGGAAGGCCCTCAACAGGAATAAAAAGCAAGGCCGGTATGGAAGAGATACCAAAGACCTGTGCTAACTCCGGCTCTTGATCAATGTTCACTTTGTATATATCCAATTGTGCCTGATATTTTTTGGCCAACAATTCGAGAACAGGAGCTGTATTCTTGCAAGGTCCACACCACGGCGCATAAAAGTCAACAATCGCAGGACGCTCTCCAATAAAGTTCCATTGCGAATGTTTTTCGTAATCCATAACCTTCTTCTTGAACGTTTCCGCTGTCAGACTATTGACTACACATTCCTGCCCCAATGTATCCTCCATAACACAACCCGTCTTTTCTTCATTTTCTTTTAACGGTTTAGATACATTTGTACACGCTAGCACAGAACTAGCAAAGAGCGCTACAATTATGACAATGTGATATTTTCCCATTACATATCTTCTATTACCATTTGCAAAGCTAATCAAAATAAACTATTTTACCCACAGTTTTCTGCATTATTCGGGATTTTGTTTTATCTTTGCAAAAGATAGGCAACAACATTTACCGCTGTTTCCATTCTACACTTCACTGCCAATAATACAGAAAAGACCAAGGTATGAACATCAAAACAACAATCTTCCTTCTTGTATTCTCTATTGCTACATCATTTGCCCAATCAAGGAAAATGACTACAACAAAAAAGGGCGTCACAAGTTTCACCACTACAATAGAAGCTAGAGAAAAGGCCTTGTTTGAAGAGATGCTTCCCAACACCCAACGCCTATTCATTATTGATAGTGTCATTGTCAACAAAGACGATATTCTTTCGGCAATTCCTCTACCAAAAGACTACGGATCATTTGTACCCTACAATAGTATTTTTCCAAATACGACACCATGCAATGTCTCCGTATTCGTCAACGGATTTGGGAACAAATGCTATTACTCATTAAACGATAGTACCGGCCACTCCCGATTCTTCACAGCAGACAAAGAAGGAGCATTCTGGGGGACTCCCAAAGAAGTAACAACACTCGGAGAAAATCTTACACACATCACATATCCCTATATGTCTGCAGATGGCTCAACACTCTATTTTGCAGCAAAATCAAAGGAAACCATAGGCGGATATGACCTGTTTGTTACAAGCCTTGACCCCGAAGAAGCGACCTTCCGACAAGCCGAAAATATGGGATTACCCTTCAATTCTGCTGATGACGACATCATGTACGTTACAGATGACACAGATTCTTTAGCATGGCTTGTATCCACACGTCGTCAGCTAGACGGAAAGGCATGCGTATATACCATAGCCACATCCCCAACCCGTCAAAACTATGACATCAACGAGTACAGTACTGCCAAAATGAAAAATTTGGCATCCATTGTACGCATCAGGGACACATGGCCAACACCAGAACTTCGCGAGCGTGCCATGACACGACTCGCAGATCTTAAGAGACGCAATGCGCAAAACAATGGAAACAAAACATTCCGATTTGTCGTAAACGAAAACATCGTATACGAAAGTCTTGATGAATTCAAGTCACCATCTGACCGCCAGGCCTACGAAACCCTACAAGAAAGAAAAATGACACTGGAAGAAAAGACCAAGACGCTTGCTCTGTTACGCGAAAAGTATCACAACACGCCAAATACCACACGAAAAAAGATGGCGGATAACATCATTCAAGCAGAACAAGACCTATATGCCTTGCAAGAAGAAATACAGCAAACAGAGAAATCACTCCGCAACAACGAAATATTACTCAACAAGCACTGACCGCAATGAATAAATTTGAAGAATCAGAACTGATTATCAATGCAGATGGCAGCATATTCCACCTACATTTACTTCCCAACCAACTGGCAGATAAAGTAATCCTTGTAGGAGACCCCGGACGCGTACAACTCGTAGCATCACATTTCGACACACAAGAATGCGATGTATCCAACCGAGAGTTCCATACCATCACCGGAACCTATCAAGGGAAACGTATAACGGTTCTTTCTACTGGTATCGGATGCGATAATATTGATATCGTGATGAATGAGATTGATGCTTTAGCCAACATCGACTTCGATACACGAACAGAAAAAGAAGAATTCCGACAGTTGGAAATTGTCAGAGTTGGAACGTGCGGTGGATTACAACCATACACCCCAACAGGCACATTCGTATGTTCCGAAATCTCAGTCGGATTTGACGGACTTCTCAATTTCTATGCGGGCCGCAACGCCATTTGCGATTTGCAAATGGAAAGAGCACTAATCAACCACTTGGGATGGACAGGAAACTTATGTGCACCTGCTCCCTATGTTATTGAAGCCGATAAAGAGATGGTAGAACGCATTGCAAAAGATGACATGATACGCGGTGTTACCATCGCTTGCGGCGGATTCTTCGGTCCACAGGGAAGACAGTTGCGTCTTCACTTGGCAGACCCTCACCAAAACGAGAAAATACAAACTTTTGAGCATAACGGACGTCGAATCACCAACTTCGAGATGGAGAGTTCCGCATTGGCAGGATTATCCTGTCTTATGGGACACAAAGCTACTACCGTCTGTGTAGTTATTGCCAATCGCGTTGTACAAAAGGCAAATACTGGATACAAACATCAAATAGACGATCTGATAAAACTGGTACTGGAAAGAATATAAACGTACCTATTCAATAATGGCAGGTTCTATAAATTGTCTTAGATGGATTTTTGAATTTCAGCTGAACAAATTTTACTTTCTTTCTAAAGGAGCATAGCAGGCTATTCGACTGTGAAAGAAAATGAAAGATGCCGGATAAAAACAAAAAGACACAAAGAGCAATCAGCCTAAAATACGAGTTTAACAATGCGTGGAATTTATAGAACACGCCTAATGTAAGAAAACAAATGAAAATACCATCATTCAGATACATCATTATCTTCTTCTACATACTCTGCACATTTCAAGTCTATGCAGACAACAATCGTAAGCGCGAATTCAGAGGAGCCTGGATACAATGCGTAAACGGACAATTCAGCGGAAAGTCAACCACAGATATACAACGAACACTCATCCATCAACTGGACGAGCTCCAACGCGACGGCGCAAATGCCATCATCTTTCAAGTCCGCCCAGAATGTGATGCCCTTTATCAAAGTGATAAGGAGCCTTGGAGTCGTTTTCTCACAGGTCGCCAGGGCAAGGCCCCGTATCCATATTGGGATCCACTACTATGGATGATAGAGCAATGCCACAAAAGAGGAATGGAGTTGCACGCTTGGATAAACCCTTACCGTGCAAAAACAAAAGGGACGCAAGATCTTGCCACAAACCACATCGCCATTAAGCATCCTGAGCGTATATTCCCCTACGATGGACAATTCATTCTCAATCCCGGACTACCTGAAAACAGAAGATACATCTGCGATATTGTTGACGATATCGTAACACGCTATGACGTAGACGGCATACACATAGACGATTATTTCTATCCTTACCCCGTTGCCGGTCTCCCCATTCCCGACGACAATACCTACGCTACATACAACAATGGTATAAGAGACAAAAACGATTGGCGACGCGACAACGTGAACGTATTTGTCAAGGAATTGGGTGAGACCATACATCACCGCAAACCATGGGTGAAATTTGGAGTGTCACCCTTTGGTATTTACCGCAACAAAAGCAATTCACCTATTGGAAGCGACACGCGCGGTACCCAAAACTACGATGACCTTTACGCAGACGTTCTACTTTGGGTAAACAACGGATGGATAGACTACTGCGTTCCACAAATCTATTGGCAAATCGGACACTCTACCGCCGACTACAAAACACTCATAGAGTGGTGGAACAAATATGCATCCAAACGTCCTCTATATATTGGGGAAGACGTTGAAAGAACCGTCAAGTATGCAGACCCTGACGTTGCGAGCCAAAACCAAATGCCTGCCAAATATCGGCTTCATTCCCAGATGCCTTACGTCAAAGGTACCGTACTTTGGTATGCCAAAGCCGTTGTTGACAATATCGGCAATTACGGTTCGGTTTTACGCAACAATTATTGGAAATACCCTGCGCTACAACCTTTGATGCCATTCATTGACGGAAAAGCGCCACGAAAGCCAAGAAAAATAAAACCACTACGGATAGACAATGACTACGTGCTCTTTTGGACAAAGCCCAAAGGGGATGGCTGGAAAGACGAGGCTGTCAGATACGCAGTGTACAGATTTGCAAAAGGAGAGAAAATCGACCTTGACGATGCTTCACATCTGCTCACAATCACTCCTGAGACAATGTTGAAACTGCCATATACCGATGGCACAAAAGAATACACCTACGTGGTCACCTCACTCGACAGAATGAGCAATGAAAGCAAAGGTGTAAAAAAACGAGTTAAGTTATAACCTACTTATCTTCCATAATGTGTGCAAGAAAGCCATCAGAAACGCCTTTCTTGCACACATTTTTATCCCGTCTAGGGTGTTGCTCTCTTAAAAACCAATTTATAGAACCCACTTTTATACAAAGCAAAAATATCTGAGTATATTTTGGGTAATTGAAATTAATGTCTTATTTTTGCACAGAAAGAATACGATGTGCAACCCAACTGAAGGAGAGAGAAGAACAATATGTCCATATCAAAAACACGACAAAAGCTTGTAGATGTAGCAAGACAACTGTTTGCAAAAAACGGCATCGCCAACACTACAATGAACGACATCGCCCTTGCATCCGGGAAAGGCAGGAGAACATTGTACACCTATTTCAGTCGCAAGGAAGACGTATATTCTGCCGTTATCGAGTCTGAACTTGAACGATTGTCTGACAAACTCGATGAAGTCGCAGCAATGAAGATACGCCCACAAGACAAAATCATAGAACTCATCTATACCCATCTCAGCATGATACGCGAGACGGTTGTAAGAAACGGTAATCTCCGCGCAGAATTCTTCAGAAACATTTGGATGGTAGAAAAAGTACGAAAAAATTTCGATGAAGACGAAATAGAATTATTCCGCAAAGTATACGCTGACGGAAAAGCAGATGGAGAGTTCGACATTGAAGACGTAGATCTTGTGGCCGACATTACCCACTATTGTATAAAGGGACTCGAAGTACCATTCATCTATGGACGGCTCGGACATGGCATGACCGAAGAAGCAAGCAAGCCACTTGTCGCAAAAGTTGTCTATGGTGCATTGGGAAAATCTGGAGCGAAATAGAAAAGAAAATATTCAACGATATTATCAGAAAAGAACAAAACCAATAAATAACAAAAAAAATGGGATTACTTACAGGTAAGACTGCCCTTATCACAGGTGCAGCGCGCGGTATCGGAAAATCTATCGCGCTGAAGTTTGCCCAGGAAGGTGCAAACATCGCATTCACCGACCTCGTGATCGATGAAAACGGAAAAGCCACAGAAAACGAAATCAAGGCTATTGGCGTCAACGCAAAGGGATATGCAAGCAATGCTGCCGACTTCGGTGCGACAGAAGAAGTAGTCAAGAAAGTACATGAAGATTTCGGTTCAATTGACATTCTTGTCAACAACGCCGGCATTACAAAAGACGGCCTTATGCTCCGCATGACCGAAGGTCAATGGGATGCCGTCATTGCTGTCAATCTGAAAAGTGCGTTCAACTTTATCCATGCCTGCATCCCCGTTATGATGCGCCAGCGCAAGGGCTCCATCATCAACATGGCTTCCGTGGTCGGTGTACACGGAAATGCTGGCCAGGCCAACTATGCTGCCTCCAAGGCAGGCCTCATTGCGTTGGCCAAGAGCATAGGCCAAGAAATGGGTCCTAAGGGTATCCGCGCCAATGCGATTGCCCCCGGATTTATCGACACAGATATGACCAAAGGTCTGCCCGAAGACATACGCAAAGACTGGATGAAAAAGATTCCTTTGCGCAGAGGCGGAAATGTAGAAGACATTGCCAACTGCGCCCTTTTCCTTGCATCCGACATGTCAAGTTATGTAAGTGGACAAGTCATTCAAGTAGACGGCGGCATGAATATGTAATATGTCACACCTCTATAGAGAAAGTGACAGACGGAGCATTGACTCCATCTGCCATTTTCTCTTCTTCCATTTTCTACGCACACACCCCACCGCCCCGATTCCCCAATAAACACGTTCATGGACATCGTATACGAAGACAACCATATCATTGTCGTCAACAAGCACAGTGGAGAAATCGTACAAGGAGACAAAACTGGCGACAAGCCGCTGGTAGAAACCGTGAAAGAATATCTCAAAGAGAAATACGCCAAACCTGGCAATGTATTTCTCGGCATACCGCATCGACTTGACAGACCCGTAAGTGGACTGGTGATTTTTGCCAAGACATCTAAAGCATTGTCACGTTTGAGCACCATGTTCCGCAACGGTGAAGTTCACAAAACGTATTGGGCCATCACAAGAAACACGCCAGTACCATCAGAGGGGACACTCACCCATTGGCTAACAAGAAATGAAAAACAAAACAAGAGTTACGCATACGACCATGAAGTGCCAAATGCCAAGAAAGCCATATTGAAATACAAGACACTGACGCGATCGCAGAACTATACACTATTGGAGATAAACCTACTCACAGGAAGACACCACCAAATAAGATGCCAATTGGGACACATCGGTTGTTCCATCAAAGGCGACCTCAAATATGGTGCACAACGTAGCAATGCAGATGGTAGCATTTCACTATTGTCGCGCCATGTAGACTTCATACATCCTGTATCCAAAGAGCACATTTCCCTCACATCCCCTCTTCCTGAAGACAATATATGGAAAGCCATTGCCACAGGATTGTCCTAAAAAGCAAACACGCATAACAGACCGATAGCATGATGACGAAAAAGCAAAAGACAATATCCTGGATGGTTGGCCTTCTGTTGTCACCCATTGTCTTGTTTCTTGTTTTGGCCATTCTTCTCTACATTCCTCCTGTACAAAATTGGGCTGTACATAAGGTTGCGACATACGCAAGCAAGAATACAGGATACAACGTCAGCATCGACAATGTACGGTTGGCATTTCCTTTGGACCTAAGCGTCAATGGCCTGACCATGACGCAACCATCCTCCCAAAGTAGGAATGCAGACACTATCACCTATGCAAAACAATTGTTTGTAAGCGTAGAATTGATACCTTTGCTGCAAAGCAAGGTAGAAATAGACAAACTTGACTTTCAAGACGTACAACTCAATACTGTCGACTTTGTCAAAAGTGCGCACATTAGAGGGCGTGTAGGCCGTCTTTTCCTACAAAGTCACGGAATAGATATAGGGAAAGAGCGTCTCACGCTAAACAAAGCATTACTTTCCGAAGCAAACATCGATATTGCTTTGAGCGACACCGTCCCAGAATACGCCACAAAAACACCGACCTATTGGCAGATTGAGGTACACCAATTGGACATTGCCAAAAGTTCCGTTTTACTCCATATGCCCGGTGACACACTGAACGTCGAAGCCTCCATGGGAAGACTCGGCATCAAAAATGGGCTTTTCGACTTGGGAAAAAACAACTACTTTCTCCGCACATTGACATGGGAAAACGGCTGTGTCAAATACGACAATAGGTACGAGAAGCCTATTAGTGGTCTTGACTACAACCATGTGTACCTTTCCTCCATTGAAACACGCATCGACTCGGTGCAATATACTGAGGGACGGTTGCAATTAGCCGTCAAAGAATGTAAGTTCCAAGAAAAATCCGGATTCGACATCAAAACCCTTCAAACTAAAATAAGCCTCGATTCAACCCACATCGACATACCACAGATTCTCATCAAAACGTCTGAATCACAGATACGGGCCGAAGTGGCAATGGATTTCAATACATTTGCGTCTGAGAATCCAGGTGTGATGTCTGTCTACATAGACAGTTGGTTCGGCAAACAAGATATTGCACGATTGATTACAGACAAAAATCTCATCCGCCACTGGCCCAACTATCCTCTTTCCGTCAAAGGCCTCATAAAAGGCAACATGAAGCGTGCGCACATTGTCGGATTTCAGATAAAGCAGCCAACAGCTTTCGATTTCTCAGCGAAAGGATTTGTTGCAAATGTTGACAAGCTGGAAAAACTACGCGCTGACATCGACTTCAAAGGCGACACATACAACATGCGATTTCTTTCGGCCATGCTACCCAAAGGAATTGCAAATACCGTCAATATCCCCAACCGTATTGCCCTTGATGGAGAGATCCATGCCAACGGCCCCTCATATTCAGTATCGGCAAAAATCAGAGAAGGAAACGGTGTACTGACAGCGAAAGGCAATATCGATACCAAAAACATGAAGTACAAGGCGCAGATTGCTGCCAGAAACATACAACTCCAACATTTTCTGCCCACCTATGGACTATCCCCATTCTCCGGAACTATCGAAGCAGAAGGATGCGGAACAGATCTCTTATCTCCTACCACGAGACTGAATGTCAACGCAGACATCTCCAGTTTTAACTACTCCAACTATACGTTGGGAGGCACGAAATTGTCTGCAAACGTAAAGAATGGCATCGGTCACTGCAAACTTGACAGTCACAATTCACTTCTTGACGGTCTGATAGAGCTCAATGCACTCATGAGCAAGAAACAACTCAAAGGTACATTATCGTGCAATCTGCAAAAAGCAGACCTCTATGGACTTCATATTACGAAGAACCCTTTGACCGTATCTCTCCGTTCACTCGTCAACGTTGCGAGCAATCTTAATGATGACCATGAAGTAAAAGGACAAATCTGCGACATCTATCTGAAAGATAGTTGCCGTACATATCACCCCGAGAACATCATCTTGAACGCATTCACACGCAGAGACTCCACGCATGCGACCATCGAAAGTGGCGATTTCGCTATGCGGATGGACGCTCACGGATACTATGAATCTCTATTGTCTGCGTGCGAGCACCTCGGTCAAGAGGTCATCAAACAGAAAGAAGACCGTTACATCAACCAACAACGTCTGCGCACCATCCTACCCTACGCGTCATTTGAAGTGAATACGGGAAAAGAAAATATGATTTGCCGTGCGCTGAACTACTGGGGTTATGAAATAGAACGTGCTAAGATACAAATGCAGACCTCACCCGTCACTGGTATCAATGGCGACATGGAAGTCAACGCACTTAATACATCCGGAATAAAACTGGATACACTACGCTTTGCAGTACATTCAGACTCCACAAACACATTCTTCTCCGGACAAGTGCGCAACAACAAGAAAAATCCGCAATATGTATTCAACGCCATGTTCGGAGGAACATTCTATGAGCGCGGCATCTATTTCGGAACAAAGGTTTTCGATGATAAAGACAAACTTGGCATTGCTCTCGGTCTCAGTGCATCAATGGTAGACAACGGGATACAGTTGTCTTTGGGCAAAAAAAATCCGATATTGGGATACAAGGAATTTTCTGTCAATGAGGACAACTACATTCTTCTGCAACGTGACAACCACCTTTCCGCCAATCTCAGTCTTTCGGCCAATGACGGAATGGGAGTACAGATATATACCAACGACAGTACCGACGCCCTGCAAGACCTGACCATTGGATTACACCGCTTCGACTTAGAAAAAGTTTTGTCCGTTATTCCTTATACTCCACAGATGGCAGGCGAGATGTCCGGTGATTTCCACGTCATACAGACAAAGGAAGAATTGTCGGTATCCTCATCCGTCTCCATTGATAATTGGGTCTATGAACATTGCCCAATGGGTAATGTATCTGCAGAATTTGTCTATATGCCCAAAGAGGACGGCACACACTACGTTGACGGCAATCTGGCCTGCAACGGGTATGAGGTCGGCGCTCTCAGAGGTACATACAATCCAGCAGGAAAAGGTCACCTCAGTGCAAACCTGACCCTTACCCATACTCCATTGCTATTACTCAATGGTTTTATACCCGATCGGCTCTTCGGTTTCAAAGGCTACGCAGAAGGGACCTTGTCCGTAGAAGGGGCCATTGACAAGCCCAACGTCAACGGAGAACTTTATCTTGACTCAGCCTTCATCGCAAGCGAGCCCTACGGTGTTGAGGTACGGTTTGCCGATGACCCAGTAACCATTTCAAATAGCCATCTCGTTTTCGAGAATTTCGAGATATACTCTCACAACGATAGTCCGTTGAACGTCTCTGGATACTTCGATTTCTCCGATATGGACAACATGTATCTTGATACTAGAATGAGAGCCACCAACTATCTTCTGATCGATTCCAAAGAGAACAACCGGTCGGAAACCTACGGCAAGGCCTACGTCAATTTCTTCGGCATGATGAAAGGTCCCGTTTCCAGTCTGAAAATGAGAGGAAAACTGGATGTGCTCGGTTCTACCGACATGACGTATATTCTGAGAGACTCACCGCTGACGACCGACAACCAACTGGATGAATTGGTAAAATTCGTCGATTTCAAGGACACAAAGGAGCAAGTCGTTACCCGCCCACCACTCACTGGCCTTGATATGGACCTCACCATCGACATCGACGAAGGTGCACATATTCTGTGTGCACTCAATACCGACCATTCCAACTACATCGACCTCATTGGCGGTGGAAGTCTGCGTATGCAGTACAACACGACAGACAACATATTGATTCGGGGCAGATACACACTGAACAATGGCGAGATGAAATATTCATTGCCAGTCATTCCACTCAAGACCTTCACTATACAAGACGGAAGTTACGTCGAATTCAATGGAGATCCAATGAATCCAACACTCAACATCACGGCCACAGAACAAAACAAAGCCAACGTATCAACCGGTGGCACCGAAAAGACAGTACTCTTCGAGTGCGGAGTTGCCATCACACAGACGCTCAACGACATGGGGTTGCAATTCATCATCGATGCACCCGAAGATATGTCCATACACAATGAATTGCAGACCATGTCAAAGGAAAACCGGGGAAAGATAGCAGTCAGTATGTTGACCACCGGCATGTATCTTGCAAGCGGAAATACCAGTTCGTTCTCCATGAACAGTGCCCTGTCGGCATTCCTCAACAGTCAAATCAATGCCATTTCCGGCAATGCTCTCCGTACATTGGATCTGAGTTTCGGAATGGAAAACAGTACGACTGAAAGCGGACAGACCCATACCGACTATTCTTTCAAGTTCGCCAAACGCTTTTGGAACAACCGTCTACGCATCGTCATTGGAGGCAAAGTTTCATCAGGCGCAGAAGTACAAAACCAAAACGATACATTCTTCGACAACGTCACCTTCGAGTACAGGCTAAGCCAAAATTCCAACAAATACCTCAAATTGTTCTACGAACGCGATAGTTATGACTGGTTGGAAGGCAATGTCCAAGAATATGGTGGCGGTTTCATTTGGCGACGCAAACTGCAGAACCTCAAAGACATATTCCGTTTTAAGTCTGACAAAGAAAATATTATTCCAGCAACAAACAAGAACGATTCTACAAAGACCACGAAATAAGACATGAAGAAGATATATTCATCCGCATACATCATCGTCCTTCTGATTGCAGTAGCGACGTGCTTCACCGCATGCTCATCGACAAGCGACGTACCTGACGATGACCAACTCTTCATCGGTCTAAAAAAAATAACCTACAACAACTACGAAAAAAACAGCCATTTCATCTCAATACAAGAAGAAGTGGAAGCGGCTCTTGCCACAGCCCCCAATGGTGCACTCTTTGGCAGTTCCTATTACCGGACTCCTTTTCCCTACCGCCTATGGATTTGGAATGCTTTCAACAAGTCTGAAACGCCTATCGGAAAATGGATAACAAAGTCATTTGGAAAACGTCCGGTGCTCATGAGTTGGGTCAACCCAACTCTTCGCGCACAGGTTGCACAACAGATGTTGCGCGCCCACGGATATTTCAGAGCAGATGTGTCTTATGAAATCACCGAGCAAAAGAACCCCAAGGAAGCGAAAATCGCTTACGATGTCAATTTGGGACACCTTTATACCATCGACTCTCTTTCATACAGAAACTATTCACCGGAAGCGATGGCCTTGATAGAGGCTGATTCCACCAACGCTGCCATCCACAACGGTGATCCTTTTGATGTTTCCACCTTAGACGAGGAGCGTAGCCGCATAAGCACACAACTACGCAACCACGGCTACTTCTACTACCAAGCCAGTTACGCCACTTACCTGGCAGACACACTTTCCACACCAGGAAAAGCCTTGCTTCATTTTCAATTGGCCGACAGTCTTTCACCGAAAATTTTAAAACCATGGTATATCGGGAAAACCGAGATACAACTACGGAAGAAGTATACCGATGAACTGACAGACTCCGTCAAGCGACGCAACCTCACCGTAAAATACCAAGGTAAAAAATCGCCCGTCCGCCCTCGCGTCATACTGCGTGACATGAAAATCCGTCCACGCCAACTGTATAGTTACGAAAACCACATGGAAACGGTGAACAAACTCACCTCCACAGGATTGTTCAGCATGGTGGACCTCAACTTTTCCCCCCGTGACACCTCCGCCCTCTGCGACACACTCGACCTCACGCTCAATTGTATCTTCGACAAACCGTATGACATCTATGTAGAAACCAATCTTACTGGAAAATCTTCAGGTCGACTCGGTCCTGGTTTGACTGTCGGTTTCGTCAAAAGAAACGCTTTTCGAGGAGGCGAAAAGTTGGAAATCAATCTCAAGGGGTCATATGAATGGCAGACTGGCCACCGCGCAGACGGCACAAGCTCGAAAATCAATTCATACGAGTACGGAGCAGATGCATCACTGGAACTGCCTAGACTACTATTACCGTTCTTCCGCCACACCCGTTGGTACACAACGCCATCTACCGTCATCAAGGTATCGTCAGATGTCATCAATCGCTCCCAGTTCTTCAAGCGGCATATTGTATCAGGAGAACTCACCTACAAATTTCAACCGACAGCGACATCAGTCCACCAGTTCAGTCCACTTACCCTGCAATATGAATATATGCAGAACAAGACGACCGCATTCAACGAGGTATTGCAAGAAAATCCCTACCTGCTCATGTCCATGGCCGATCAGTTCGTGCCTAAGATGACCTATACCTACACCTACTCCAGCCCCTCCAACTACCAAAATCCGATTTATTGGCAGACATCTATCAGCGAAGCCTCCAACATCTTGTCACTCGGTTATACGGCAGCTGGAAAAAAATGGGGAACCAAAGGTAAACAGATGTTCAAAAACCCCTATGCCCAGTTTGTAAAAATAGAAAGTGACTTTAGAAAGACATGGAAAGTAGCAAGCCATAGCCAACTTGTTGGACACGTCAGTGCTGGCGCAATATGGACATACGGCAACTCTACCGATGCACCCTATAGCGAACAATTCTATATCGGCGGTGCCAATAGTATCCGTGCCTTCAACATCAGAAGTGTCGGTCCAGGCGCCTACTATACCAACAATAGCAAATCGTCGTATATGGATCAGACGGGTGACATCAAACTGCAACTCAATTTGGAATACCGACCACGGATATTCGGAAATCTATATGGTGCAATCTTCCTTGATGCAGGAAATGTATGGGCTATGCACGACGACGGATATCGAGCCAACTCCAAACTTCAACTGAAGAACCTGCTAAAAGAGACTTCTCTCGGTACTGGTGTCGGCATACGCTACGACCTTGAGTTCTTTGTTCTCAGATTGGATTGGGGTATCGGTCTACACCTACCCTACAAGAGTGGTTTCTACAATTTTTCATCCTTCAAAGACAGTCAAAGCCTACATTTCGCCATTGGATATCCATTCTAAGGGCAAGACCGCAACAAATATGCCGTTTTGTTAAAATACGTCAAAATCTTCCAAGGTATGTAAAAAACCAACAAATAGGAGGCATACACATATTTCTTTTCGTAAATTTGCACAAAATATAAATCCTTTAGGTATGAAAAAATTCTTACTCATGAGCCTGATGATGCTGACCTTTGTCTGTACATCATTTGCCCAAAAGAAAGCAGAGATAAAATTTGAGAAGACCTGCATCAATATAGGAACATTCTCAGAAAACAACCCTGTACAGAAATGCGTCTTCAAATTCACCAACGTAGGTGATGCGCCATTGATTATCAATCAAGCCGTGGCAAGTTGCGGATGCACAGTACCCAAGTACACAAAGGCTCCTATCCAGCCCGGCGAAAAGGGAGAAATATCCGTCACCTATAATGGCAAGGGCAAGTTCCCCGGACACTTTAAAAAGAGCATAACCATTCGTACTAATGGTGAGACTGAGATGACACGCCTCTACATAGAAGGTGTCATGGAAGAAGCCCAATAAGGAGTACTTCTCCGACAATGCCGTAAACAATATATGATGGCTGTGTGGCATTCAAGCCGACAGCCATTTTTCGTTTCTTACCCTCACCGCATGATTTTCTATTTCTCTGCTACCGGAAATACCGAATGGGCCGCAAACACTATTGCAAGAGGCACAGGCGACCGCATAGTATCCATTGCCGGGACAAAAGGACGTAGTTTCGACCTTGCACCAGGAGAACCAATCGGATTCTGCATACCCGTTCATGCTTGGCGACCTCCCAACATTGTCCTGCAATTCGTACGCGAACTGCAGATCACCAATGCAGACCAACACTATACCTACATCCTTTGCACGGCAGGAGACACAACAGGCGAAACCCATTCCATACTTCAAAGGGAATTGGAAACCATTGGCTTACATTGCGATGATTGGTTCGCTTTACTTATGCCAGAATCCTATGTAGGTCTTCCCTTTATGGATGTCGACAATCCAGAAAACGAGAAACGAAAAATCAGACAAGCGCAGCAAGACCTACTTGAATTTATAACAGTCATAAAACAGAGAAAAAGTCATACTGAGGAGACGGCCACCACGCGCATCACGCACACCGGCCATTGGCCAAAAACAAACAGTCGGTTTCTCGGACCGCTTTTTCACAAATATTTGGTCAGCGATCGTCGCTTCAAAGTCAGCAATGAGCGTTGCATACAATGTGGACATTGTGCATCAGTTTGTCCGGTAGACGACATTGCCGGCGGAAAGGGTCAGTTACCGCAATGGAAACACAACGGAAAATGCATGACTTGCTTCTCATGTTATCACCATTGCCCTACACACGCCATAGAGTTTGGCAGACAAACTCGCAATAAGGGCCAATATTTCATGGGACACAAACAACAAAATACCCCCACCACTCACCATACAAAACCACAACAAACGACACAGATATGAAAAAAGCGCTTATCACACTTGTTCTCGCCCTGTTGGCCACATCATCATGGGCAGTCAACGCCTATCCCCACCCCGTGACTGTCACACAAAAAGACGGCACCCGACTTACCGTGATTGGATATGGCGACGAGCATCATCACTACTATACAACAACCGACGGCGCACTTCTTTTCCACCAGGGGAAAGACTTCTTCATCGCCCGCACTGAGGCAGACGGCACACTGACAGCAACCCATTGTTTGGCACACGATGTCACGATGAGAACAGACGAGGAGCGTGCACTTATCAAGTCGCAGGACGCGTCCCGCTACTTTACCCCTCAGCAGGATATCCTCACAAAAAGCATGACAAAGGAAGTTACGTCCAGTCGGCCATACTTTGACCATAGCGGCACCCCCACTGCAGTAGTCATTATGGTTGAGTTCAGCGATGTACAATACACTATCGACAATGCCAATAGCGCCTACGATCAATTTCTCAATAGGCTCTATACGCAAGATGACACCAAAATGGTAGACTACGGCAACCACGACCAAAGCAACTACGGTAGTGTAGCGCAATACTTCAAGGATATGAGTCTCGGTACATTCCAACCGAATTTCAAAGTCTATGGTCCTGTCAAACTCGATCATCCCATCTCCTATTACGGTAGTTCAGAACGTACAGACCTTCTCATACCTGATGCTTGCCAAAAAGCCAAGGACGTCCTCGGTGTCGATTTCTCACAGTTCGATGCAAACAACGACGGCTATGTCGATCTCGTATACGTCACTTGTGCAGGCTACTCCGAAGCATGGGGAAACGACACAAAATACATTTGGCCCCGATCAGGTTGGAGGGACTTCTCCGAGACATTTGACGGAAAAAAGATTGGACGATACGGAGTTTCTACCGAACTGAATGGCATCGAAGGGGAACAAGTGAAATACATTGATGGCATTGGTACCTTTTGCCATGAACTATCACATACGATGGGCCTTCCCGACTTCTATGTCACCAGTAGCGACGTAGAGAGCAAGAAAGCGGAGAATCAGGGCATGGAAGAGTGGAGTCTCATGGATGCAGGAGAATATGTGAGCAATGGTTACTGCCCCACTGCTTATACCGCATGGGAACGTGCCTTCTTCGGATGGACTACCTTGTCTGACTTGACGGAATCGAAGACTGGCCTTACCTTGACCAATCTTGACAATGGGGGATTGGCCTATCAAGTAAAGCACAAGACCAATGTCAATGAGGCTTTCGTCATGCAGAACATCCAGCAGGAAGGATGGAACCAAAAACAACGCGGACATGGTCTATTGGTATATCATGTAGACTATGACCCAACGGTGTTCTCTATCAATAGCAATAGCGTAAACAACACCATCGGACATCCCCGCATGACGGTCATTCCAGCCGACGGATTGCTTATGAACCGCAAAAATGACAAATATTCAGAACTCACGGCACAAGAATTGAGTTACGCCTACCGCAATGAAGAAGCCGGTGATGTATTCCCTGGACTTACCGTTGTCAATAGCCTAAATTCAAGTATGGACTTACCCAACACAAAATGGTTTACAGATGACGCTGTACTTGATTTCTCTTTGACTGAGATACAGGAAAATACCGAATCGAAGACTGTCACGTTCAATTTCGTATCATCCTCATCTACAGGCATCAAAGACAATGTAGTGTCTGATGATACCGACACTGACGTATACGCCATTGACGGCACATGGATAGGCAATGACACTTCGCGTCTACCGCAAGGCATCTACATCAGAGGGCACAAGAAGATTGTCGTGAAATAACGTAGTCTCTACCCTACCCTACAAAAATACCCATACACCATGACCTACGCACCATGGGAAAACAACTGACTATCTATAAAGCGAGCGCTGGAAGTGGAAAAACTTTCACGCTCGCCACAGAATATATCAAACTGCTCATCAACAATCCGCAGTGCTACCGAAACATTTTGGCCGTCACCTTCACCAACAAGGCTACGGGAGAAATGAAACAACGTATTCTCAGCCAACTCTATGGTATCTGGAAGCAATTGCCCGACTCCACAAGTTACACGGAGAAGATCACAAAAGAGTTAGGAGTCAGCACACAGTATGCCGCCGACCGTGCAGGCCTCGCCCTACGGCTTATCATACACAACTATGGGTATTTTCGTATACAAACCATCGACACCTTCTTTCAAAGCGTACTGCGCAACTTGGCCCGCGAACTTGACTTGACGGCAAACTTGCGTATAGAATTGAATGACAAACAAATAGAATATAATGCTGTCGATAGCCTAATCGAAGATCTTGGTCCTCACGATGATGCTCTGACATGGATTATGTCTTATATCAAAGACAATATAGAGGATGAAAAAGACTGGAATGTCATCGGATCCATCAAAAGTTTCGGCGAATACATCTTCAATGAGCGATACAAGGCCAACAGCAAGCAGCTCAACGAAATACTCCTTCAACCCGATTTCTTCACGAACTACAGAAATAGACTATTCGCCATCAAGAATCAGGCTATCGAAAATGTCAAAAAGCGGGGAAATCAGTTTCTTGACATCATTGCCCAACATGGTATAGATGCCCACGATTTTTATCAAGGAAAATCTGGGGTCGGCGGTTATTTCACTAGACTTAGCCAAGGTATTCTCAACGATAAGCCCATCAACTCATACGTCACCGCTGCACTTGAAGATGCCGACAACTGGGTCGCAAAAAGCATGAAGGACAAGCTGTTGCAGCAGACCATACGCAGTCTTGCCGAAAGTACATTGATAGATTTGCTCCGTCAGACCGAAACCGAGCGAGTACAAGCATGGCGCAACTACCTGTCGGCTACGCTTACACTGGGTCACCTCAATCAGTTGCGTCTGCTCAACCGAATCGAAGCCAAAGTACGAGAGATGAACACCGAAGCCAATCGGTTTCTGCTCAGCGACACACAATCACTACTCCATGCCCTCATCCGTGACACCGACTCTCCATTTATCTTCGAAAAAATAGGTACACAACTGGAACACATCATGATTGATGAGTTTCAAGATACAAGCACCACACAATGGGAGAATTTCAAAGTTTTGTTGGAAGAGTGCATGAGCCATGGTCAGCAAGGCAATCTGATTGTTGGTGACGTCAAGCAAAGCATCTATAGATGGCGTGCCGGTGACTGGCGCCTTCTCAACAATATAGAAACACATTTCGCCCATTCAGAGGATAGGCTCTCATTCTGTCCGCTTGATACCAACTACCGGTCGTCAAGAAAGGTCATCACCTTCAACAATATGTTCTTCCGGTTGGCTGCACATCAAGAATATACTGACTTAGCCGATATCAATGAGAACTTAGCCCAACAGATACTGAAAGCCTATGCAGACGTTGAGCAACATGTTCCAGAGCAAAAACCCGACACTGGATACGTCAGAGTGACACTTACGCCATCGGAGAAAGACAAGGACTACCAACCAGAAATTATCCGTGACACTATCCGCGAACTGCTTTCACATAACGTGAATCCGAGCCAGATTGCAATACTGGCCCGCGCCAACCACACGCTACACGAAATAGGTGATTATCTGTCAAAAGAGATTCCGGAGATAAAACTGATTTCTGACGAGGCATTCACACTTGACAGTTCCTTGGCTGTAGACATCATAGTTGAAGCCATGCATTGTTTGGCTCACCCAGAAGACACATTGGCTGAAGCCACACTCGTCAAGGCCTATCACAATCATGTACTTTGCGATGGACTGACAGATAGCGAACTACTGGTCTGCGAAGACAAATCAATCGCACTTCCCAAGACCTTCATTCAAGAGCGCGAACGCCTGTTGTCCACACCCATCTACGATCTTGCAGAACAACTATATAGCATATTCAGTCTGAAAGTCCTCAAAGGCCAGGAGGCTTACTTGTGCGAATTCTACGATGCGCTCAACGATTTTCTTCAAGACAAGTCCACCGACATCGACTCATTCACTGACGAATGGGAAAAATCCATCCACAAGAAAAGCATCCAAACCAATGAGACCAATGGTATCCGGCTCATCACCATTCATAAAAGCAAAGGACTGGAGTACGAAAATGTCATCGTACCCTACTGCGACTGGACTAAAGAGAAGCCAAACACCACATTCTGGTGTTCTCCAACAGAACCGCCCTTCAACGCTCTTCCATTGGTATCCATCGACTACAAAAAAGGTGTGAAAGGCAGTATTTACGAAGATGAGTACAATGAGGAACACCTACAAAAGACCGTAGACAACCTCAATGTCTTGTACGTTGCGTTCACACGTGCGGAAAAGCGGCTCTTTGTCATCGGAAAGAAAGGAGACAACGGCACACAATCTAAACTTATAGAGAACGTGGTCACCCAATTGGAGCAACAACTTCCTGGCAGCCAAGCGAAAGAAGGAACGGACGAAACACCTTTCATATACGAATACGGCAACATCGGCGACAATGCCGAAAGCCATACAAAAAAGACGAGCAAAAACGTGTTCTTGTCTGACGTAGAGAAAGTAGATGTGCACATTTCGTCCCATACATCAACCGCACATATCGATTTCCGGCAAAGCAACAAAAGTCAGCAATTTGTATCCGGAGAGGAGGATGAACAACAACAATCTTACATCAAGACAGGAAACCTGCTACACAATCTTTTCGCAAGCATACGGACAACATCAGATGTAGACAAGGCACTAGACCAATTGGAGGCCGAAGGTCTATTGTCAGAAGGCGGCCTTAGCCGCCAAAAGATACAAAATCTGCTGCGAAAAAGATTTGCGACACCGCAAGTAGCCGACTGGTTCTCTGACCGATGGCAGGTATACAACGAATGTACGATACTCTCCTTCGATGAAGAGACACACGAGGTTGTCGAACACCGCCCCGACAGAGTCATCA
Source organism: Flexilinea sp. (assembly GCA_963653995.1). Taxonomy (GTDB): domain Bacteria; phylum Bacteroidota; class Bacteroidia; order Bacteroidales; family Bacteroidaceae; genus Prevotella. The sequence goes on from CAVJZJ010000005.1 coordinate 77,291, forward strand.
CTGACGGACACCAAATTGTGATTATCGATTTCAAGTTTGGCACGCCCAAACCACAATATCATCAACAAGTAAGACAGTACATGGATCTTGTCACCAGCATGGGTGAGAAAAACGTCAGAGGATACTTGTGGTATGTATACACCAATAAAATAGAGGAAGTGAAATAATGAAGGCGCAAACAAAAACGTTTCTGGAATATATCGCAGAAGACTTGATTGCCAAGTGGGGTACAAATCTGTCACGCACCGCCATCGTTTTCCCCAACAAGCGTGCGGCTCTTTTTCTCAACGAGGCACTCGTACAGACTGCCCAACAACCGGTATGGAGTCCGACGTACATCACAATCAGCGATCTTTTTCGTCAACACTCTCCTCTCGAAGTGGCTGATCCGATAAAACTCATCTGCGATCTGCACAAATCGTTCATTCACTGCACCCACTCCACCGAAACCCTCGACCATTTCTACGCATGGGGGCAGTTGTTATTGGCCGATTTCGACGATATCGACAAGAATATGGCAGATGCCGAGAAAGTGTTCAGCAATCTCCGCAACCTCCATGAGTACGACGATACATCATACCTCACCGACGAGCAAAAAGAATTGCTGCGTCAGTTCTTCAACACCTTCAACGATGGACACGATACCGAACTGAAAAGACGGTTTGAAGAGTTGTGGAATCATTTCGGTGATATCTACATCCACTACAACACACTGCTTCGCAAACAGGGTCTCACCTATGAGGGGGCTCTCTACCGCGAAGTAGCCACTGATGAAGAGCAGACCTATGAGTACGACAGATACATATTCATCGGTTTCAACATGCTACAGCGCGTAGAGCAGAAACTCTTCGACCGCCTAAAAAAGGAAGGCAAAGCCTTTTTCTATTGGGACTTCGACTCCTACTATATGCCCCATGGCAATACACCCAACGCCATACGCAATGAGGCAGGGCACTACATCGCACAATATCTCAGCGCTTTTCCCAACGAACTCGACATCCACAACGAGAACATATACAACAATTTTGTAAAGTCCAAAACTGTATCCTTCATCAACGCCACCACCGAAAATATTCAGGCCCGATACGTGGCACAATGGCTTGGAGAGGAAGAAAGACTGAAGGCTGGTCGACATACAGCCATTGTGATGTGCGACGAAAATGTACTTCAGGCAGTACTGCACAATCTTCCTTCCGAAACAGACAAAGTGAACGTCACTACAGGTTATCCACTCGGACAGACACCTGTGGCCTCACTCATCAGCCAGTTGCTAGATCTGAGAACCTTGGGCGTACGTAAGCAATCCGACAAATACAATCTGCACTACGTCAACAAAGTACTGAGACATCCCTACGCAAAATACTTGTCAGATAATTCATCCACACTTCTACAGGAACTCACTGACAATCACATCTACTACCCTTCACAGGAAAGGTTGGGAATAGACGATGGGCTAAAACGTCTCTTCTGCCCGCTCACCCACTACACTCTTGCATCGGATCAAACGCTCAGCGCCGACATACAGTTCAACCTATTGTTGATCAGATGGATGGCTGATCAAATACAACAAATTGGCATACAAGGAAAAGATGATTCTGACGCTCTTTTCCAAGAATCAGTATTCCGTGCCTACACCATACTCAGCCGTTTGGAAACACTTTCCGCCAATGGAGACATTGATGTAAATATCATCACACTGCGACGCCTCATCACCCAACTCATAGACTCCACCTCTGTACCTTTCCATGGAGAACCGGCCATCGGACTACAGATAATGGGTGTACTTGAGACCCGTAATATTGATTTCGACCACTTGTTACTGCTTTCGTGCACCGAGGGCAACATGCCCAAGGGGGTCAATGATGCTTCTTTCATACCCTATTCCCTACGCAAGGCTTATGGTCTGACCACCATTGACAACAAGGTGGCCATCTACTCATACTATTTTCACCGATTACTCCAACGTGCCAACGACATCACCATTGCCTACTGCGATGTGCAAGTCGATGGTAAGTCAAAAGAGCCTAGCCGCTTCCTTCTGCAGTTGTTGGTAGAAAGTCCGCTGAAAATACAGAGGCTGTCCATGCAGACTGGCGACAACACGATAGACCGTAATGTACATCCCATAGTGAAGGACGAACATGTCATGCAGCAATTGCATAACATAGAATACCTGTCACCATCGGCCATCAACCGCTACATAGACTGTCCTCTACGATTTTTCTATCAGCATGTAGCCAATATCAAGGAACCAGATAGCGGAGATGACATCTCAGACAACCGTATGTTTGGCCTCATCTTCCATCGTGCTGCCGAACTGGCCTACCGTCAGGCACTCGCCGACGGTGGCAATGTAAGCAAACCGTACATTGACAAATTATTGCAAGAAGAAGGCGTCATAGAGAGAATCGTAGACCAGGCTTTTGATGACGAACTGTTCAAAACTGACGGCAATAGGTCATCACGTCCCGAATACAATGGTCTGCAAATTATCAACCGTAAAGTGATTATCGGTTATCTACGCCAATTGCTCAACATTGATAGACAACTGACTCCATTCAAGATACTGGGTCTCGAGAAAAAGGTCAGCACAACGCTGAGCGTCTGCGTTCCCGGCCGTCCTGCATTTCCACTGCACATCGGTGGTATAATAGACCGACTTGATGAAGTGATTGGCGCAGACGGAAAGACCACTATTCGTGTCATTGACTACAAAACAGGAAAGCCCAAAGAGGCAAATATAAAATCGGTCGAAGATATATTCTGCCGCAATGAGAATACAAGGCAATTGGCTGAATATGCCTTCCAGACCATCTTCTATGCCAACATTATCGACCAATCTTCAGAACTGAATGCCGACAAGAAGCCTGTTTCACCCGGTCTGCTCTTTATCAAGCAAAAAGTGACAGACCAATACAGCCCTATACTATGCATTGACAAATCGCCTATAACAAACGTCAAACTCTATCAAGAAGATTTCACCAAAGAACTTCAACAGGTACTTGCTGATTTGTTCGACCCCGACAAGCCATTTTCCCCTACAGATAACCGCAAGCAATGTGCCAACGAGCATTTTGAATGTCCATTCAAAAAACTCTGCTATCTATAGGCGGGTTCTATATCAAGTCAACTTCCACCAACATGAAAGAGCCAAAGATAGGTCTGCAAAGACAATCCTTGGCTCTTTCACCGTTGGTGGGTAGGTATGAAGTCGCTATCAATCTCTTTGGAACAGATCGCGCGTATAGACTTTCTCTTTCACATCATCAAGGCAAGCATCATACCGATTGGCAATGATGGCTTGACTCTGCTGCTTGAAAGCGGACAAGTCGTTGACCACTTTGCTTCCGAAGAACGTACTTCCGTCTTCAAGAGTAGGTTCATACACGATAACCTCAGCACCTTTTGCCTTGATACGCTTCATGATACCTTGAATGGCAGACTGTCGGAAATTGTCACTGTTGCTCTTCATTGTCAGACGATAGACACCGACAACACAATTGTGTTCTTTCTGCACATCATAACTGCTATTTTCGTCATAGCCATAGTAGCCAGCCTTCTTCAGAACAGCATCTGCAATATAGTCCTTACGTGTACGGTTGCTCTCCACAATGGCCTCGATAAGATTTTCGGGAACATCCCGATAGTTGGCCAACAATTGTTTGGTATCCTTCGGCAGACAATAACCGCCATAACCAAACGACGGATTGTTGTAGTGAGTTCCGATACGGGGATCCAATCCTACGCCTTGAATGATAGAACGGGAATCAAGTCCTTTGACTTCAGCATAGGTATCCAGTTCGTTGAAATAACTGACACGGAGTGCCAAATAAGTATTGGCAAATAGTTTGACAGCCTCTGCCTCTTTCGCTCCCATATACAAGGTATCAATATTCTCCTTGATAGCTCCTTCCTGCAATAGTGCCGCAAAGGTCTTGGCTGCCTCCTTCAACATCTCCACATCTGTCACCGATGATATGGCCTTATTTTCTTCTGCAAATACGTCCTTGTCTATCAGTTTCGGATAGCCTACGATAATACGGCTCGGATAGAGGTTGTCATACAAAGCCTTGCTTTCTCTGAGGAATTCAGGGGAAAAGAGCAGATTGAATTTGTTCACACCCTTCTGTGCATACTTCAGATAAAGATTGCGTGTATAACCTACGGGAATAGTCGACTTGATGACCATCACCGCATCGGGGTTGACTTCAAGAACAAGGTCTATCACTTCCTCCACATGCGACGTATCAAAATAATTCTTCACCGGATCGTAATTGGTAGGTGCAGCAATCACGACAAAGTCAGCATCGGCATAGGCTGCACGTCCGTCAAGCGTAGCCTCCAGCATCAAGGGCTTTTCTGCCAAATACTTTTCTATGTAATCATCCTGAATGGGGGATATATGATTGTTCAGTTTCTCTACCTTTTCGGGGATCACGTCGACAGCCTTCACTGGATGGTGTTGGGACAGCAAGGTAGCAATACTAAGACCTACGTAGCCAGTACCGGCTACAGCAATCTTCAAGTCTTTGAATTCTCTCATAACGAAACTATTGTTCATCTTTTGTTTATGTCGCTAAATTACCATTTTTTCCCGAAAGTGCCAAACGTACAATGCGGATATTGGCAAAAATGCCTTACCTTTGCAGCATAACCATACGATTGTAATCAAGACACAATGGAATACAAGCATGCAAAACTGATAGCGGCCATGGTGGAATATGACAAGGGTGACGCTCCCCGTATACAACATTTCATCAAGGTACACGATTTCGCCGCTACGATTGCCCGATTGGAAAACGTAGACGACGAAACTACCTTTATTCTCGAAACCGCCGCTATTCTACACGACGTAGGCATACACGCCAGCGAAAGAATTTATGGCAATGCTGGCGGGAAACATCAAGAGGAGTTGGGCCCCGCAGAGGCATTGAAAGTGATGGAAAAAGTAGGAGGGTACACCGAGCAACAAATACAACGCGTGTGCTTTCTGATTGCTCACCACCATACCTACAACAAGGTAGAAGGCATAGACTGGCAGATACTTCTCGAGGCAGACTTTCTGGTCAACGCCTTTGAAGACAACCTTTCGCAAGAAAGCATACTGACATTTGAAAAGCGTGTATTCCGCACAGTATCAGGATGTTGTTTACTTCACGAGATGCTCATTCAGACTTGCGCTGACTCATAAAACAAACTGAAATACAACAAAGGCTTTGTACTGACCGTACAAGGGCCTTGTAGCGACCGTACAAAGGCCTTATAGCGTTCGTACAAGGCCTTTGTAGTAATTGTGTTTTGCAGAAAAAAATTAGCGGCTGAGCGTAGCCACTACATACTCAGACCGTGTACCGATACGAAATTTTCCGCCCCATATTCCCATACCTGAACTGACGTAATAGAAAGTATGTCCTTTCTGCAATGGCCCGAAGGCATCTTCATACAATAGGTCTGTAATCCATGATATGGGCCATACCTGCCCGTGGTGGGTATGGCCGCTGAATTGGAAATCGATATTTTCACGTTCGGCCTCTTCCAACTTGTAGGGCTGATGGTCGAGCAGTATAGTATAGCCGGCATTCGAAGGATATGAAGAGCGCAAATCTTTCAGCGCTTTCCGTTGAATATGGGTACGGTCGTCACGACCGATAATTTGTATTCCATCAATGGTAACAGCACTATCACGGAGCAAGGTTATCCCTGCATCCTTGTAAAACTGTGCAGCCTGCGGTTCACCGCTATAATACTCGTGATTGCCAAGACACGCCACAACAGGTGCTTTCAGTCGCCGGAATTCTGCTGCCATGTTTTCTTCGACCAGCGGACGCACACTGATATCAATGATATCTCCGCCGATGAGTATCATGTCGGGTTGTTCGGCATTGATCATATCTACCCATCTGCTGAACTCTGCACGATGATTGTGATACCCCAAGTGTAGGTCACTCAACAAGATAATTTTCTTTGTTCCTCCATTCCATGATGACTTGTGTAACGACAATTCCTGTCTGTATTTATGGCGATAGTGTAGATTGCCGTAGAGAAATATGCCTACCATAAAGACAACCAACACTATCGCAGTGATACCATTGGCAACAAGGGCCGTCTTCGGTATCAAGCGTAAGATGCGCGCCACATCAAGCACAAGAAAAATCATCACGAGATAGAGCAGTATAAAAATACAGGAGTTGCCCACCTCGTAAACGGCGGATGCCCATCTGAGCGGGAACCTGTCTATTGTGCGCGAGAAATTGAGAAAGATGGAAAGAAATGATACGATGGCGATGGCCATAACGCACCACTTCCATCCTCCTGTCCAAGGCAACAACAACCATATGTGCCAAAGCACATAGGCCAACCCGACAAAAGGCAGACACCCAAATACCAGCATCCACATATTCGGTTTTATCTGTTAGCGTACATATTTTCGTAGTACTTTTGATAGTCGCCCGATGTGACATTGTCCATCCATGCCTGGTGGTCAAGATACCAGCACACAGTTTTTTCGATACCTTCTTCAAACTGCAGACTCGGTTCCCAACCCAGTTCACGTTGCAGTTTGCGTGAGTCGATAGCATAGCGAAGATCATGTCCCATACGGTCGGTAACGTGGGTTATGAGTGTTTCATCTTCACCTTCTTTCCGTCCGAGCAACCGATCTACGGTTTTTATGAGTACATGCACGATATCAATATTCTTCCACTCATTGAATCCGCCAATATTATAGGTATCTGCCGTCTTGCCTTGATGGAAAATGAGGTCTATGGCTCTCGCATGGTCCTCCACATACAACCAGTCGCGCACATTGAGACCCTCGCCATATACTGGCAATGGCTTGCGATGACGGATATTGTTGATAAACAACGGTATCAGTTTCTCTGGGAACTGATAGGGACCATAATTATTGGAGCAGTTGGTCACAATCGTCGGCATACCATAGGTATCATGGAAAGCGCGGACGAAATGGTCTGAACTGGCCTTCGAAGCAGAATAGGGAGAATGAGGATTGTATTTGGTCTCTTCGGTAAAAAATTCTGTACCATAGGCATGATGGTGTTCGGAAGAAGCCTTAGTCGTAAAGGGCGATTCCAATCCCTCGGGATGTGTCAGTTGCAATGCTCCGTACACCTCATCTGTTGAGATATGATAGAAGCGCTTGCCCTCATATTTCTCAGGCAGACTTTCCCAATACTCCTTTGCCACTTGCAAAAGAGTGAGCGTACCCATCACATTGGTTTGGGCAAAGGTAAACGGGTCCTTGATAGAACGGTCTACATGACTTTCGGCTGCCAAATGTATGATACCGTCCACATGATAATCCTGCATCAGTTTTTGCATCGCAGGATAGTCACAGATATCACCACGCACGAATGTATAGTTGTCTTTGTCTTTGACATCATCCAAATTGGCCAAATTGCCGGCATAGGTCAACTTGTCAAGATTGACGATATGATACTCGGGATATTTGTTGACAAACAAGCGCACGACGTGCGATCCGATAAATCCGGCGCCGCCGGTGATGACGATGCATCTTTTGTATTTTGCCATAATAAAGTTGGATATTTTTTTCGGTGAATGATAATGCGTCAATCTGCTTGACCTTCCAATTGCGAGATGCAGGTTTTCAGAGAGTCTGTCCAATAGGGAACCGTCATGCCAAACGTAGACTTGATTTTTGTCTTGTCGAGTACCGAAAAGTGTGGTCGCTCTACCGGGCTGGGAAATTCGTCACTATAGCATGGTTGTATATCGCAAGTATTACCGCTCAACTCACAAATCATCTTCGCAAAATCGTACCAAGAGCACACGCCCTCATTGGAGAAATGGTAGACACCCGTTTTGTATGTCTGCCCAGTGGCAATGATATGGGCTATAGCACGAGCCAAATCAACGGCAAAGGTAGGTGTACCCACTTGGTCGAACACTACTTTTAGAGAGTCACGAGTAGCCGTCAGTTGGCGCATGGTCTTGACAAAATTCTTGCCCCACTGCGAGTATAGCCAGGCTGTCCGGATAATGATAGATTTGCAGCCTGTCGCAAGGATACTCTTTTCACCAGCCAACTTGGTCTTTCCGTATACACCAAGCGGACAAGTGTCCCAATCTTCCTTGCAAGGTATGTTGCGGTCACCTTGAAATACATAGTCCGTAGAGATATGTATGAGCGTACCATTGACCTCGGCGATGGCCTTAGCCAAATTTCCGACAGCAGTATTATTGAGCAAGTCTGCCATTGTCTCATCCGATTCCGCCTTGTCTACATTCGTATATGCGGCACAGTTCACAATGATGTCTACATCGTATGCTTTCACCATATTCCGGACAGCGTCCAAACTAGTAATGTCAAGTTTCTCGTATCCGTCAGCCACATCCGTAAAAATGAAGCGGTGCTTGCCGGCCATTGCCAATGGGCCATCACTACATTGGGCGATCAATTGCATCTCATGGCCGAGTTGACCGTTGGCTCCTGTTACTAAAATATTCATGTATTTTCGTTTTTGGGCATCGTCATCTGAACCGACACCTGCTATATGGTGCAAATTTACGCTTTTTTCGGGAGATAGCCTTCCAACTGACATCTTCATTTTCACCATTCGTTTTTAAAATGTCCTAAAAATTCCGAAATACGCCGACAAATGACTAACTTTGCATTGACCGAGCCACTTTGACATTTTTATGAAACAAACGACAGACAAATACAGACTGATGGGTGCTATGGTACGCGGCTTCTTCGGGGCCTTCACTACAGGCATTATCGACTGCCATACGGCTGATACCTCCGAGAAGAACAATCCCAAGACCATCAAGCGTCTCATGCTCGAACACTACGAGGAAATATCCGGTATATTTCACGACACACTGTTCTACCCTATTGCCGCCATGAATTTCAGTTACGACGAGATTGCCGCCATCGTAAGTGAAGCTGCTGCACAAAAGCAATCTATGATAGAACTTGTTGAGAAAGCCTGCGCCTCAGCCTCTCTCTACCAAGCAATGATAGCGGAGTACCGCAAAAACTTCTCAGGACTCCTTGGCGGAAAATTCGTTCCCATCGCCGACCATCTGTCCAACTATACACACAATACCACACAACAACCAGAAACCGTCGAAACCAGTTTGGCCATTCGTCTGGTGGTACGCACCGTGATGACAGCCTACGCCAAGGGAGTAGAACGCGGCACGACTGCACAAAAGTCCTTTCGACAGGCATCACTTCTCCATCTTATGCTCGATGCGATGAATGCACTGATAGGCGACACTCCTGTACAGTTTGGTGCTGATGACAATATTGGAGAAATGTTCCTCAAGGTGTGCAAGACAGAAGACAACGTCAAGGTTTTAGCAACCGAAATGGACAACACCTACGACGAACTGGTCAAAATCGACGACCAAGGGGTTCCTACGACATAATGCTTATCAGCATTTTTCCAAAAGGAGGTCACTATATTGTTACCCGCGTCACATCTCTTAGAACATCTTATTATATTATATGAAATCAGATATAGAAATCGCACGCAGCATAAAACTTGCTGAAATTCAGGAAGTAGCCGACAAGTTCGGTATTCCGTCAAAGGAAATTGAAAATTATGGTCACTACATCGCCAAAGTACCCGTGCGCCTCATCGATGAGGAGAAGGTAAAGAAAAGCAACCTCATCCTGGTGACCGCCATCACACCTACCAAGGCTGGTATCGGCAAGACAACCGTATCTATCGGCTTGGCACTCGGCCTCAACCGTATCGGCAAGAAAGCCATCTGCGCACTCCGTGAACCGTCACTCGGCCCGTGCTTCGGAATGAAGGGCGGAGCAGCAGGTGGCGGCTATACCCAAGTGCTGCCAATGGAGAAGATCAACCTGCACTTCACTGGCGATTTCCATGCCATCACCTCAGCCCACAACATGATTACGGCCCTTCTCGACAACTACATGTACCAGAATAAGGACAAGGGATTTGCCTTGAAGGAAGTACTGTGGAATCGTGTACTCGATGTCAACGACCGCGGTCTGCGCGACATCGTGACTGGTATGGGCGGCAAAGCCAACGGCATCGTACGCGAATCAGGCTTTGACATCACACCTGCCTCCGAAATCATGGCCATACTGTGTCTTGCTACTGACGAAGACGACTTGCGCCGTCGCATCGAGAACATACTGCTTGGTTTCACCATAGAAGGAAAGCCCTTCACGGTCAAGGACCTCGGCATAGCCGGTGCCATCACCGTTTTGTTGCGCGACGCACTCTCTCCCAACCTCGTACAGACCACCGAACACACAGCTGCTTTCGTACACGGTGGACCATTTGCCAATATCGCACACGGTTGCAACTCCATTTTGGCCACCAAGATGGCCATGACCTTCGGCGACTATGTCATCACAGAGGCAGGCTTCGGTGCAGACCTCGGCGCAGAGAAATTCTACGACGTAAAATGTCGAAAGAGCGGGCTGCAACCTAAACTCACCGTCATCGTTGCTACAGCACAGGCACTGAAGATGCACGGCGGCGTTGAGGCAGACAAGATAAAAGAGCCCAACGAGGAGGGACTGGCCACAGGACTTGCCAATCTCGACAAGCACATCCACAATCTTCAGAGTTTCGGACAAACTGCCGTTGTCGCCTTCAATAGATATGCGGAAGATACCGATGCTGAGATAGCACTCGTCGAAGCCCATTGCCAAGCGCTGGGTGTAGGATTTGCCGTCAACAATGCCTACGCCAAGGGTAGTGAGGGTGCTGAAGATTTGGCACGTCTCGTCGCCGAAACCATCGAGAAACATCCCTCAGCCCCCATGCAATATGCCTACAACGATTCTGACAGTGTCACAGAAAAGGTAGAGAAGGTGGCCAAAAACATCTATGGCGCAGCCAAAGTCACCTACACCGCAGCCGCCAAAAAGAAACTGCAGATGATCAGCGACCTAAACATCAGCCACTTCCCCATCTGCATCGCCAAAACACAGTATTCGTTCTCGACAGATGCAAAACTCTATGGCGTAGTATCAGGATTTGAAGTCAACGTACGCGATATCGTTCTCAATACCGGCGCCGAGATGATTGTCATCATCGCTGGAAATATCATGCGCATGCCTGGACTACCCAAAGATCCGCAAGCTAACCATATAGACATCATCAACGGAGAAATAGAAGGTCTGTCATAATTTGAAGTCAGCATCCTGCAGTAACTATAATACAAAATACAATATGAAAAAGGGTTGTGTCAAAAGACGACACAACCCTTTTATTTTCCTACATACCACAAAACACCTTTCAAAGCAAAACCATAAAACCACAACCTTTTTGCGCACACAACAAAAGAAAACAAAACAAGTTGACATACTTATATCCATTTTATGAGATTTATGTTTTGTTATGTAAATTAAAAATAATAACTTTGCAAAAGTTTTTTAGAAGTTTTTAGGATTTCCACGATATTGGTTGGTTCTGACACTTAGAACACTTCAATAATTATAGAGAGAGAATAGAAAAAGCGGCACCCCACAAAGAGAGACAGATAAAGACAGTATATGAGAATTAAGGTTATGACAGTCTCCTTGTTGCTCGCAGCATCGGGACAACTGATGGCACAACAGCCTGGAACAGTAGGCGGACAGGTTCTCGACGAAAGCGGAGAACCTGTGATGGGTGCCCAAATCACGGTAAAAGGCACAAAGACCGGCACCGTGACGGACATGAATGGTAAATTCAATTTGCCAAGTGTAAAGCAAGGTCAGTTGATTGTGATCAACTATCTCGGTATGGAGACGCAGACCGTAAAAGCCCAATCTGGTATGAAAGTAAGTCTCCGCTCCAAGGACAGCCTTCTCGATGAGGTCATCGTTGTAGCATACGGAGAACAGAAGAAATCCTCGTTTACGGGCTCCGCCGGCATAGTAGACAGCAAAGCCATCGAAAAGCGACAGGTAAACAACGTGATGGATGCTCTTCAAGGCAATGTTGCTGGTTTGCAGTCTTTCTCGTCCTCCGGTTCACCAGATGCCAATCCCGAATTCCGTATCCGCGGTATCAGTTCGCTCAATGCTGGCAACGACCCACTCATCGTACTCGATGGCGTACCCTACGACGGTCTATGGAACAGCATCAATCCTAATGATGTAGCCAGCATCACCGTACTCAAAGATGCAGCAAGCAATGCGCTCTATGGCGCACGCGGCGCCAACGGTGTCATCATCATTACCACCAAGAAAGGAAGCCAAGGAAAAGCCAATATCACCTTTGATGCCAAATTGGGATGGAGCAGCCGCAGTTCCAAGCGCTACGAGACCATCGACAACCCTGCCGAATACCTTGAGACCTACTACAAGGCCCACTACAACTACAATATTGCCAACGGCCAAAGTCCCTACACGGCCCATGTGAATGCCAACAACACGCTCTACAAGTCATCTGGAGACGGCGGTCTGACCTACATACCCTACTCCGTACCCGAAGGACAATACCTTATCGGCGATAATGGGAAACTTAATCCCAATGCGACACTCGGCAACCGTATCTACAACAACGGACAGGTCTATACCATCTACCCCGACGACTGGATTGACGAGACCTACCGCACCGCGCTCAGGCAGGAATACAATCTCAGTATCAACGGGGGGGGCAATCAAGGACAGTTTTATGCATCATTGGGTTATCTCAACAATGACGGTATCGTGATTGGCTCCAACTATGAGCGCTATACCGGCCGTATGAAAGCCAACTACCAAGCCACCAAATGGCTCAACGTAGGCGGAAACATCAACTTCGCTCATAGCAATACCAACAATGCCGATGAAAACAGCACTGGCGGTTCAAACATTTTCTACCAAGCTGGTCTGATGGGTCCCATCTATCCCGTTTACTTGCGCGATGGCGATGGCAACATCCTCACCAACGAGTATGGCAAGGTAGGCGACTATGGCGACGGTATGTATTTGGGTTCTTCCTACATCCGCCCTTATGAAAAACAGGTAAACGGTATCACCGATGCTGCGCTCAACACCAACAATACCATTTCAAACACATTCACACTCAATGGATTTGCCGACATTGACATTTGGGACGGTCTGAAAGCCACGCTCAACGGAAGCGTTTACAGTAGTAGCAACCGTATGACTCAAACCGTCAACCCATTCTACGGATACGGTTACATGAGTTATCCCTCTGGCTATGTCTACAAATACAACTACAATTACTATTCAGTCAACTTCCAGGAGTTGCTGAAATACAACAAGAGTTTCGGCAAACACAACATCTCTCTACTTGCTGGCCACGAGAACTACTCCCACGACTACGATTATATGACGGGCGACCGCAAGAATATGTTTTCCTACTTCGGAAACCAGGAACTCAATGGTGCCACGACCTACATCAGCAACGGATCATACAAGAGCCAGTATCAAACCGAAGGATGGATATTCCGCGGTCTCTACGACTACGATGGTAAATACTTCGGACAGGTATCCTACCGACGTGATGCATCCTCACGTTTCCATCCCGACCACCGTTGGGGCAATTTCTATTCGTTTGGTGGAGCATGGATCTTGACCAAGGAAAACTGGATGCAAGATGTCTCCTGGCTCAATCTTCTGAAACTGAAGGCATCCTTCGGACAGAATGGAAACGACAACATCAGCGACTTTCTCTACACCGACACGTACACCATACAAAAAGGTGACGGCAGCGAAATCGGTCTGATTCTGAGCAACGTGGGAAATGAGAAAATCACATGGGAAACGGTGAGCAACTTCAATGCCGGATTTGAGTTCGAACTTTTCGGCAGCCGTCTACGTGGTGGACTCGATTACTTCTACCGCAAAACCACCGACATGCTCTGCACCGTGCGTGTACCTCTCTCACAAGGTTACGCTGGCTACTCAAGCAATGTGGGTGACATGGTGAACAAGGGTGTGGAAATCGAGATTGAAGGCGATGCCATATCGACAAAAGACATCAAGTGGACCATCGGAGCCAACCTCACCGCCTACAAGAACAAAATCACCCGTCTCAATGAAGACAACCGCTACAATACGCTCGACGGTGGACACCCCGGCTACACCAGCGGTTCCTACTACTACGGTGAAGGTCTGCCTATGTACACCTGGCGACTGATAAAATATGCAGGTGTGGCAGACGATGGACTATCCATGTGGTACATCCACGATGCCGACGGCAACCTCACGACAACCAAAAACCCGACAGACATCTCCAAAGACGAGGACTACTTCAACTGCGGCACTGCCCTACCCGACTTCTATGGTGGCTTCAACACGACATTGTCTGCCTACGGGTTTGACTTCAACATCGCCTTTGCCTACTCTGTCGGCGGAAAAGCCATGGACTGGAACTACATGGATCTCATGAGCAACCCGACCGCTGGTTCTACTGGTAAGGCTCTACATAAAGATTTGCTCAATGCATGGAGAACAAGCAACCCTGGTTCAAACATTCCACGCCTGCAATACGATGATATCTATTCAGCCTACACGTCAGACCGTTTCCTGACCGATGCCAGTTGGTTGGCACTGCAAAACGTATCCTTGGGTTACACTTTCCCCAAGAAATGGATTTCACACATCGGGCTGTCAAGCATCCGGCTCTATGTATCAGGTGAGAACCTCACCTACTGGAGCAAGCGCAAAGGCTTCGATCCACGCATCAGTTACGCAGGTTCGGTGAGCAGCAGCATCTGCTACGCCCCTGCTCGCACCGTCACCGCCGGACTTACCGTACAATTCTAAACAGCGAATACGATTATGAAAACATTGTTCAAAAAGACATATCTCCTTCCTGTAGCAGCGCTCACACTTACATTGGGCAGTTGTATGGATGATTTGGAACCACAAAGTTCCATCGCCTCCACCAGTCAGATCAGTCAAGACAGCGAAGCGTTCAGCAAACTCATCACTGGTCTGAAAGCCAAAATGACACAAACCGATACCTACGGCGGTACCAGTAGCGACTATGTAGGATCATGGACAGAGGCCGTGGCCGACTGGGGCTACCCCAATTATATGCTCATGCGCGACATCTGTCTCGATGGCATGCCGACCACCGGCACCGACTTCAATTACCAGTACACCACCGAAGCCTGCACCAACCTATCAGCATACGGCGGCTACCCGTACTACTATTATTACAGTTTCATTAACAACTGCAACCGCATATTGGCCGCACGCCAAGAAGCCACATCACCCACAAGCATCTGTCAGCAATTGGCCATCGCCCGCACATATAGAGCGCTGAGTTATCTACACCTCTGCATGATGTACGAATTCTACAAGACCGGCATCAGCGAACTCGACCAAAAGGCCGTATCCAACGGAGCAATGGGACTGACCGTACCTCTCGTAACGGAGAAAACCACCAATGACGAGGCCAAAAACAATCCCCGTGCACCCTTCTACACCATGTACCGCTTCATCTACAACGATCTTTCTACAGCCGAAGCCAACATCAGCGACTACGACCGTAGCGATAAGAACGATATCAACATCGATGTAGTAAACGTGCTGATGGCCCGCTTTTGGATGATACTCGGTTCGCGATTCAGTCTCCACGCCGACGACCTTGCAACCCAACTGAGCCATGAGTCTGATGCTGACGGTTACAAGGCTCTCGGCATCACCTCAGCCAACGATTGTTTCCGCAAGGCATCTTCCTATGCCGACAAAGTGATGGCCGCAGGATATTCCCCCACCACGCAAAGTCAATGGCAAGATGTCAAGACTGGTTTCAATACGGCCAATCAGGCTTGGATATGGGACATCAAATATAGTTCTACCGAAAACACACCCCGCTATTGGATGACCCTCACCGGCAACTACGCCGTAGAACCGACATGGGCATTCCCCGCATACACCAAAGAATACCGATGCATCAGTAGTGCCCTCTTCGATAAAATGGGGGACGATGACTTTCGTAAAACTTCATGGGTAGCACCAGAGGATGCCGGAGCACACACCGTGCCGTCCAAATATACGACCCAACTCAAAGACTCCACCGCCGCCACTACCTCCAGCAATACAAGTTGGCATCGTCTTCCTGCCTATGCCAGTCTGAAATTCCGTGCAGCCGGCGGCAATATGGATGCCGAAGAAGAAGGACTTCTTGTACAATTTCCACTGATGCGCGTCGAGGAAATGTACTTCATCAAAGCCGAAGCAGCCCTCCATACTCAGGGACTCGCTGCCGCCAAGCAGATGCTTGAAGATTTCATCAACGGCTACCGCTACACCAAGAGCACCTACAAATGCAAAGCCACAAATGCAGAAGAATTCATCACCGAACTTATCGCACAGAAATACATAGAGTTTTGGGGTGAAGACATCATGTTCAACGACTACAAGCGATTGGGCCTCAAGATCGACCGCAACTATGAAGGCAGCAACTACCTTTCCTCCTACAAGTACTCCTCGAAGGGTGGAGGATACGTTGCCCCGTGGCTCAATTTCTACATTCCCGAAGCCGAGCGCAGTTTCAATCAGGGCATTGTTATGAACCCCGATGCCACATCTTATGCGAAACAGTATTGTAAATAAGGTAGGTTCTATAAATTTCCAACGACTATGAAAAAGACCATAGAATATCTGTCCCTGTTGTTCTCCGTACTGCTCTGCCTATCCTCATGCGCAGACAGTGCCGACACGGACTACACACCCGGCCAGCCCACAGCCAACGACTGTATGAAAGTATATTTCGACAGTAGCAATCCCGATGACTTCATCAATGAGCCGGGTACCGTAACCAACATTGACGTAAAGGTATCACGCGTAGATACCACTCAGACCGCCGAGATACCTATTGTCTGTAAGAGTGCAGATGCGGGACTCACCATACCTGCCTCCGTTAAGTTTGATGCCGGACAAAAGACCACCACGCTATCCATTTCCTTCGGTGCGCTTGAAGCATCAAAAAAATACAACTTCTCACTGGCTATTCCCGATGAGTACGTAGACCACTACACAAAACTTGACGGAGCATCGACCTACAGTTCCTATGTGATGGATGCCGCATGGGTAGACTACATCCCCAACGACACCATATATGTCACATCATCGGGCAACACCTACGAGTGGATTGTACCCTTGCAGCGTCTAGGACAGACCGACCGCTATCGCGTGCAGGACTTCCTTGGCTCTGGACTCGCCTTCACCTTTACCATCGGCGATGCAGCCACGGTATCGGGCTACAACAAGATAGAGCCCACTGGCAACTACTACAATTTCATCGATAGCGACTACGGTGTTACGGGCTTCTACCTTTGGGATACGGCCAACGACAAGATGGCTGAGTTTGCCCTCGGCAGCAAGACCGTCACAGAAATGGCTTTCATGAGACAGTACGGCACCACCGATTACAGTTACATCTCATTCAAGAAAGGCTTTGCACAAATTGGCACATACTACACCACTTACGCCGACGGCACCTACGAGTACTACAACTACGTGTACATGTATTTCGAACCTCAAAAGTAAAACCGCTATGAAAAGACTATATTATGTATGGTTGTTGATGGCCGTTGCCTTCACAACCTTCACCTCTTGTAGTGATGACACGGTGACCAAGACGCCTCTGCAGACTCCCGTTGTCAGCGAAGGTGCCAAGACGGTAAGCACGATTTCCTTCAGTTGGGCGCCCGTAGAAGGTGCTTCACAATATGCCTACGAATTGTATGATGCCGATGACAAGCAGGTGTCGGGATACGGGGGCGTCACCAGTGCCACATCTTATATCGCCACGGGACTAAAACACAACACGACCTACACACTCAAGGTATGGGCCTACTCGCCCGTTGACGGTAGCCACACCACATCTCCCATTGCTACGCTCACGGCGACGACCAACGCCCCACAACCATTGGGCAAACCACAGGAAGCAGAGACCAGCATCAGCGGTTCATCTGTGACTGTGACATGGCCTCAGGTAGATCATGCTTCCGCCTACACCTACACCCTCACATCCGGCGGAGAAACCGTCAACACAGGAACAGCCACCAGCAACAGTGTAACCTTCGGAAATCTTGCAGTAGGCGACTATACGTTGACCCTCATCGCCACAAGCGACGACGAAAACTACTCCGACTCAGAACCGTTCACGGTCACCTTCAGTGTAGAGATAAAAAAGCAGGAACAATGGCGGGCCACCGGTACCTACCACTCCGCAGCCCTTGACAAAGACTTCACCGCTGACATTGTATCTTACGATGACGGTACCTACACCATAGAAAAGCCATTCGGGGAAGAAGGCTACGACATCAGTTTCAGTGTAGACGCAACTACAAGCATACTCATACCGCAGAACGCTTACACCGACAGTGACGGATGGACATACTTCTATCCCAGTAGCCAATATTATACTGGCTCCTACCTCGGCGATGCGTCCTACTCCAACTTTGAGGGCAACAAGAGCAAAGGCGAACTGTGGTTTGGTACTTATCTCTACCAAATGGACCGAACATTAGTAGGAGAATGGGGCTACGACACTTTCACATGGGAAAGCGCAGCATTGACCATCGATGACATTTGCGGTACCTACAGCGCCCATGTGACAGGGTATGACTATTTCGACTTTACATCGTGGGCTACTATTGACCGTACCGATGAGGTGACCATCACCGATAATGGCGACGGCACTGTCAATATCTACAATTTCTATGACTGGGAAGACAATTTCACGGCCACGGTCGACCTTGAGGCTGGCACGCTGACCGTCAGTCCGAAACAGAATTGGGGCGGCTATTACACCTTTGCCGATGCTGACGATGAGTCTGCCGCAGTGACGGGAATTATCAATAGCGACAAGACCATCACCTTCAGCAATTTCGGAGCGTGGTACGGCGGGGCCAGTTACATCTACACCGGCATGCAGTGCGTGATGACCAAGAAAACAGAATAGGAAAAAAGATACGGTATAGAAACAATAAAGGCGGGTTCTTGTAAGAACTCGCCTTTATTGTTTCAATCGCCAAAGGAAATGGCCTATTCTAAACAACGGTTCGCTCATCGCTTCCGCCGGATAGTAGACCATCAACCGAACATCCCGGAAGAGACGTTGCAGATTGTGCCCTACCACACCCTTGCCGAAATGATAACGTGTCTCATATTGTCCGAAGTTGCCGCCATACATTATATCCTTGAGCAACAAGCGCCCGCGGCTGGCATCGGGAGGTGCAATCATCTGGTCGGCTGGCATAGCCATCACCTCACGCAGTACAAACATCATTGCCCTGGCAAATTTCCATAGCCCCAAATGATGAAGATGGTGTTGAAGAGCGACCATTTCATCAGCCGCACGGGGAAGTTTGGACAATACAAAATAGTAGTCTACCACCTGCCGCAATCCCACACCTTCAAAGAAATAGTGGTGGTAGAGATGAAAGAGTTGGTACACGGCATTGAATGTTGCGGTGGGCGTTGCCACACGACCGGTTTCCTCAGAAGCCAATGATACCGTATTTGCGCATTGCTCCGCAATATTCGCCTGCAACCATCTTTGCATACGACGGTTGTGCAGCGGACTGGACATAATGGCCGGTGTGGTGTGCAGTTCCACCGCAACACCATTCACCGTCAGTTCGATATGATTGAGACTTTCCTCGCCTACTCGTCCGTTGAGTTTCGACAACGTTGCGGCAAGCGTGCGTATCTCAGCCCGTGTTGCCTTCACCCACACGTCTACATCACCCGGTGTGCGAACGATTGGGTTGGGATAAAGCACGGCGTTGCCCTGACCTTTCAGTATACAACAGACGAAGCCAGCCTCAGTCACTTTTCGGTAGACGTAAGCGGAGGCCTTGTCGAGGATATGGT